>JAMPDU010000056.1 GCA_023665505.1 Ruminococcus sp.
CGTGCGGATATAGGGCAGGAGGCAGCGCGGCAAAAGCTGGAGCAGTTCTTGCTGACAAAGGGTTTCGGCGAAGAGGGGGACTTCCTTGCCGAGCCTATGGAAATGGAAGTTGACGGGGAAACCGTTTACGCGTTTTCCTGGCGGGTAAAAGAGGGCGAGCACGCCGACAGGCTTTTCGGGACGTACGCCGTTTCCACCGACGGGGAGCGTTTTTATGAGTACCAAGCGGAACGTGATATTTGGATATTGAACAGTTGAAAGGGTTGGTTATTATGTCTGAATTGGACCAAAGCCGCGCGCCGATTTACGAGGCGCTGCTGAAATATCGGGACGCGCGTATTGTCCCGTTCGACGTGCCCGGGCACAAGCACGGCAAGGGAAACCCCGAGCTTACGGAATTTTTGGGCAAGGACTGTATGTCCGTTGATGTTAACTCGATGAAGCCGCTGGATAATCTCTGTCACCCCACTTCGGTAATCAAGGAAGCCGAGGAGCTGGCGGCAGGGGCGTTTAAAGCGGCTTACTGCTTTTTTATGATAGGGGGGACGACCTCGGCGGTGCAGTCCATGATACTGTCGGTATGCAGGGCGGGGGAGAAGATTATCATGCCCCGAAACGTCCACCGCAGCGCCATAAATTCCCTTGTTTTAAGCGGGGCTGTTCCCGTGTACGTAAACCCCGGGGTAAACGAGCGTTTGGGCATACCTCTCGGTATGTCCGCCGAGGACGTGGAAAAAGCTATTCTCGAAAACCCGGAGGCTAAGGCGGTTTTTGTTAACAACCCCACTTACTATGGGGTTTGCTCGGATTTGAGGAAGATTACCGAGCTTGCGCACAGTCACGGCATGGCGGTTCTTGTTGACGAGGCGCACGGCACCCACTTTTATTTCGGGGAGAATATGCCCGTGTCCGCAATGGCTGCGGGGGCGGACATGGCTGCGGTTTCCATGCACAAGTCGGGGGGGTCGCTTACGCAAAGCAGTTTTCTCCTTATCGGGGGGAACGCGGCTAATTTCGGCGTTACAGAGGGTCGGGTGCGGTCGGTGATAAACCTTACCCAAACGACGAGCGGGTCTTATTTGCTGCTTTCATCGCTGGATATTTCCCGGAGAAACCTTGCTTTAAACGGAAGAGAAATAATTGCCAAAGTCGTGAAAACCGCCGACTACGCCCGTGAGGAAATCGCCAAAATCGGCGGCTATTACGCCTTTGCGGACGAGCTTGTCAACGGTAAGGACTTTTTCGATTTTGACAGGACTAAGCTGTCCGTACACACCCGCGACATCGGTTTGGCGGGTATTGAGGTTTACGATTATTTGCGGGACTGTTACGACATTCAGATTGAATTCGGGGACATAGGCAATATTTTGGCGTACATCTCCGCGGGGGATATGTGGAAGGACATTGAGCGGCTTGTGTCCGCAATGGCGGAGGTTAAGCGGCGGTTCTCAAAAGACAAGACGGGCATGCTGGAGCAGGAGTACATAAACCCCCGGGTTGTTTTGTCCCCCCAGGCGGCTTTTTACGGAAATCAAAAGTCCGTACCCATAGCCGAGAGCGCGGGGAAGATTAGCGGCGAGTTTGTGATGTGCTACCCGCCGGGAATTCCCATACTCGCCCCGGGGGAGATGATAACCGAGGAAATTCTTGCGTACATAAGCTACTCAAAGGAGAGGGGCTGCGTTATGACGGGTACGGAGGATATGAATATCGAGCGCATACGCGTGATTTTGTAGGGGACGGGTTTCCCGTACCGAACAGATAAGGAGGCGTTGATATGTACAGAAAAAAATACAACAAAAACGCTAAGTATGTTTATTTGGGGCTTATTTTTTCCGCGATGACGCTGGGGGCGTTTATATCGGCGGTGTTCACAACGCTGTACGGCGAAAGCGCGGCGGTGCAGATTACGGGGTATCTTTCGGGGGTAATGTGGGGGGTTGCGGCGTTCCTGTCGTTTAAGGTTTATTTTGACGAAAAAAAGGCGGCGGAGGAACGTCTCGAGGATTTATCAAACGATAACAAATAGTATAATAGTATCAATAATTACAGAAAGGAAATTTTTTATGGATTTATGGTTCAGCGAACCTCACACCAAAGACGTTAAAATGTCGATACGGGTCAACAGGCAGCTTTGCTCGGAGCAGAGCGACTATCAGCGCATAGACGTGTTTGAAAGCCCCGAATTCGGGCGGTTTCTCACGCTGGACGGGCTTATGATGCTTACCGAAAAGGACGAGTTTATCTACCACGAAATGATTACCCATGTGGCTATGGCGTCAAACCCCGAGGTTAAAAACGTCCTCGTCATAGGCGCGGGGGACGGGGGGACTGTCCGTGAGCTGACGAGGTACAAAACCGTGGAAAATATCGACATGGTGGAGATCGACCGCCGCGTGGTCGAGGTGTGCAGGGAGTTTCTGCCCCAGACCGCCTGCCGTCTGGACGACCCCCGCGTGCACATTTTTTACGACGACGGGCTGCGGTTCGTGCGGGGGAAAGAAAGCCGCTACGACCTGATTATTGTGGACAGCACAGACCCCTTCGGTCCGGGAGAGGGGCTGTTCACAAGCGAGTTTTACGGCAACTGCCACAACGCTCTTACGGAAAAGGGAATTCTTGTCAATCAGCATGAAAGCCCGTACTACAACGAGGACGCGAAAGCTATGCAGCGGGCGCATAGGCGTATCCGCGAGTTTTTCGACGTTTGCAGGGTTTATCAGGCGCATATTCCCACCTACCCCTCGGGGCACTGGCTTTTCGGGTTTGCATCGCGGTGCGTTGACCCTCTTGCCGCCGACTGCGAGCGGTGGAATTCCCTGGGCATTACCACGGGGTACTACAACACCGATTTGCACAAGGGGTGTTTTGCTATTCCGAATTATGTTAAGAAATTGCTTGAAAGCGCGGTTTAAAATAATTAATAATTAAGAATTAATAATTAATAATTTTTTGGCAAACCGTTTGTTTTTTCCCTAAAATATTAATTATTAAAAAATTAAATTATTAATTTTAAAGTAAACCGTTACGCGTTCGGGAAATTATTAATTCGTTTGCGGAGCAAACACCTTAATTATTAATTTTGAAAGGGGTTAAAAAAATGCAGATAGAAAAAAAAGCCTTTATCGCTTGCGACAGCGATTATGAGAGCGCCAAAACCGTTATCTTCGGGGCGGCGTTTGACAGTACGACCTCGTTCCGCCCGGGGGCGCGGTTTGGGTGCGGGGCTATTCGGGCGGACAGTTTCGGTATCGAGACATACTCCCCCTATCAGGACAGGGATTTGCTTGACTGCCGCGTTTTTGACGGGGGCGACCCCGAGCTTTGCATCGGCTCGGTTGAGACGGCTCTCGCTCAAATCGAGGACGTTGCCGCCGAAATTTTGGCGGACGGAAAACGTCCCGTTATGCTTGGAGGGGAACATTCGGTAACGCTGGGGGCGGTGCGTGCCGTATACAAAAAGTATAAAGACCTGTACATTATACAGTTTGACGCACACGCCGATTTGCGGGACGATTACCTGGGGGTGAAAAATTCCCACGCCTGCGTTATGCGCCGCTGCCACGAGCTTGTGGGGGACGGGCATATTTACCAGTTCGGCATTCGCAGCGGGGAGCGTGAGGAGTTCCGATTTGCCGAAAAGCACACCAAAATGCGGAAATTCGACCTTAACGGCGTTGAAAATGCCGCCCGCGAGCTTGCGGGGAAAAACGTCTATCTGACAATAGATTTGGACGTTCTCGACCCGTCGGTTTTCCCCGGGACGGGTACTCCCGAGCACGGCGGGGTACGGTTTGACGAGCTGCTGAACGCGGTGCTTGCGTTAAAAGGGCTGAATATCGTGGGGGCGGACTTGACGGAGCTGTCCCCCCACTACGACCAAAGCGGCGTTTCAACAGCCGCCGCCTGCAAACTTTTGCGGGAAGTACTACTCATGTTGGAGGACTGAAAAAATGACGGAGGAAAAAATTGCTAAAATTAAAAACAGTACCTATCTTGCCCTGATTTGCGGGTTTGCGAAATGGTTCGTCATAGCGGTGATAATCGGCGGAATTGTGGGGCTTGCGGGGACGGGCTTTTCGTACGCTCTCGGCTTTGCAACGTCCTACCGCACGGACAACAAGCTGATTATTCTCGCAATGCCGCTGGCGGGCGTGGTTATCGTGTTTCTGTACAACGCGCTGAAACTCTCCCGCGACCCGGGGACTAACAACATCATCAAGGGGGCGCGGGGCGAGGAAACCGTGTCTTTACGGCTTGCGCCGCTGATTTTCGCGGCGACGTTCCTGACCCATTTAACGGGCGGCTCTGCGGGGCGGGAGGGTGCGGCTCTGCAAATAGGCGGCAGCCTTGCCTCGCCTTTCCGCAAGGTTTTCAAGCTGGACAAGGAAGATACTTCCATTCTCATAATGTGCGGCATGGCGGCGGGATTTTCCGCGCTTTTCGGTACGCCCGTGGCGGCGGCGGTTTTCGCGGTTGAGGTGACTATCGTGGCGGCGGCGCAGTACTCCGCCCTTGTGCCCTGCATGGTTTCGGGGGTGACGGCGGCGGTGGTTTCAAAGCTGCTGGGAGGTACGCCCGAGAGCTTTATCGTCAGCGGAATTCCCTCGTTCAACACGGCGGCTGTTCCCGACCTTTTGAGAGTAACCGTTTTGGGAGCTGCCTGCGCGGCGGTAAGCGTGCTGTTCTGCTTTGCCATGCACGGCTCGGGGAAATTATACGGAAAGTATATTAAGAACCCATATATACGGGTTGCAGTGGGCGGACTTATCGTGGTTGCTCTGACCCTGCTTATCGGTACAACCGACTACAACGGCGCGGGAATGGACGTTATCGAGCGGGCGTTTTCGGGGGAGGCGTTCCCCGCGGCGTTTTTGGTGAAGATACTTTTCACGGCTCTGACTTTGGGGGCGGGCTTTAAGGGGGGAGAGATTGTACCCAGCTTTTTCGTGGGGGCGACTTTCGGCTGCGCTTTCGGCGGACTTATCGGGTTAAACCCGGGTTTCGGGGCGGCGGTTGGACTTCTTGCGGTTTTCTGCGGGGTGACAAACTGTCCCTTCGCCACGATTATTTTAAGTATCGAGCTTTTCGGGGCGGGGGGGTTTGTGTACTACGCCCTCGCCATAGCTATCAGCTATATGCTTTCGGGCTATTGGGGACTTTACAGCGCGCAGCAGTTCCACCAGTCAAAGCTGAAACCCGTGCGGTACTCGTTTAACGAGGGCGGGGAGGAACAGGCTGTACAAATTGAAAAACCCGAAAAGCCCGAAAAGGGTACGCCGCCGAAAAAGCAGGTGCGCAAAAAGAAAAGGAGAAAAAAATGATAAGAAAAGCAACCGCCGAGGAGCGGGATATTGTCGCGGAGCTTGTGCGGGAAACCGTTGAGGCGGTGTACCCCAAATACTACCCTGCGGGGGCGGTGGAATTTTTTATTGCGCACCACAAGCCCGAAAAAATAGCCGCCGACATCGGGGCGGGAAAGGTTTTCGTTTTTGAGGAAAACGGCGCGGTTTCGGGGACGGTTACGGTGGACGGGAACGAAATCGCAAGGCTGTTCGTGAAACCCTCGCGGCAGGGAAACGGCTTTGGCGGACGGCTGCTTGACTTCGCGGAAAAAATGATTTTCGGGTACTCCGAAACGGTTCGGTTGGATTCCTCGCTGCCCGCAAAGGGGATATACATAAAGCGGGGCTATGCCGAAAAGGAGTACCGCAAAATCCTCACCGACAGCGGAGATTTTCTGTGCTATGACGTTATGGAGAAAGGGAAAGCAGGTGCGCAGAAAGAAAAGGCGTAAGAAATAGTTAATAATTTGGGACGAATTTTTCGTCCCTTTTAATTTTATGCGGATATGAAGTGTACTTCATTGACTTTTGAAAAAACAGGTAAAATTACACAAAATCAGCATGAAGTGTACTTCATATTTTTGTGGGAAATAATAATTTACAGAATGTTTACATTTAAAGTTGCACGTTAACGTGCAACTTTTTGCGTTTTGGCGCTATTAGTAGAGGGATAAATTTTAAGGAGGAACAGATTATGAACTCTGCCAATAAAAAAGGTTTAAAATTGTATGAAACCGAAATCGAGGTTTTACTGTCGCTGGACGAGAAACCCCGTTCAAAAATTATGACCGCTGTTTTGTGCAAATGTGTGGGACGTGAAATTCCCGAGTTAGACCCTATCGAAAACGCCATTTTTACGCTGATTTACGGGCAGGTTGAACGTGCTGCCGAGCTTTCCGAAAAGAGGAGAAACAGCATTAATTCACGTTGGAAAAACAATGAAAATACAAGCGGCATACAAAACGGTACAAAGCATATACAAAGCTGATACAAATTTATGCAAAGCATATGCAAGGCTGATACAAATTTATACAAAGCATATACAAATTTATACACGAATACGAATACGAATACAAATACGAATACGAATACGATTACGATTACGAATACCAATACCGATACCGCTGCCGCCGCTGTGCAAAAACCTTTGGCAAATATGGAATAACCCCTTGAAAACCGCGCAAAAATATGGTATAATAATTTGTATGTTTTTGAAAAGGATTGATTTTATGATACAAAAATTTATAGCCTACAGGCACACTTTATTCTGACAGGGTACAAATTCTATTTTCTATTCTCTATTATCTATTCTCTGAAAGGAAAGGTGGAAATTTTTATGTTATTGCTTGACGAACTTCGGGTGGAGCTGGAGAGCTGCCGAAAGGATATGAAAGAACTTTACGAAATTCTGGACATCGACAAGGCTAAAGCCGAAATTGCCGATTTGCAGGAGCAGTCCGGAAAAGACGGCTTTTGGGACGATATCGAGAACTCCCAAAAGGTTATGCAGACTATCAAACGCCATGAGGCGACCGTGGAGAGCTACAGCAAGCTGAACGAAAAGCTGGAGGACGCTCTCACCATGATCGAGCTTGCCATGGAGGAGGACGAGGACGAGGAAACCGCTCAGGAAATCAAGCGGGACGCGGACCGTTTCAAAAAAGAGCTTGAGGCAATGAAACTGACAACCCTCCTCACGGGGGAGTACGACGGCAAGAACGCCATTCTCACGTTCCACGCGGGGGCGGGGGGCACGGAGGCTATGGACTGGGCGCAGATGCTTTTCCGTATGTACACAATGTGGGCGGAAAGCCACGGTTTCACCGTCACCACGCTGGACTACCTGGACGGCGAAGAGGCGGGGTTGAAATCCGCGTCGCTGCTTATCGAGGGGCTGAACGCCTACGGCTTTTTAAAGTCGGAAATGGGCGTGCACCGTCTTGTGCGGGTATCGCCGTTCGACAGCTCGGGACGGCGGCACACGTCCTTTGCCTCTCTCGAGGTTATGCCGGAAATGTCAGAGGCGGACACGAATATCGAGATACGTCCCGAGGATTTGGAGATTGACTTCTACCGTGCAAGCGGCGCAGGGGGGCAAAAGGTAAACAAGACCTCTTCGGCGGTGCGGCTGACCCATTTGCCAACGGGAATTGTGGTGTCCTGCCAAACACAGAGGAGCCAGTACCAAAACAAGGATTACGCCATGAAAATGCTGATGTCGAAACTGGTGGAAATAAAGGAGCGGGAGCACCTTGAAAAAATCGAGGACATCAAGGGCGTGCAGAAAGAGATAGCATGGGGCGCGCAGATACGGTCGTATGTGTTTATGCCCTACACTTTGGCGAAAGACCACCGCACCAACTTCGAGAACGGCAACATCGGCGCGGTTATGGACGGGGATTTGGACGGGTTTATCAACGCGTATCTGACGGCGCTGTCGCATGGGACGCTGCAAAAGTAATTAATAATTATTTGTACGTTTTTGTATTGTTGCAGGGGACGGGTTTTCCGTTCCGCATAAAAATAAATTGATAATTAATAATTGTTGGAATTGCAAATTAATATTTTTTTGAACGGGTAACGGTTTATAAAAATTATTAATTATTAATTAAATTATGGGAGGAATAAAAATGCCAATGCCAATGGAAAAAAAGTACACCGTAGACGAATTTTACAAGCTCAATCTTCCCGACAACTGCGAGCTTATTAACGGGCAGATTTTGCCTATGTGCTCGCGGACGGTTCTTACAGAGCCTTTTGATTTTGACGGCGGGCAGATTGTTAATATGTCGCCCGCGCCGAGTATAAAGCATCAGGAAATTTCAAGCGAGCTAAGCTATACCATTAAAAATTACATCAAAAGAAACGGCGGAAAATGCAAGGTATTTACCGCCCCCACGGACGTACAAATAAACGACAAAGAGGTGGTTATGCCCGACATTTTTGTTGCCTGCGACCCCGATAAATTCGACAGTCAGAAGTACAACGGCGCACCCGATTTTATAATCGAAATAGTTTCGCCGAGCAACCCCGAGCGGGACTATAAGGACAAGCTGCTGCTGTACAAAACGGCGGGGGTAAAGGAGTACTGGATAATCGACCCCTCGGAGGAAAGGGTTATTGCGTACCTTTTCGGACAGCCGAATATCACGGAATTTTATACCTTTGCCGATAAAATAACCGTGGGCTTGTACAAAAACAACGCCGAGCCGCTGACGGTATGTATCGGCGAACTGCTTGGCAATAATTAAAATAAGGGAGCGGTTTTATGGAATTTTACTGCGATAAAAAATATCTAATTGTCCCCGCAAGCCATCACGGGCAGAATAAACGGGTGCTGTTCTATGTCGACGGTAAGCTCGTTTACGACTTTGTAGCGGCGATTGATTTTGACGAGCCGGACTATGAATTTCCGCTGAACGTTGAGCGGTTTATGGGCAAAAAAATCCGCGTGGAGTGCGACAGAGACATTGACCTGAACTTACGCCAAAGCGACAGCGCGGATACCGATTACTGCGGCAAATACCGCCCTTACGCCCACTTTACCGCAAAGCGGGGCTGGCTTAATGACCCCAACGGGCTGACGTACTATAACGGCAAGTACCTTATGTTTTATCAGCACAACCCCGTGGCGGTCACTTGGGAAAATATGCACTGGGGCTATGCCGAAAGCGACGACCTTATTCACTGGCGCGAACGGGACATTGCCCTTTTCCCCGATGAAAACGGCACGATGTTTTCCGGCTCTGCAATTGTCGACAGGCGGAACGTTACGGGTCTTAAAGAGAACGGAAACGATGTGCTCCTGCTGTTCTACACCTGCGCGGGAAGTACCTCGGAAACCGCCAAAGGCAAGCCGTTTACGCAAAATCTCGCCTACAGCGCCGACGGCGGCAATACCTTTATAAAGCGCGAAAAGCCGCTTATAGAGCAAATCTGCGGCGGCAACCGCGACCCGAAAATAATTTATTATGAACCGAACGGTACTTACATAATGGCTCTGTTTTTGGAGGGACACGAGTTCGCGCTGTTCAAATCGAAAAATCTTCTCGACTGGGAGGAATTTCAGCGCATAACCTTGGCGGAGGACGCGGAGTGTCCCGACTTTTACCCCCTTGCCGCCGACGGGGACAAAAACAACGTCAAGTGGGTATTTTCCGCCGCCTCGGACAGATACCTTATCGGCGGGTTTGACGGAGAGAAATTCACTCCCGAAAGCGGAGAAATGCGGCTTAATTACGGCAATAATTCCTACGCGGCGCAGTCCTGGACGGACGTCCCCGACGGCAGGAGAATACGCACGGCTTTCGCCACGGTTGTAATCCCGGGAATGCCTTTCGGCAGCGTGATGAACGTCCCCCAAAATATGTCTTTGAAAACGGTAAACGGCGAGTTGAGGCTCTGCGCCGAGCCTGTGGCGGAAATCGAAAAGCTGTACAAAAAAACGGAGGTATTTGAAAACGTCCGCATTGAAAAGGACAAGCCGTTCAGCCTTAAAACGGCGGGAAAATGCTATGATATTACGCTGGATTTTGCGGAATGTTCATCATATACTTTCTCGCTTTTCGGCTTGGATATTGAGTACAGCAGGGAAAAGGGCACGCTGAAATGCCTTGACAAGGCAGCCCCCGTAAGCGGCGGCAGTGTGCGGATTGTCATAGACACGGCTTACGCGGAAATTTTCGCCGAGGGCGGCAGCGTGTTTATGGGCATGACCTACATTCGGGACGGCAGTCTGAACAGGCTTGAAATACGCTCCGAGAACGCCGTCGCCGATAAAATAAGCGCGGCGGAATTGGGCAGGTTTTGGGAGTAAATTGTTGTTTAATTAATAATTAATAATTATTTTTGGTCTTTCGTAAATGCCGTATAGGTGGGGATTTCCCCGTTCTTGTGCGATACAATTTAATAATTAATAATGTTAATTTCTATAATAATTAAATTTTAGGGGAAAGACAAACGGTTACCCGAAAAATTATTAATTATTCATTATTAATTATTAATCAAATTTAAGAGGTGATATTTATGCTTACAAAACCCGATGCAGGCTGGACTGATTTTCAGCTTGAGGGAACGTCCGTATACGGGCTTAGTTATCTTGACGATATTGCTTTTGAATGGCTTGAACAGGCTATACACGGGCTTGAAACCATGAAACCGTTCTGCGTAGAAGGCTTTCTTGAACCTAACCGCTTTCTCTGCACCGTCAGCTACTGGAACTGCCACATTGTCTGCGAGAATGACGGGCGTTACCCTTTGGAAAGCAAAGATGTGTTCAGCGAATATTCCCACACAAGTATGCTGCAATTCTGCGAATATCTTTACAGCGATATTATGTCGGACATTGACGGGTGGGGTTCGTTTGTCGATTACGGCGAGAATAATTTCCAAAATAAAAAGGAAATTATTGAAACAAATCTCGCAAAGCTTGAAAAATTAATTTCGGAACGGAGAGAATGGTTCGGCGAGGACAGGTGCTTTCTGTAATTAATAATTAAGAATTAATAATTAATAATTATTTTTGGTTTTGTGTAAATTTTGTAGGGGACGGGTTTCCCGTCCCGTTGGTTACGTATCCCGCGGGCGGGGAAACCCCGCCCCTACGAACATCGTTGCAGAAACAGGCGGGAGCAAGCCCCCGCCCTACCATAATGTACAATAAACAACAATTTAACTAAACTTACAAATAATTCGGTGATAAAAATGCAAAAAATACTCGGCTATATGCGAAAAGCAATTCAAGAATTTGATTTGATACAGGACGGCGACAAAATCGCCGTGGGCGTTTCGGGCGGCAAGGACAGCCTTGTGCTTTTAAAGGGGCTTTTTATGCTCAAACGCTTTATCGGTATTGAGTACGACCTTGCGGCGGTTACTCTCGACCCCCGTTTCGACGGCGTTGACGGGGACTATTCCCCCGTTGAAAAAATGTGCGCCGAAATGGGTATCGAGTTTAAGCTGATACGGACGGATATCGGCGAAATCGTGTTCAATATCCGCAAGGAGAGCAACCCGTGCAGCTTGTGTGCGCGTATGCGGCGGGGTGCGCTCCACGACGCGGCTAAGGAGCTTGGGTGCAACAAAATCGCCCTGGGGCATAACTATGAGGACGTTGTGGAGACGTTCATTATGAACCTTTTCAACGAGGGCAGGATTGGCTGTTTCTCGCCGAAAAGCTATCTTTCCCGCAAGGACTTGACCTTGATACGCCCCTTGGTGTTCGCACCCGAAAAGCAGATAAAGTCCGCCGCCAACAGGAACGGGCTTGAGGTGGTGAAGTCCAAATGCCCTGCGGACGGGCATACATCACGGGAGAGGACAAAGCAGTTTCTTGCCGAAATGGATAAGGCGGACAAGGGGTTCTCCGACCGTATTTTCGGGGCGATGCGCCGGGCGGATGTGGATAGGTGGGGGTATAAGAATTAATTAATAATCAGTAATTTTTTGTACCTCTGTAGGGGACGGTTCTCCCGCCCCTGCAAAACGTGTTATTACAATTAAAACCCGCCGACGGCAATTTGTCAGCGGGTTCATTTTATCTTACATTTTTATTTTTAACTGTCAACTGTACACTGTCAACCGTCAACTGCCTTGTATTCGCACTTAAATTCCGTAAATTCCGCCGTGCCGCCCACGGAGTAAAGTCCCAGCATTACCCCCGTGAAACCCTCGTCAACCTCGCTGGTGAGATATTTGGTATCGCCGTAACCCAACGGCTTTCCGTCCGCGAAAAATTTGTAGGAATAATTCTCGCCGACGACGGTGATTTTCGCTTTGGACGAGGACACGGGCACAACGCTCTGCACGTGCTTTACGCAGCCGATATTCAGTTTCAGCACCGCCTCATAGCCGTCCCCGCCCTTGCGCAGGGCAATATCGTAATGCGCCCTCTCGGACATATAAACCGTTACCCCGCCCTCGGCTTTTTCGTCCACCGAGACGGCGCAGGAAAGCTCAAAGCAAAAGTCCCTCTGCCGCATTGCAACAAACGTGGGGGAATCGGTGTCGTCAAGAGTAACGTCCGTGCCGTGCAAAATTGCCTTGCTGTCCGTCAATTCATAGTTGCCCGGGACAGGCTTGCGGAGCTTGCACCAGTCAATATTCCAGTCGGTGTTTTCAAAGGTGCAGACGTTTTTTTGCACTTGCTCGAAGTCCCCTTTTATTTCGTAGCACTCGTCGCAAGTGCCGTCCTTTCCCGCGGTAAACCAGCCGTCCCCGCCGAATGTAACGGGGACAAGGAAAACTTCCCTGCCCAAATTGTGGAAAGGCTGCCAAACGCCGATTTGCCTGAAACCGAGGCAAAGAATGTGCCAATCGCCGCGCAGGTCTTGAATAAGGTCGCCGTGACCGATACCCTGAATTATGTAGGGCGCTTTATTGCGGTTTGTCAGGACTGGGTTTTTGGCGTACCCCTCAAACGTCCCCCAAACGGAATTGGCGCGGGCGTAGGTTATCATATGCCCGTACTCCGTGCCGCCCTCGGCAGCCATAAGGTAGTACCCGCCGTCAATTTTGTACATATGGGGACTTTCGAGATAACGTCCCCCCGAGCCTTGCCAAATGGTTTTGCTTGGGGAAAGTTTCTCCCCCGTCTCGATATTTATTTCGCACTGCACCACACCGGGCGTACCCTCGTCGTCCGCGCCGTTGCTTATGAAAAACGTCCTGCCGCCCTCGAAGTAGAGGGAGGGGTCTATGCCGCCCTGCTCGACGAAAATCGGCTCTGACCATTCGCCGTGAATGTCGTCGGTGTACACATAAAAATTCTTGTGCAGGGTATCGTTGGTTGTGACCATATAAAATCTGCCGTTATTGCACCGAATTGTGGGCGCGAACACGCCCCCCGAGGCGGGGATTTTGTCAAGCATAACCTGGCTTTCGCGGGTGAGCACATAGCCGATTTGCCGCCAATTAACAAGGTCGCCGCTTTCAAACAGGGGCACGCCCGGGAAGTACTGAAACGAGCTGCACACCATATAGAATTTGCCGCGGTTGCGGCAAACGCTGGGGTCGGGGTAAAAGCCTTTTACTACGGGGTTTTTGTAGAGCATGGGAATTCTCCTTTGAAAAAATTGTTACTTTAATTATACCTCAATCAACTCTGTTCGTCAAGATAATTCTGCACGCGGTTCTGAATAATTTCGGCGGCTTGCTCGGCGGATTTTTGCCCCGAAAAATATGAGCCTGCCTCTTCTTTTATAATATTTATTATTTCATAATTCGGTTCGCTGAACACCGCGCCGTTCAGCAGGTCGTACACCTTTTGATTATCCTCATCGGTATTTGTCCCAATGGGTATTTCATTTCCCGCCGCGTCCGTAATATACGGCTCTATGTACTTGTTTCCGTTCCTTATCGGCTGTTTTGCCTCTTCCGCCAGCTTTTCAAGAGCAGAAACACGGACGGGCAAATAACCTCCGTTTTTAAGCGGGTCGAGAAAATATCCGTCCTGATATTCCTCGGAATAAAAATATTTTATAAATTCCCAAGCGCCGTCCTTGTTTTCGGTATCGGCGAAAACCGCGAACTGTGCAGCCCAAGACCGCGCCACCGAGCCGTTTCCGCCGACGTCGGGATAACCCATAAACGTGACAGGCTCTCCGAAAATACCCTGCTCAAGCTCCCGTATATCTCTGAAATCCGATATTGACAAGCCGTAAAACGGCATTTCTCCGTTTCTCAGCATAGACATAATTTCGCCGTCGCTGTTTTCGCCCGAAACGCTGTCGGGAAAGCTGCCGCAAAATTCCAAAAGCTGTATGAATTTATCGCTTTCAAAGCTGCACTTGCCGCCGTTTATATAGCTTTTATACCCGTATTCAATAAGCGTGCCGAGCATATCGCTTTTGCTTGCCCCGAAAGGGTTGTCGGGGTATTTTTTCATAAGTCCGATAAAATCCTCGGCGGTTATACCCTGACTGCCGCCGACAACGGAAGTCTTGCCCGCTAACGTATCTACCCGAAAACCCGTTACCGCGTTGTAAAGTTTTCCGTCCTGTTCGTACGCTTTCAGCATACCGTCCAAAAAATCGCCGCGGTCGAAATCGGCGTCGCCGTCCATAAATTCGTACAAATCGTAAAGCAGACCGTTCTTTCCGTAGCTTTCAACCGGGCAGTACATCGAATAAAGAATATCGCCGTGTTTGCCCGCGGATATGTCTGCGGTAAAACGGTTTTGGTAATCTCTGCCGTATATTTCAAAATAGTCTTTTATCTCGGCAAAATATATATCGCTTTGCTCGTTAAATTCGCTTACCGCATTTTTCAAATCGTCCGTACCCATTGCCGCGCACACGGTTAAAATTTTCTTTCCGTTTTTATCGGCGGTTTCATTTCCGCAGGAACACATTGAAAGAATTACCGCCGCCGCAATTCCCGCCGCGAAAATTTTTTTAAAATTCATAATAAAAATTCCTTTCGCATTAAATTTAAACTACAGTATAATTTTACCATAGGGGCGTCGCAAAGTCAAGTTACAAAAAGGTTACAAAAAAGCGCGGAAAGCCGCGCCTTAATCGTTATGTGAAATTTTTTACCCGAACAGGTCAATGTCGGACATATCCTCCCGCTCCTCGGTTTGGGCGTTTATCATCTGCTCGTATCTGGACGGCTCGGACGGGGTTTCCGCGTCGGTTTCGCCCACCTCGGGGACGCTTTCAGCCGTGAGAATTTCCTCCATATCCTCCGACGGCGGCTCTATCGGGACGAGCTTTACCCGCTCCGTGTTTTCCTCCTCGGGTTCGTCCCCGATGTACTCATCGCCGCCGTGATACTCCACCGCCGCAAAGGAAATTCCGTCCATAACCGGGTCGAAAAACGGGAAACCCGGCAGCTCCTTTAACTCGTTCAAAACGGAAATCGCCCACAAGGCTTTGCACTGGCTAAGCCCCGCTATGATGTAGCACACCGCCGCAATCGGCGAAAAAAACGACCCCGCAAGGAACGCCGTCAACGCCGCGAGAAAGGCGAGAGGTATGCCCGCCATGGTATAGCCCGCCCGCCGTACCGAGCAGCCGAATATGCCGAGGAACGTAAAAAGTATTCCGAACAGCGCGAAAAGAGCCATGTGAAAAGGCGTGCTGACAACTGCCGCGATCCCCGCGGGCAGCGCGATAAGCGGGAGAATTTTCCCTAAAGTAATCGACGCCGCAGCCTCCTTTTGCAGCTTGCCCGCCGCCGCGTAGTGGGCGTAGGGTCGGTTTGGGTCGTAAAAAAGCGGTTGTTTTTTCATAATTTTTTCCTCATACGTTTATGTTTTACGGTTGACGGTTAATTGCCTTTTTTATATTGTAACATATTTTTTCGGGAAATGCAATAGCAATTGCAGGGGCGTATCAGGGAAAATCATTTATTTTGCAAGTGTTTTTTGTACCTTAAAACAACACCGCCGTCCCAAAAAGCAGCAAAGAAACATATATTTCTCGGTTGAACATAAATTATTCACAATTTAGTCATAAAAAAAAAAAAAAAAAAAAAGACTTTTTCATCAATTCAGTCACATTTTACCCTATAATTAAAATGTACTTTCAAAGTATAAATTTTATTAAGGAGTAAAAATATGAAACCGAGAAAAATTGCCGCAGTTACCGCGGCGCTGATATTGGCTGTATCTATGTCCTCCTGCGGAGGAGACAGCGGCTCGGCAAACGAGACGACAGCCGAAACCAAATCCGCGGCAGCAAGCACTGAAACAGAGGGAACTGCCCCCGATACGGAAAGCGAAACCGCGGAAACCTCCGAGACCGAGGAAAGCGTTTCCGAAACAGAGGCGGAAACCGAAGAGACAAAAAAGTCCTCAAAAGAAGACGATGAAAAGGCAGACCCCGACTTCTATGTTTACGACATAATTCCGGCGGGTCTTGACTACTACTATGACGCCGCGCTTAAAGGTTTGGTAATTGACGGATACAAGGGCAATATGGAGAATGTGCGTTTCCCCGCCGAAATAGACGGAGACCCTGTAGTTAAGATAGCCACCGCCGTTAAGAAAAACATAAGAACCGCAAAATATGCAGAAATTCCCAACGGTGTCACGATTATAGGGTCAAACGCTTTCAGTTCCAATAGTCTGACCGAAGTAGTCCTGCCCGAAACTATTACCGAAATAGAAGAAAGCGCGTTCAAGAATTGCTCTAAACTAAAAAGTATAGTTATACCGGAGGGTGTTACCGTTATTGAAAATGAAACGTTTTCCGGCTGCAAAAAGCTTTCGAAAATTACGCTGCATGACGGCATTGTTTCAATTGGAGATAGTGCTTTTTACAATACTTTGCTTAACTCTATAGATATACCGTCGAGCGTAACAAGTATCGGAGAAAGTGCTTTTTGGGGCTGCGAACGTTTGAATAATGTAGTGATACCCGATGGCATTACGGAAATAAGCGATCACCTTTTTGAGGGCTGTACCGCTCTTAACAATATAACTTTACCCGATACCATTACATCAATTGGCAATAGCGCATTTCAAAGCAGCGGGTTTAAAAGTATAGACATTCCGGGAAATGTAACAAAAATAGGAGACAGGGCATTTAAGAGTTGCAAAAATCTTGAAAGCATAGTGATACCCGAAGGGGTTACTGAAATAGGCACATTTGCTTTTGAAGATTGCACCTATCTGACAGAAGTTACTTTGCCAAGCACATTAACAACCATTTATTCATCCGCATTTAACGGCTGCAGCAAATTAAGAAGTCTGACTGTTCCCGATTCGGCAGTTTTTAAAAAAGACAGCCTCGGACATTCTTTCGAGGACTGCGACGGACTTACAATTACATACAAAGGAAAAGAATACAACTACACCAACTGGAATGAATTGTTTTAAACGTTGATTTCAAAACAAAAGGCTGTACGCTAAAACGTACAGCCTTAAAATTTTGCTTAATTACTTAGCAAGTCTCGCCTCAAGCGCGTCAAGCTGCTTTTCGAGAGCCTCGGGGACTTTACCGCCCTTAGCGGCGATGTCCTCTTTGTAGTAACGTCTCATCTCGGCGATTTCCTTAGTCCAAAGGTCCTTGTCAACGTCGAGGAGCTTATCCATAATTTCGGGAGTAACCTCGTCCTCGATGCCCGAAACGTCAATGTCGCCTTTCTTGGGCAGGTAGCCGATAGCCGTTTCCTCGGCGTCGATCTCGCCCTCGCAGCGCTTGATGATCCAGTCCAGCACTCTCATGTTGTCGCCGAAACCGGGCCAGATAAAGTTGCCCTCCTCGTCCTGCTTAAACCAGTTTACGTTGAAGATTTTGGGAGCCTTGTCGCCCAGCTTTTCGCCCATATCGAGCCAGTGCTGCCAGTAGTCGCCCACATTGTAGCCGATAAAAGGTTTCATAGCCATAGGGTCGTGGCGGAGTACGCCTACCGCGCCCGTCGCAGCCGCCGTAGTCTCGGAGGAAACCGCCGAGCCCATGTATGTGCCGTGTACCCAGTCAAAGGACTGATAAACAAGCGGCGTGGTGGAGGCACGTCTGCCGCCGAAAATAATCGCGGAAACAGGCACGCCCTTAGGGTTGTTGAACTCGGGAGAAACGCAGGGGCAGTTCTCCGCGGGAGCTGTAAATCTCGAGTTGGGGTGAGCAAGTTTCTGAGGCTTGCCGTCCTCGCCCTTGACGGAAGTAAACTCAACGCCGTTTACCTTTGCGCCTTTCCATTCGGTAGCGTCCACAGGGGGATTTTTATCGAGACCCTCCCACCAAACCGTGTTTGTCTCGTTGTTGAGCGCAACGTTGGTGAAGATGGTGTTCTTTTTGGTGGAGGCAAGGGCGTTGTAGTTGGACTTAGCGTTCGTGCCGGGAGCAACTCCGA
This sequence comes from Ruminococcus sp., assembly GCA_023665505.1. Classification (GTDB taxonomy): domain Bacteria; phylum Bacillota; class Clostridia; order Oscillospirales; family Ruminococcaceae; genus RGIG8773. Next base: position 18,144 of record JAMPDU010000056.1, read on the forward strand.
AAAAGCCGTTCTCGGGGTTGATAGCGTAAAGTCTGCCGTCCTCGCCCTGTTTCATCCAAGCGATGTCGTCGCCCACGGTGAATACCTCGTAGCCTTTGGACTTGTATCCCTCGGGCGGAATAAGCATGGCAAGGTTGGTCTTACCGCAGGCAGAGGGGAACGCCGCCGTAATGTACTTAACCTCGCCGTTGGGTTTCTTAACGCCGAGAATAAGCATATGTTCAGCCATCCAACCCTCCATTTTGCCCTGATAAGAGGCAATACGGAGCGCGAAACACTTCTTGCCCAAGAGAACGTTTCCGCCGTAAGCCGAGTTAATCGACCAAATGGTGTTGTCCTCGGGGAAGTGTACGATATATCTGTTTTCCGGGTCAACCTGCGCTTTGGAGTGGAGACCTCTTACAAAGTCGTTGGAAGTATCTCCCAAATTCTCGAAAGCGTCCTTGCCCATTCTTGTCATAATATTCATGTTCAGAACCACGTAAATCGAGTCGGTAATCTCCACGCCGACTTTGGCGAGAGGCGAGCCGATAGGTCCCATGGAATAGGGAATAACGTACATAGTTCTGCCTTTCATAACGCCGTCGTAAAGCGGGGTCAGCTTGGCATACATCTCCTTAGGGTCGCACCAGTTGTTGGTAGGACCTGCGTCCTCCTTGCGGCGGCTGCATATAAAGGTTCTGTCCTCCACGCGGGCGACGTCGTTGGGGCGCGTGCGGTGGTACAGGCAGCCCGGCAGCTCCTCCTGATTGAGCTTATACATTTTGTCCCAGCTGTCGTCGGGCAGGGAGCAAACCTCCTCGGTGAGGGCGTCCAGCTGCGCCTTAGAGCCGTCGATCCAAACGACCTTGTCGGGCTTTGTGAGGGCGATCATCTCGTCCACCCACTTGTTGACGTTAGGGTTTTTGGTAAGTGACATAAATTTGCAACTCCTTTAAAAGATTTTTGAAATTAGTAAAATTTCTCACAAATACTATTATATAACATTTCCGTCAATATGTCAATGGTTTTTTGTGGTAATTCGCACAAAAAATGCCCCGTTTTTACGGAGCAAATTACAAATCATCATTTTCGGCGATTTGGTCGAACAGGTCGAACAGTTCTTCTTTGGTATAATTTTCCTTACCGCCTTTTTTTATAATCAAGCGCAATTCAAACAACAGTGCCAGTTTTACATCTTTAATTTCACCGTTTGACATAGTACCCGCCTCCTCCGCTTTTTTATCATTCATATTATACACCAAATTTTCCTGTTTGTCAATGGTTTTTTTTGGTAATTAAAAATACGCGTATTTGTTGTATTACTTAAAATTTTGTAGAATTTCTGTAAATATTCATAAGATATTTTATTGAATATTTGCTAATTTCGCTAAAGCATACTTTAGCGCAATACGAAAGGAATCGCATTGCACAACCAA
>JAMPDU010000057.1 GCA_023665505.1 Ruminococcus sp.
GAACCCTTTGTCACCGTCAGCGTTATGGCTTTGGGAGTGTAATAAACCACATCGTAAAGCAAAAAGTACTCTCCCGTAGGGTCAGACGAATATCTCTGGGAATACATTGATTTTTTCCCCGCCACAAACGTGTTCGTCTTGTAGTCCCGTCCCTCTTCGTGAGCAATGCAGTCCTCCTCGGTTGGGAAAATCCTCGCGTACCCAAACTGGTAATTATTGCTTTCATGATCCGTAACAATCTCCGTTTTCGCGGGTATAGTCAGCTTTGTAAGATTAAAGCAGTTCAAAAACGCGCAGCCGTAAATCTGCGTGCAGCCGCTGGGTATATTAATGCTCGTCAGCGAGTAGCAGTCGAAAAACGCGTAAAAATCAATAATAAATTTGTGCTTGTTGCCGTTTATTTTCACCGTCTTAAGGGACTGACACTCCGAAAACGCGCCGTTGTATATCCCGTCAACAATGCTGCCCTTTACCGTCACACTCTCAAGGTTAACGCAGTTGCTGAACGCGAAAACCCCTATCGACGCGTCCCCCTCGAAAACCACTTTTTTCAGCTCGGTACAGCAATTGAAAGCGGTTTCCCCCACGGCTGTGCAGCTTTTCGGTATGGTCACCCCGGTTATGGACGTGTTCCCCCAAAACGCGTTCTTGCCGATATAGCCCACGTTTGACGGAATAGTGATATTACCGCCCTTGCCCGTATATCCCGCAACGAATTTCACACCGTTTTCGTCGGTTTTAACCGTGAAATCGCTTGCCGCCGAGGCTGTTACCGAAACGTCCTCCCAAACTGTATTTTCCGGGAACGCCCCGCCGATACCCGCCGCCATAACGAAAGCCGCCGCCACGGCGATAATTTTTTTAAACCGCATACATTATTCTCCTTTAACATTTTTTGGCAAATTATTTTAAAAGACAACCTGCCTAAAAAAATTATATCATAATTAAGGAAAATATTGGTGTGCAGTTTTGCATACTACTTTTTCACCGCAATGAGGAACTTTATCGTTTTCCCCTCTTCCGTAAACATCTTCTCATGCTCCGTGACAATATTGTCGGGGTAATCGTCCGCGTGCAAATCCCTCGTCAGATATTTCACCTCGAACCCCGCCTCGGCAAAATATTCCAGCGACTCCTCAAAAAGCTCGTCGTCGTCCGTCTTAAAGCGAATTTCCCCGCCGTCCCTGAGGAACACCCTGTACTGCTCCAGCTGCCGCGTGTGAGTAAGCCGCCGCTTTTTGTGTTTCGCTTTAGGCCAAGGGTTGCAGAAATTTATGTACAGCCTGTCGATAACGTCGTTTTCGTCAAAAGACGTCAATATTTTTTCTATATTCTGGGAAACCAACTTCAGGTTGGAAACCTCCCGTCCCGCCTCGCCGAACGCCTTTTCCACCGTGCGGCGGGCGACCCCCAGCATATCGCTCTTGATGTCGAGAGCAAGCCAGTTCACGTCGGGGTACTTCAAAGCCGCCTGCGCCGCAAAGCCCCCTTTTCCGCAGCCAAGCTCCGCGAAAAGGGGCTTACCGTCCCCGAAAACGCCGTTCCAGCGCCCTTTGTACTCCTCCGCGTGCTCGATATAGTACGGACACGCCGCCAGCTCGGGACGCGCCCATTTTTTTCTCCTAATTCTCATTTTTTGACAATTCCTTTCCAATTTATGGTACAGCAAATCCTAACCTTTATTGTACCACATTTTTGTGAAAAAATCAAATATTTTAAAAATTACCACAATTTTACATCTTTACGGCAATTTTCTTGCCTCTCGCCTCTTAAACTCTTGTTTCTTGTAGCAATTTACCATAAAAATTGCAAATTTTTTATTGAATTAATGTGTTGATTTTAGTAATTAATTGTGATATAATTTAATTGTCTATGAAATTTGTATTAAGAGGAGAAAATTATGAGCTATAAGCATGACTTTATAAAATTTATGGTGGAAAGCGGCGTGCTGACTTTCGGCGAGTTCACCCTCAAAAGCGGCAGAATTTCCCCATATTTCATGAATTCCGGCAACTATAAGACAGGCGCCCAGCTTGCCCGCCTCGGGGAATTCTACGCCGAGTGCATTCACGACAACGGCATTGAGTTCGACACCCTCTTCGGTCCCGCCTATAAGGGCATACCTTTGGCTGTTTCAACGGCTGTGGCTCTGTACTCAAAATTCGGTATCGACGTGAATTACTGTTTCGACCGCAAAGAGGCTAAAGACCACGGCGAGGGCGGTCTAATCGTGGGAAAACAGCTTGCCGACGGCGAGCGGGTGGTCATCATCGAGGACGTTATGACTTCCGGCAAGGCTCTCCGTGAGGTTATGCCCAAGCTAAAAGCCGAGGCGGACGTTGTTCCCGCAGCTATGGTAATTCAGGCGGACCGCATGGAAAAGGGTCTGACAAGCGATAAATCAGCGGTGCAGGAGGTCAGCGGGGAATTCGGCATAAAAATCTACTCAATCGTGAATATGAACGACATCATCGAGGCAATCGAGCGGGAAGTCGTCCCCGGCAAGGAATACCTCGAAAAAATGAAAGAGTACCGCAGCGTTTACGGTGTAAATTAAGGCTTTGCAGCAGTCCTGTTCACGGCGGCGGACAGGGTACTGTTTGAATAAAATTTTTTGCCGCTGAGAAACGGAGCAGGAAATGAGTGTAGTTTTCGATTTGACGGTTATCGGTCCCGAGCTTTTGGACGCGGTCATATTTATGGAGAAATCTCCCGCGTATGCCGCTTTTAAGGAGGAAATCGAGAAAATTCTCGCCGATTTCAACAAAACCTCAAAGTTCGGTCAGAATGTGGAAATTGACGTAAAAAACCTTGCGGCGGAGTCCTCGGACGCATTGAAAAATATGCACCGAGCATACCTTATCTGGACTTTCCACGAGGATATGACAAGCGGCGCGAAAAATCCCCGGTACAACACGTTTCTAAAGCTCTTTTTCAAGGGGCAGGAAAAATACATAATCGAGGCTAACGGCGGCAAAAAGTCCATAGACGCCTCCGAGGCGGCTGCCGTCAAGGACAGATATATCGCCGAAGTCGGCAAAAATCCCGACCTCTTCAACAGCCTGAAAGAGTTTTTCGCGGGGTACGTTTACGGCTATTTCTTTAACTATCTCACCGAGCAGACCGTTATGAAAGACTACGCCGAGTTTTTGGTATGCTTGGGAATTATGTCCGGCAAAGTCACCGCAAGCGAAAGCGGCAGACAGAAAATACTGCCGAAAATGGCTGTCCTGCTTAACAACGACAGGTTTAAGTACATCAGCGGCGAAATCCCCGTCAACGTGATGATGGAGCTGGTTTACGACCGTTTCAGCTTTACCGAGCTTACCAAAGATGAGGACGCCGTTATCCGCGAGGGGCTTAAAAACGGCGTAATCGACGGGTACAATTACAACGAGGCTGACGACCTTATCGCCGACGACGTTATGGTAACCGTTATGAGCAAATTCAACAAAGATTACATTTGCGCAAAAGATTTTTCAGAGGATTTGCACAAAAACACCTTCGACGGCGAGCGTACTTTCCTTGACGGCGACAAGAACGATATGGGCGAGTACACCCCCGAAAAGATTACGAGAATTGTTTCCGACAAGTGCGCCGTTAACCACGACCCGTATTATTCCGGCGGCAGAGAGCCTGTTCTGGAGTACGCCCTCAGCGCGGACATGAAAGGCTACAAATACCCCCTCACCTATAAGCAGGAGGAATTCTATTGGTTCACCGACATATATAAGCTCATTCTCGCCCCCGCCTGCGACAGGGCGATGTACATCAGCGTTAAGGAGGACGACCTGCCCATTAAGATGTTCCCATTTGCGGGACCCGCGCTGGAAACGAACATTATCCGCGTGCTGGGCAGCATGGAGTCGGACGGCTACACTATCCGCTCGGACAAGAGGAACGTGCTGGTTGAGATAAACGCCCTGCCCGCCTCAAAAAACCTCTCCGAGGAGGACAAGAAGATGATGGCTTTGGAAAAGCTGCTGTACGTTATTTCGGGCAGTATGGATACGGTTTCTTACAAAAAGCTGCTTGACGAAAACGTTTTCGGTACTAAACTTTACGAGGATTACATCAGATACCGCATGGACTGCATCTTCGCGAAGGGCATGAAGAGCCGCGACGCAAAGAAAAATCTGCTTGACGAGCTTAATAAAATTGTGTAAAATTTTTCCAAATAAACCTGCTCAGCTTTTCCGAGCAGGTTTATTTTTATTTACAGTATCTGTAAATAATTTACATATATTAGGCTATTTTACAATTTGTACACAAAATAACTTAAAATTTTTAACCGCATTTTTTTCATTTTTGCTCATTTTTTATCAAAAACGGGTTAATTTTGCTCAAAAACGCTTGAAAATTTCTGTGGGGGGATTTGGGGTAAATTGGCGTAAAAAAACCGAAAATTTTTTGCGAAAAATTGCAAAAAATCCCCGAAATTTTTCAAAAATGATTATTAACTATGTTAAATGTTGATTTGGTTAATTATTATGTAAATATATTACATAATATGGGTATTTTTACCTTGCATAAAAATAATTATGTATATGGAAATTTGTGGATTTTGTAGGGGCGCATTCCATATGCGCCCGTTTAAAATGTGCGGAAATGTATGTGGCGGGAGCAAGCCCCCGCCCTACAATAATTCGGCAGTAAACAGTTCCGAAAAGAACGCAAAAGCCGTGAAAAAGTAACCGTAAAACGCGAACGCCCTGCAAGCGGGACGGGGCGGGGCGGACGGAACAGCCAACAGTTCTAATAAAAATTATATACAAAAAAATTGACAAAAGTTTGTGCAAAATTACACCATAAAAATAGGTACACTAAATCGTATATTAATTAACCGAGGGGGTGAAACGGTATGACCGACAGGCAGTTTGAACGCCGTATAAAGCTAATCCAGCAGGGCGACAGGCAGGGTTTGAAAGAAATTTACGGCGAGTACGGCAAGATGATTTATCAGTGCGCTTTTCAGGTTCTGCGGAACAGGCAGGACGCGGAGGACGTTACTTCCGATTTTTTCCTGAAATTGTGGAATATTGCCGATACATACTGTTTCGGCGGAAAGCATAAGCGGTGGCTGGTAACTATTGCCAGAAATATGGCTCTCGATTTGGTGAAAAAGAAAAGCCGTGAGCGGCTTGCGGAGGACGGCGAGGACTTCGGCGGAGATACTGCGGATACCGTTTCCACCGAGGAGACGGTGACGGGGAAAATCGCCGTTGCAGAGGCTTTGGAACGGCTCGACGAGAGCGAACGGGAAATCGTCAATATGAAAATTTTCGCGGGAATGACGTTCAGGGACATTGCCGAGGTGCTGGAAAAGCCCATAGGCACGGTGACTTGGAAGTACCGAAACGCTTTGGCGAAGATGAGAGAATTTATCGGGGAGGTGTATTCCGCATGAAAAAAAGTGAACTGAAACGGCTCTATACCGAGCATTGCGAGAATACCGCGCCCGATATGGACAGGATTTGGGAAAAAATAGAAAACGGTCTTGAGGATAAGCCCGAAAACAGGGTTACTTCAAAGCCTGTGCGCAGGGTGAGTTTCCCAAAAATGGCAATTTTAGGTACGGCTTTGGCGGCGGTGCTTATCGGCGTGCCGGCGGCGTTGATTGGGTCCAATTCCGCGAAAAATTTTGACGGTATGACTGCGGAAAACGCTGCGGGGGATTTTTACGCTATGGACGGAGCTTATGCGGAGGAGGAAGTTCCCGCCGAGGAGTTTGCGACGACGTCGTCCATGCCCGAGAGGGTGTACTACGGGGATTTGGCGGTCAGACCGAGGACGACGGTGGAGCAGTACCCGCCCACGCCTACCGCAGAGCCGTTCGGGGACGAATTTTTCGTGGAGGAAAAGGTTCTCGCCGAGACGGATATTATTGTGGACGCGGTGGTGGTTGACGCGGTTTACAACAGCAAGGGGGGGACGGTGACTTACTCGCTTAGCTCGGAGGAAACGGGGGAAATTAAGGTGGAGAGCGCGTCCCCCTATGTGCTGAAAATTAACGGGGAGTACGTCCTGCCGCTGAAAGAGACGGAGGAGGGCTATCGGCTGACCTTTGAGAACGCACCCCAAATCGAGTGTACCCTTGACGGGGGGTTGGTTTTCCACAACGGGTGGAAGTGTTTGGAAAATAATTCCTGCGAGGTGGTTTACGGGCGGAACGGGGTTGACGATTTCTTTTACGACAGAATGAGGTTTTCTTACGTCGATTGGGCGGCGTTGAATGAGCGGTGGAAAGCCGTAAAAAATGAGGAGGAGTAGTGCTATGAAAAAAATTTTATGCGGAATTGCCGCGCTTGCGATGTGTGCGGCGTTGGCGGGGTGTGCCAAAAACGGCGGGGAGGTGCAGACGGTGACTTGTCTTGCCAGTGAACCCGTACAGACGGTTTCCGAGACGGTGCGGGCGGAGTACGGCGTTGAGGAGGTTTCGGGGTACTTTGAGTACGGGCTGTTGAAAGAAATTGCGGGGGAGAGGAAAAATGCGGTTGCCTCGCCGTTGAGCGTTAAGCTGGCTATGAATATGGCGGCTTTGGGCGCGGAGGGGGACACCGAAAAGGAGCTGCTGACGTTATTCGGGTACGAAAGCGGGGAGCAGATGAGGGAGCGGAGTAAGTCCGCCGTGACAGAGCTTAATCGGGCGGACGGCAGCATTACCGTGAATAATTCGGTGTGGATTGAAAGCGGGATTGATTATATTGCCGAAAGCTATGTTGACGGTTTGACGGACGTTTTCGGGGCGGAGACGTTCCGCGAGAAACTTAGGGAGCAGGAAATTGTTGGAAAGCTCAACGGGTGGATCGACGGGAAAACCAACGGGCTTATTCCCGATATGATTAACGCGCCCTTTGACGAGGACGCGAGAATGTTCCTTGTGAACGCGGTGTACTTCAAAAACGAGTGGGTGTATGAGTTTAAGAGCTTTGAGGGCGGCACAATGACGTTCTGCGGGGCGGAGGGGGACAGCAAGACCGCGGTAATGTACCTTGAACGGGCGGGCATAAAGTACGGCGAAAACGAGTTTTTCCGCAGCGTCAGCCTTGACTATGAGGACGGCTCTTGTATGAACATCTATCTGCCCGTTGACGAGACGGGGAGCGTCCTTGACGTTATCGAAAAGTCCGACCCCGAGGAGCTTGCTGCGGCTATGGATATTGAGTACGGCGAGGAAAAGGTAAGTATTTCCATACCGAAGTTTGAGTGCGATTACAGCAAGTCGGTGAAAGAGATTTTACAGAAAATGGGAGTTTCACGTGCCTTTGACGGACACGGTTTTGCCGAATTTGACGGAATGGTTGACGAGGGTGCGGAGGAAAAACTTTATATTTCGGACGTTATTCATGCGGCGAAAATTTTGTGCAACGAAAAGGGCACGGAGGCGGCTGCGGCAACCGTGGCGGCTGCTGAAACCACCGCCGCGCCTGAAGAGCCGCCGATTTACTTTATTGCGGACAGACCTTTTATTTACGAGCTTAAGGCGGCGAACGGCGAAACGCTGTTTATCGGCGTGATTTGCGGATTTTAGAAAGGAGCTTTGCTATGAAAAATGTTAAGAAAATTATTGCGGCGGCGGTTGCGGTTTTGATGTGTACGTGTGCAAACGGGTGCGCAAGTGCAGACGACTCGGGGGCGGCTTACGATACTGCCGATACGACCTATCGGGAGACGGTTGCGGTAAATTCCGAGGGGGAAAGGAACGCGGACGATACTTACCCCATGACAACGCCTGCGATGTCGTTGGATATTGGAGACAACGTCGGGGTTTTACAGCACGCGGACGGAAATGACCGCACGGGCGGGGCGACCGTCAACGGCGGGGTTGTGGGCGTTGAGTCTGACGATGAGGAATTTGCCGATGAAACGTACCCCACGGCGGGCGACGGAATTAGTATTGTTCCTTGGGACAGCAGCGTGAATTACAATTCCGAGGAGTATAACGGCGTTACGGAAAACGGCTATCTGCCGACATACTCTAACCCGCTTTCCACTTTTTCGGTGGACGTGGATACGGCGTCTTACGCAAACGTGCGGCGTATGATTGGGTACGGAATGGACGTTAAGCCCGAGGCGGTGCGGATTGAGGAGTTTATCAACTATTTCAGTTACGACTACCCCGAGCCTACCGCAAACGATCCGTTTTCCGTTACGACGGAGCTTTCGGACTGCCCTTGGAACGACAGCGCGAAACTGCTGCTGGTGGGTCTTAAGGCTAAGGACATTGATATGCGGGAGCGTGAGCCGTCCAACCTTGTGTTTCTTATTGATGTGAGCGGGTCTATGTTTTCAGAGGATAAGCTGCCGCTGGTGCAGAAGTCTTTTACCATGCTTACGGAAAATCTTGACGAGAACGACCGTATTTCCATTGTTACCTATGCGGGAGAGGATAAGGTGGTGCTGAAAGGCGCAAGCGGCGCGGACAAGGACAGGATTATCGAGGCGATAAACGGGTTGGAGGCAAGCGGGTCAACCTATGGAGAGGCGGGGATTAACCGTGCCTATGAGCTTGCGGAGCAGTACTTTATCGAGGGGGGTAACAACCGGGTGCTCCTTGCCACGGACGGGGATTTGAACGTGGGTTTGTCAACCGAGGAAGAGCTTACCAAACTTATCGAGGAAAAGCGGGAGACGGGGGTGTTCCTGTCGGTGCTGGGGTTCGGTTCGGGGAACATCAAGGACAACCGTATGGAGGCTTTGGCGGACAAGGGAAACGGGAATTATTCCTACATTGACAGCGAATTGGAGGCGAGGAAAGTCCTTGTGGAGGAGATTGCGGGAACGCTGTACACCGTGGCTAAGGACGTGAAAATTCAGGTGGAATTTAACCCCGAAAACGTCAGCGGCTACCGCCTTATAGGGTACGAAAACCGCGCTCTTGCAGACCGCGATTTTGATGACGATACCAAGGACGCGGGGGAGATCGGTGCGGGGCACACGGTCACGGCGCTGTATGAGCTTATTTTGAACGACGGCAGCGCGTACGCTCCCGAGCTGAAATATCAGCAGCAGGAAGAGCCTGTTTCTTACAACAATATGTACGGGGAGGAGCTGCTGACGGTTTCGCTGCGGTACAAGCAGCCCGACGGGGACGTGAGCAAGCTGCTTGCCGTGCCCGTTACGAAAGAGGCGTACAGCGAAAAAATGCCTGCGAATATGACATTTGCGGCGGCTGTCGCGGAGTTCGGAATGGTGCTGCGGAACAGCGCGTACAAGGGCAATGGGGACTGTGGGCAGATTTTGGAGTTGCTGGAGAATTATGATTACCGCGAGGACGAGTATAAGAATGAGTTTGTTTATCTTGTGAGGACTATGGATAGGAGGGGGTATTAATATTAATTCTTTATTGAATTATGTGCAATCTTCCGCCGCAAAATCCGTATACGCAAAATTTTGCGGCGGTTTCCTGTTCATAATTTAGTATAACAAAAATTACAAATATAAAGAAAAATTTGGGAAAACCTTAAAATCCCCTGTTTTTCAAATCCTCAACAATCTTCAGATAAAACTCGGTAATATCCCCGCCGCCGCTTACGTCAAGGGGACTTCTCCGCAGGTCAACCTCGTCGCAGTGGGAAACGCCTCGCCTGCCGCCTCCCCTGTATACCCCCTTGAAATTCGTCCACTTCACCGCCCGGGGCGCGAGCAAGCCGTCGTTTTCGCCCTCGACTGCGTACACCGCAAGCCAAGGTACGCACATGGTAATGTCCGAAAAAAAGCCGTTCATAACAAAGCCGCAGCTTTGATAGTACACCCGGGGGTCGTCGGGATTTTCGGCGTTGAATTTTTCCGCCGAAGAGGTTTTGAACATGTTTACCGCGCTGTAAGTGTCGGGGTTTTTGTCCCCGATAATTCTGAACCACAGGTCAACTGCCTTGCAGCCGAATTTTACCGCGGGAGCGGGGAATTTCAGCAGCTTGTCAACTGTAAGAGAACCGTTGTGGGGCGTGGAAAGGGTCGTCAGGCTTGCAACCTTGCCGCCCTGCCCCATTGCGGAAATAAGATAACGCGCCTCCAGACCGCCTTTGGAGTGAGCGATAATGTTCACTTTTTCCGCGCCCGTCTCCGCGAGAACCCTGTCAAGGGCTGGCAAAAGCTGGGCGGCGTTGCTTTCGACAGAGCCGTTGCTGTCCTGACCTCCGAAAAAGACCTTCGCGCCGTTCTGTTCCAAAACATTGGGAATTCTGCCCCAGTAGCAAATTCGCTTGCCGTCGCGGAAACCCATTCCGTGCACCATAAATATGGGATATTTTGTATCTGCGGTCATAAAATCCTCTCCTTTGCGTATTATATTATATATTATATAATATAATACAATACGTAAAATGTCAATATATTTTTGAAATTTTTATGAAAATTATCTTCCGAGAGTCAGTAGATATAATTTTTTTAAATTAGGGGTTGACAAAGGGAAAATTTTGTGGTGTAATATAGTAAAAAGAGCGCTGAACTGTGAATTACTATTTTGACCGCCCCGCAACGACCTAAAAGATTACGAAACAGGCAGCGATTTTTAAAATCAAAAATACTAAGCCGTTAAATAAAAAATAACAAGGAGATACATATGAAAATATTCCATTTATCCGATTTGCACATCGGCAAACGTGTTTGCGAGCGTTCTCTTATTGACGACCAAAAAGATATTATCGAACAAATAGTAGGTCACGTCAAAGCTCAAAAACCCGACGCGGTAATTATCGCGGGGGACGTTTATGACCGCTCCCTGCCGTCGGAAGAGGCTGTCTCGCTTTTTGACGATTTTATATCCGAACTTTCCGAAACGGGTACGCCCGTACTTATCATCGGCGGCAACCATGATTCGCAGGAGCGCGTTGCTTACGGCGGGAGAATTATGAGCAAAAACGGCATACATATCGCGCCCGAGTTCAACAAATTCAATTACGAAAAAATTTTGAAACCCGTTGTTTTAAATGATAATTTCGGCGAAATTAATTTTTATATGCTGCCGTTTGTCACTCCCGCAAGCGTTCGCGCGGCGAGGGAAAATACGCAGGTCGGCAGCTATACGGAAGCGGTAAAAGCCGTTGTTGACGATATGAATATCGACGTTTCCAAGCGGAATATTCTGATAGCGCACCAATTTGTCACGGGGGCGGAAACCTGCGAGTCCGAAACGTTTTCCGTGGGCGGCTCGGACAATGTGGACGCGTCGGTTTTTGATGATTTCGATTATGTCGCCCTCGGTCATCTGCACGGTCCTCAGTCCGCAGGAAAAGATACGGTTCGGTACAGCGGTACGCCGCTTAAATATTCTTTTTCCGAGGCAAATCACAAAAAGAGCATTTGCGTTGTTGAAATTGAAAATAAAGGTCAGATAAAAATTTCGCAAATTCCGCTTGACAAACCTCTGCACGATTGGAAAGTGTACAAAGGAAAATTTGACGAGGTAATTTCAAACAAATGCGACGATTATGTAAAAGTAATACTAACGGACGAAAATGAAATTTTTGACGCCGTAAATAAACTGCGCGAATATTTCCCGAATATAATGCAGCTCGGTTTTGAAAATAACCGCGTTAAAAATGAGTACAATAATGCAATGCTTGAAAATGTTGCGTCAATGACTTTGCCCGAGCTTTTTGCGGAATTTTATATCAAGCAGCAAGGTACAGAGCTTAGCGAAAATCAGAAAAAAATTGTTGAAAATATTTTTGAGGAGGCGCAAAATGAGACCGATTAAATTGACTATGGAGGCGTTCGGACCTTATGTTAAAAAAACCGAAATTGATTTTGAAAAGCTGGGTACAGAGGGTTTGTACTTAATTACAGGCGACACAGGCGCGGGCAAAACAACTATTTTTGACGCAATAACCTTTGCTCTTTACGGTAAATCTTCCGGCGGTGAGCGCAAGGACGATATGCTGCGTTCAAAGTACGCGGAGGCGACCGTTAAGCCAATGGTGGAATTAATTTTTGATGTGAACGGCAAGCGTTGCACGGTTACGCGCACATTAAAATATGAACGTCAGAAAGGTACAACCCAGTACCCCGCGACGGTTTCTTTGATTTTGGCGGACGGCAATACCGTGGAAAAAGACAAGGAGGTTACGGCAAAAATTAAAGATTTGCTCGGCATTGACGAAAATCAATTCAGGCAGATTATGATGCTTGCGCAGGGTGATTTTCGCAGACTTCTTGTTGCTAAGTCCGACGAACGGCAGGAAATTTTCCGCAGTATTTTCAGTACCGAAATATACGAAAAATTCCAACGGCTTTTAAGCGAAAAAGCAAAAGAAAAAGAGGATATTCTCAATAAAAATAAATACGAGGCAATATATAATATTAAAAATATAAGCTGTGAAAATGCGGGTGAATTTAACGCAAAAAAATCGGAAATAATTGAAAATAATTTGGCAAATTTAACGTCTCTTGAAGATTTTTGCGAAACGGCAGAAAAAGAAATTTCGGCGGATAAAATTAGGTTTGAAACCATAAGCAATCAGTATGATGAAATTCAAAAAAAATACAATGAGCTAAATATTAAAATTGAAAATGAGAAAAACAGCAAGGCAAGGTTTGACGAAATGAATGCGCTGAAAAAGAAACTTCCCGACGCCGAAAAGGAAAATTCCGAAACGCAAAAAAACGCCGAAATAATCAAAGAAAAAGGCGAAAAACGGCGCGGTGAGCTTACAAAAAAAATACATTTATCAGAGGAAAGGCTTGCGGAATATGACAAACTTGACGAGAATTTTAACGAAATAAAAAAATATAAATCGTCTTTTGAAAATGAGAAAAAAATTCTCAAAGAAAAAGAAATGGAACACGAAAAAATATCCGAAAATCTTGAAAATGCGCTTAACGATGAAAAAATATTAAAAGCAAATTCGGAAGATATTGCGGCGCTTACCTATGAAAAAAATGAAACGGAAAACCGCATTGAAAAATTAAATTTAGTGATAGACGCCGTTAAGGATTTTTCTCAAAAAAGCGCGGCATTTGATTGTGCAAAAAAAGCATATTTGGATATTCGCGAAACGTATGAAAAGGCGGCTGAAAAAGCCCGCGATATGCGCCGAAAATTCAATGACGAGCAAGCGGGAATTATGGCGGAAAATTTGGTTGAGGGACAGCCCTGTCCCGTTTGCGGTTCGGTTCACCACCCGACAAAGGCGGCAAAATCCGAAAAAGCTCCGTCGCAGAAAGACGTTGAGGAAACCGAAAAATTCGCCGCCGAAATGCAGAAAAAAGCGAATAAGGCAAGCAACGAAAGCGGTCTTGCCGAGGGTAATTTTCGGACGAGCAAAGAACAAGCGGTAAGGGCTATTGAAAATGCCGGATTAAACTGCGGAATTGATTTGGCGGCAGAAATTGCAAGTAAAAATATTGCGAAAGAAAAAATTATTCTTTCGCAAATAAACGAGAAAATTTCCGCCGAAAATAAAAGAGCCAAACGTGTTAAAGAGCTTGCCGAAATTATTCGGGTAAATCAAGAAAAATCCCAAAAATTAATTGAGGGAAAAGCCAATATTAAATCAAATATTGCCGGGATTTCGTCTCGTATCGAGGAAAAAGAAAATCAAATAAATGAGCTTAAAAAATCGCTTAAATTCGGCAGCAAAGCAGCGGCTGAAAAGGAAATTGACAATCTGAAAAAAGAATTAAAAAGAGTTGAAGATGATATTAAAAATGCAGAAAATAAAGCCGTTTTCGCCAAGGAAAAACTTCAGGAAATTACAACAAAAATCGAGACAATTTCCAAGCAATTTCCCGCGAATTACCGTCCCGCCGATATTGAGGAATTAAATGAAAATCTTAAGCAATTAGGTGATAAATTAAATAAAATTTCGGACGAAAAAAACAATATCGGAAATAAGCTGAAAAATAATTCCGAAATACTGAAAAAATTGAAAAAAATGCTGCCCGAACTTTATAAGGCGGAGGAAAATTATTCACTTTTCAAGGGTTTGTCTCAGACGGCAAATACCAAGGGCGGAAGCTCGCGTGAAAGCTTTGAAAGCTATGTGCAAAGCGTGTATTTTGACAAAATTTTGTCCTGCGCGAATATTCATTTGCGGCAGATGTCCAACGAGCATTATGAGCTTGTGCGGCAGACTGTTTCTCGGGACAATCGGGGCAACCGCACGTTGGATATTGACGTAAAAGATAGCTATAACGGCACGATACGCGATGTGAAATCGCTGTCGGGCGGCGAGTCGTTTATTGCCTCGCTTGCCCTTGCGCTGGGACTTTCCGATACGGTTCAGCGAACCTCGGGCGGCATTCAAATCGAAACGATGTTTGTTGACGAGGGTTTCGGTTCGCTTGACCAAGACACGCTGCAACAGGCTATGGCTGCGCTGCGCAGCCTTACACAGTCGGGCAGATTAATCGGTATTATTTCGCACGTTGAAACAATAAAATCCGAAATACCGCGGCAAATCGTTGTTAAAAAAGACGGTGCTAACGGAAGTTTTGCCGAGGTAATTGCGTGATAAATTTCTGCGTAAAACCCATTTTCGTACCATTATTATAAAACTTATAAAATCACTCCGCCGTCACCGAAACCGTTTCCGAGGCGTACCCCGGCACGTATTTGCTGCCCGAAACGTCTAAAGTCGCCACCCTGAAACTGTACTCCGTGCCGCTTTCAAGCCCGTCCACGGTGCACTTCGCGCCCCTTACGCTTTTGCACGCCCGGTACTTTCCCGACGCGGGGTCGTATTGGTACACCCTGTACCCTGCCGCGCCGTCAACCGCGTCCCAAGTCAGCACAATGCCGCCCGCGCCCGCCTTGCCGCTTACGTTTTTCGGCGAGGAAAGCCTGTAAACCTGCGTATCGGACGTGTAAACGCAGGCTATGCCGTTGTTAGCCGCGTAGGTTTCCGCCGCCGAACCGCTTACCACCGCCATTGTCAGCGATTTTTGAATTATCCTTTTTTCCGCTTTCGGCAGCCCCGCAAGTTTGGCGGGGTAAAGGGCGGCTGTTCCGTCCGCCTTAACCCGTACCGCCTCGCCGTCGGCGGTTTCTCTGCCGTACATATACCCCATTACCCAGTCCCCGTCGAATTTTGCCGACGACGGCACGGTAATTTCCGACAAATTCGCGCAGTTGAAAAATGCTCCCGTGTACAGCGTACCCGTATTCACGGGCAGATTTATGCTTGTGAGCCGCGTGCAGTTCATGAACGCGTAGTCCCCCACAAGGTCAAGCCGCGCCCCGGGGTCGGTAAATTTCACCGTCCGCAGATAGGTGCACCCCGCAAACGCGCAGTAGCCTATGCCGCCGTCCCCCTCGTCGCGCCCGACGTTTCCGCCGAAAGTCACGGTTTCGAGGGCAGTGCAGCCGTAAAAGGCGTTCGCGCCGATTCCGTCGATGCTGCCCTCAAAGGTTACTGACTTTAACGCTGTACAGTAAGAAAACGCGTTGCTGTCCACCCAGTACCAGCAGTTTTCGGGAATAGTCACGCTCGTTATTGACGTGTTTTCCGTAAAGGCTTTCGAGCCTATCCAGGTCACGTCCGAGGGGATAGTTATGTTCCCCCCCGCGCCGTTGTAACCCGCAACATAGCGGTCGCCGTCGCTGTCCGTTTTGATGACAAAGCCGTCGGCGGTTTCCTCAGCCGAGGCTGTTATGGCAATTATTGGCTTTTCGGGGACTGCCGTTCCAACCGAAAACACCGCGGCAGCGGCAATTACTGCTGCCAAAAATATCCTTTTCTTCATAGTTTTAACCGTTTTTACCTTTCATTGTAACCGCCTCCGCCGCGCGGAGGAAAAATTTGTAAATCGGCGCAATCGCCTTAAAATCGGCGGCAATTTTTTCCGCCAGCCTGTCCCCGAAAAGCAGGTCAAAGTCCTTGCTGTCGCAGGAAACCCCCATACTGCGGCGGTTGAGCCAGTCCCGCTTTTCCGCGGTTTCCTCGGGGTATCGATCCCGCTTGTAAAGTTCCCCGTAAAGCTCGAAAACGTCCTGGGATTTGTACGCCTTAAACGCCGCCTTGAAACTCTTGTCGTCCGCCAAAATAAGCTGACGGTAACTGTCCATGACGTCGGAGTCCGCCGCGTAAAATCCGCACCCATAGTCAAACCCGCCCGGCGATATGCTGAAATAAAATTCGGGCAGGGTTTTGCGTCCCTCGTATGGTCTGCAAAAGCTGTACCACACATAGTCACGGAAGATTGACTTCCCCCTTGCGTACCGCGCGTCCCGGTAAATCCGGGAGATTTTTTTCGGGTTGCAGACAAATTTACCGTCAATTTCAAGCATCGTGTCGGTGAGGTCGACAATCAGCTGCGTGAAAGGCTCTGTCACAAGCCGCCGATAGTCCTCCTTGTGGTCGTTAAACCAAGTCCTGCTGTCGTTGAGCATGTTTTCAAAGAGAAAATCCAGTGATTTTGCCGAAAAAGGCATATTTTACCATCTTCCTTATTGCATTAATATCAAATTTTTTCCAGTACGTGCCGCACCGCCGCCTCAGCCTTTTCATAAGCAAAGTTGTCGGTGTACCGCCGCGCGTTCTCCATTTCCTCGGAAATCTCCTCCGTGGGGAAACTGAATTCCAGCAGCGCGTCGAGAATTTTTATCGCCTCGGGGGAATCCAGCTCGTCAATCGCCGACAGAACCTCCCCAAGCTTTGTTTTGAGTACCCCCTTGTCAACGGGCGGTCTGCCCTCGCCCGCCTGCTTATCCGTCTCCACAAGGGGTCGGATATGCTCCGCAACGTCGGTGTACCGCGCGATAAGGGTGGGGGTCTCGCTCATTATCTGCTTGTAATCCTCCCTGCGCCCCGCCATTTCAAGCTGCCGCGCCATTTCAGAAAGCTCTTTCGCCCCGATTGCCATTGAGGAGCTTTTCAGCCCGTGCACCTCGGTGGTGTAGTCCTTGTAATTCCTGCTCTGGGCGAAAGTTTCAATCCGCAGAATACTTTCCTCGGCGGTTTCCATAAAGGTTTTTATCACGGCGCGGTACACTTCGGGATTTCCTCCGCAAAGCTGCATGCCCGCCTTGACGTCCACATTTGGAATGGCAAATTCCTCCGCGGGAGGCGTTTCCTCGGCTTTGGGAGTTTCCTCGATAATTCCCAAAAGCTCAAGAGAATCGTCGTAACGCTGCGCTGTTTTCTTTGCGCCCACATAGGAAACAACTTTGGCGGGCAGCCACTTCGCCAGTATTTTTTCCAGCTGGGGTATCTGTATCGGTTTTGAAATAAAGTCGTTCAGACCCGATTCCAAAAACATCTCTTTCGCCCCGCTGACCGCGTTCGCCGTCAGGGCGATTATTGGCAGTTCCTTGCTGTAAGCGTCCCCCTGACCGCGGATTATCTTCGTTGCGTCAACGCCGTCAAGCTCGGGCATCATATGGTCCATAAAAACCAAGTCGTAGTAACCTTTTTTTACCATTTCTATGGCTTGTCTGCCGCTTTCCGCCGTGCTGCACTTTATGCCGTACACCGACAAAAGCTGCGCCGTAACTTTCAGGTTGACCTTGTTGTCGTCCACAATAAGCACCTTTGCCTCCGGGGCGTACAGCACCGACTTTTTCTCCTCGCCGCTTTTTTCGGGAGCCGCCGCAGCCTTTGCCGCCTCAACGGAAATACGCGAGGCGTCCTCGACTTTCTGCTGCAAAACCACCGTAAACGCCGAACCCTTGCCGTATTCGCTGTCCACCGTAATCGTGCCGCCCATCATGTCCACAAGATTTTTCGTAATGGAAAGCCCCAAGCCCGTGCCCTCGATTTCGCGGTTTTTCTTTGTGTCAAGCTGCTGAAAGCTGCTGAAAATCTTTGAAATGTCCTCCCGCTTTATGCCGATGCCCGTGTCCGTAACCTTTATCATCAGCGAGGACATATCGCCGTTCCTGCTTATTTCCCGCACGGAAAACCCTATGCTGCCCGCTTTTGTGAATTTCACCGCGTTGCCCAAAAGGTTGATGAGTATCTGTTTTATGCGCACCTCGTCGCCGTACAGCTTACGGGGCAGCCGCCTGTCGATGTCCGCCTTGAACTCAATGCCGCTCTTGCCGTCCAGCTGGACGTAAACGAGGCTTATAACGTCGTTCAGCATTTCCTCCATGCTGTAGGAGGACAGCACAAGCTCCAGCTTGCCCGCCTCTATTTTCGAGATGTCGAGAATGTCGTTGATTATGGCAATAAGGCTCTTCGCGGCGGTTTTTATGTCCGCGGCGTACTGATAGTTTTTCTCCCGCAGGCAAAGCTCCGCAAAGCCGGTTATTGCGTTCATCGGCGTGCGGATCTCGTGGGACATGTTGGCGAGGAAGTCGCTTTTGGCATTATTTGCCATATCAGCCCGCTGCCGCATGTCGATAAGGTCGTCCACGTACCGCTTTGTGTCCGTCACGTCAAGCAGCAGCACCGCGTACCCCATAGGGCTGCCGTCCGCCTTTGAAAGCCGCGAGATATGCTTGTCGTAGCACTTGCCGTCAATCTCGAACTCGGCGTGGTCGCCGTCCTCGTCCATAAGATTTGCTATAAGGGAAACCATTCCCTGGGTTTTTCTGCCTGTTTTGAAAAGGTCCGGGAAAATGCGCCGAGCCGCGGGGTTTGCGTCCACAATGTTCATTTTCGTGTCGGTGACGAGCAGCGCGTCGTTCATGTTTTCGATAATGTTGTCTCTGGCAGAATTTACCACGTCCACCACCTTGCTGCTGTAAACGTTCGCCGAAACAAGCAGGCAGCCCAGCACGATAAAGACGTACGACAGGTCAAACCCTCCCAGCAGACCCATTCCCGCCGCCACCTTAGCCGCCGCGGGAAGTACCGCCGCAAGGCACATTTCGGGCATATGCAGACCGTTCCGCGCGCCCCGTTTTTTCAGCATATAAAAAGCCGCGCCAATAATCACCGCCGACTGTATCACCATTGCCGCCGTGAGAATGTACGCGCCCAAGCCGTACTCGGCGTCCGGCACGAAAAATATGTCGCACTCGCACCGCTCAAAGCTTTTGTAAAAAATTCCCGTTTTCCCCGTCAGCACCGCCATGGCGATGCCGATAATATTCGCCGCCAGCAGCAGCATGCTCAGCACGTTCAGCTTTTTTATCCCGCAGTGATCCACGCAAAAGCTGTAAATCAAATAATGGGAAAACGCCGCGCCCATAATGCCGAACGAGGTCACGGCGAGAGCGGCGTCGGTATTATCGCACAAAAGGGTCATTATGTACCCCAAACTTCCCGCAAAGGACGACATCACAGCCGCCGTCAGCAGAGAATACCTGCGGGAGCTTTCGTTTGTAAGTATGTAAATAATGTACACCAAAGCCGCAAGAGTACACAATATTTGTACAGACATCAGAACGGTCATCATAAAAAAGCCCCATTTTA
>JAMPDU010000058.1 GCA_023665505.1 Ruminococcus sp.
TTGTTCAATTTTCAAGGTTCTTTAAGTTGAACGCGAACGTCCAACTTGCCGCCCTCTTTCGAGAAAGCTTTTCTATTATATCACATTTACTTTCTCTTGTCAATACCTTTTTGAAAAATTTTTTCAAAAAATTTTGACGCCTTGCGGCTTTTACAGTTTTTTCCTCCCCTGACAAGGTTTCCCTCGTTTCGGGTCAGCTTTATTAGTATACTACTTTCGACAGCCTTTGTCAATAGCTTTTTTCACTTTTGTAGACTTGCACAATTAACATACCAAAAAACTTGCTATAAATGTGCAAATTGCGCAATCGTTTTAATCCGCAGCCGTACCCAAAATAAGATTGAGGTAGTCAAGCTGGCTGTCGTAGGCGCTTTTAACCTTGCCGTCGACGTCGCTGACCTCGACGTAAAAGTTGCGTACGCAGGTGTTTCCGCTCTCGCTGTCGGTGTAGTTGTACCGATAAACGTAAACGGAAGTATTTCCCACGCTTTCCTTTATAATGGTATAGGGTTTCAAGCCCAGCGCGCGCTCGGCGGCTTTGGCTGTCATGCCGAACTCAACGGTGGACGGTTCAAGCCGCTGGGCGGTTCTCGCCCCCATCCAGCCGTGTTTCAGCACGCTGAAATTGTAAAGCGTTACCTCGTTAACCGAGCCGTCAGCCTCCGACTTCAGCAGCACCGCCCACTCCGGGAGCTGTATGCCGTCCACGCTGACGGCTTTGTCGGACTCGCAGACAAAATTATAGTCGGAAATATGGTTCACCGCCCCGTACGCCGAGACTTTCCCCTCCGAAAAATCCGCGCCGCTTTCGGACTTTATCATGTCAATGCTCCTGCCCAGCGGCACTTTGTCGAAAATCTTCCTGCCCCTTGCCGCGCTGACGCTGTCCGCCGCGACGAAAATCAGCACCGTTATAAGCGCGGCAAGCAGGACAATCAGCGTCACCCGCAAAGCGACGATGAGCTTTTGCCTTTTTGCGGAATTTTTATCCTTATTTTTACTTTTTTTCTTTTTCTTGGAATTTCCCTTTTCCGTCTCTTCCAGCACCTCAAAAACGTCCGGTTCGGCGGGCTTTTCGGACGTGCCGAACAGCTCCGACCCGCAGCTTGGGCAGAAAACCTCGTTCTCGCTTATCTCTCCTCCGCATTCAGGGCATCTCATATAGATGTTACTCCTCTCGAAATAAATATTGTACATTTTTGTAGGGGCGCATCCCGTATGCGCCCGCGTGTTTGGAAATTCGTACCAGCGGGCGCATACAGGATGCGCCCCTACAAATATAAATTTACATAGCATTACATATTATATAGTATAACATTTTTCGGGAAATTTGTCAACATTTAGTGCAAAATGCCTTATAAACATCCAAAAATGCAATTTCATTTTGGCATTTTGGCATTTATGTACGCAAAATTACGGATTTTCATAAAAAATTTACTTATTTTTGCAGGATTTATAAAATAAACTTGCAAATACCCCTTGACAAACATAATTATATATGTTATGATATTAAAGTCGGCAATATGCGAAAATATTGCAAAATTTTTAAACAGATAGAGAATAGGAGAGTGAGTGTATGCTTTTAAAAGAGGGAGAAGTAAGAATACCCGCGGGCTGCGCCATTTCGGGCATGATAAGCCGCGACGGAAACAGGCTCAACGGCAGAGACGTGGTCAAGTCCATATCATATATGCACGACCGTTCTAACGGCTTGGGGGGCGGTTTCGCGGGGTACGGCATCTACCCCGAGTACAAGGATTTGTACGCTTTCCACGTTTTTTACAACTCAACCGAGGCGCGGGAGCAGACCGAGCGTTTCCTCGACCGCCATTTCGACGTGGTGAACCTGAGCCGTATTCCCACAAAGAAAGTACCCGCAATTACCAACGAACCGCTGATTTGGCGGTACTTCGTCAACCCCCTGCCAACGAAAATCGCCTCGTCGCAGCTTGACGAAAAGGAGTTCGTCGCCCAGTGCGTTATACGCATAAACAACGACATCGACGGCGCGTACGTCTTTTCAAGCGGCAAGAATATGGGCGTTTTCAAGGCGGTTGGCTACCCCGAGGACGTGGGCGAATTCTACCGTTTGGAGGAGTACAGCGGCTACGCTTGGACGGCTCACGGACGTTACCCCACAAACACCCCCGGCTGGTGGGGCGGCGCGCACCCGTTCTCCCTGCTGGACTATACTATAGTACATAACGGCGAAATTTCCTCATACGACGCCAACAGGCGGTTTATCGAGATGTTCGGCTACAAGTGTACGCTCCTGACGGACACCGAGGTTATAACCTACATCTTCGACTACCTTAACCGCAAGCAGGAGCTTTCCCTTGAAGACATTGCCAGCATAATCGCCGCCCCGTTCTGGAGCGAACTTGACGAGCTTGAAAAAACCGACCCCGAGAAAGCGGCTAAGCTGAAATATTTCCGCAACGCTTTTTCAAGCCTGCTCATCACCGGACCGTTCTCCATTATTTTGGGGTACACCGGCGGACTTATGGCTCTTAACGACAGGCTTAAGCTCCGCTCGATGGTGGTGGCGGAAAAAGGCGATATGGTATATATTGCCAGTGAGGAGTGCGCCATACGCGCAATCTGCCCCGAGGTTGACTCCGTAAGAAGTCCCGTAGGCGGCGAGCCTGTTATTGTAAATCTTAGCGAGGAGGGTAAAAGAAAATGTCTGTAAATTTTTTCCCCGCACAGTTTGAGGTGCTCAGGAACACGGATAAATGTATCGGCTGCCGCGCCTGCGAAAGGCAGTGCTCAAACGAGGTTCACTACTTCGACGAGGACTACGGCAAAATGCTTGCCCATGAGGACAGGTGCGTGGACTGCCAAAGGTGCGTGTGCATATGCCCCACGGGGGCTTTGAAGATACGCCCCAACGAAAACGCTTTCCGCGAAAGCGCCAACTACACGCAGCAAATTATGATAGAGAACTACCGTCAGGCGGGCAGCGGCGGCGTGCTGCTTTCCTCAATGGGTACGCCCAAGGATTACCCCGTTTACTGGGATAAAATCCTCATCAACGCCTCTCAGGTAACGAACCCGCCCATAGACCCCCTCCGCGAACCTATGGAGACAAAGGTATTTTTGGGCAAAAAGCCAAGCGGCATAAAGAAAAACCCCGACGGCTCGATAAACACCGAACTTCCCCCTTATATCGAGTTGGACGTGCCTATTATGTTTTCGGCGATGTCCTACGGCTCGATTTCCAAAAACGCCCACGAAAGCCTTGCGCGGGCGGCGCGGGAACTGGGTACATACTACAACACGGGCGAGGGCGGTCTGCACAAGGACTTTTATCAGTACGGCGAAAACACGATAGTACAGGTTGCCTCGGGACGTTTCGGCGTTTTCAAAGGGTATCTTGACGCGGGTGCGGCTATCGAAATCAAAATGGGACAGGGCGCAAAGCCCGGTATCGGCGGACATCTCCCCGGAGAGAAGATACGGGAGGACGTTTCCAAAACCCGTATGATACCAATGGGCACGGACGCGATCTCGCCCGCTCCCCACCACGATATATATTCAATCGAGGACTTGCGGCAGCTTATTTTCTCCCTTAAAGAGGCTACCGAGTACAAAAAACCCGTTTTCGTGAAAATCGCGGCGGTGCACAACGTTGCGGCTATTGCCTCGGGTATTGCACGCTCGGGGGCGGACGTTATCTGCATAGACGGTTTCCGCGGCGGCACGGGCGCGGCTCCCACAAGAATACGTGACAACGTGGGTATTCCAATAGAGCTTGCCCTTGCTTCGGTAGACCAGCGGCTCAGGGACGAGGGAATTCGGAACGAAGTCTCCATAGTCGCGGGGGGTTCGATACGTTCCTCCTCCGACGCGGTAAAGGCATTCGCTCTCGGCGCGGACGCGATTTATATCGGTACGCCCGCCCTGCTTGCTCTCGGCTGTCACCTTTGCAGGAGCTGTCACGGCGGCAAGTGCAACTGGGGTATCGCCACCCAACGCCCCGACCTTGTTAAACGTCTCAACCCCGACGTTGGCTATCAGCGGTTGGTAAACCTCGTTCACGCCTGGGATCACGAAATCAAGGAAATTATGGGCGGTATGGGAATAAATTCCATAGAGGCTTTAAAGGGCAACAGGCTAATGCTCCGCGGTATCGGTCTTAATCAGAAAGAACTTGACATTCTCGGCATACAACATGCGGGAGAGTAGTACACAAAATATACAAATTGTATATAATTCCGCACATATAAACGGGACGGGAAACCCGTCCCCTACAGAAAAATGAAAGGACGTTTTGTCTTTATGAAGAGAGTTTATGTAAACGAGGACAGATGTCTCGGCTGTCACCTCTGCGAATATTACTGCGCCTTTGCCAACAGCGGCGAAACCGATATGGCAAAGACCTTTAAGCTGAACAGAAACCCCATGCCGAGAATAACCGTGGAAAGCGCGGGCGATGTGAATTTCGCCGTCCAGTGCAGACACTGCGCCGCCGCCCCCTGCGTAAAGGGTTGCATAACGGGCGCGCTGTCAAAGGTGAACGGCGTTATTCAAATTGATACAAGCCGCTGCGTGGGCTGTTACACCTGCGTACTTTCCTGCCCCTACGGCTGTATCGTCGTCGACGAGAAAAACGGCGGCAAGACAATTACCAAATGCGAACTTTGCACGCGGAACAGCGCGGGAGAGCCTGCTTGCGTGACCAACTGCATCAACCAAGCGATAGTATTTGAAGAGAGAGGTGAGGAGTAATGAAATACGTTATAATCGGCAATTCCGCCGCCGCAATCGGAACGGTACAAGGCATACGGCAGGTTGACAAGTCGGGGCAAATCGTGGTTATTTCGGACGAAAAGTACCACACCTACTCCCGCCCGCTGATTTCCTACTGGCTGAAAGAAACCGTCACCGAGGAAAATATGCGCTACCGCGACGGGGATTTTTACGAAAAAAATGATGTGGACACGCTTTTTGAAACGCGGGTAACGAAAATAAATCCCGACAAAAAAACCGTAACTATCGAAAACGGCAACGAAATTTCCTACGACAAGCTTATGGTGGCAACGGGTTCAAAGCCTTTCGTGCCGCCTATGGAGGGGCTTGACAGGGTTTCCAAAAAATTCACCTTTATGAAATTAGACGACGCAAAAGCGGTTAAGGAAAACGTCACCGAGGGGGCGAAAGTACTCATTGTGGGCGCGGGACTTATCGGTCTGAAAGCCGCCGAGGCTTTGGAGCATTACGGCGCGGACATGACGGTTGTCGACCTTGCGGACAGAATTCTGCCCTCGATTTTGGACGAGGACGCCTCCGCGATAATGCAAAAGCACATCGAAAGCAAAGGCGTAAAATTCATTTTGGGCGCAAGCGTGAAAGAGTTTTCGGAAAACTCGGCGGTACTCACAAACGGCGAAACCGTGGACTTTGATATGGTAATTTTAGCCGTTGGCGTACGCCCCAACACGGAGCTTGTTTCCGAGGCTGGGGGAACGGTGAACCGAGGAATTGTCACCGACCAAAAGCAAGCGGTTGAGGGTCTGAAAGACGTTTACGCGGCGGGGGACTGCACCGAAAGCCTTGACGTTTCAACGGGTCAGCAAAAAATTCTCGCGCTGCTCCCCAACGCCTTTATGCAGGGCGAAATCGCGGGGCAGAATATGGCGGGGCAAGAGGCGTACTACCTCAACGCCATACCCATGAACGCAATCGGATTTTTCGGTCTGCACATCATCACCGTGGGCAGCTATGAGGGCGAGGCGTACACCGAAACCGACGGCACAAACTACAAAAAGCTCGTCACCAAGGACGGAGAGCTGAAAGGCTTTATTCTCATGGGCGATGTGAAACGTGCGGGCATTTACACCTACATGATAAAGTGGCATATGCCCGTGAACGAATGCGACATGGAGATGCTGAAAGACAAGCCGCAGCTTATGGCGTTCACAAGGGAGTACAGAAACGAAAAATTGGCGGGAGGTTACGGAAATGGCAACTAAAATAAACGCGGCGGGTCTGCACTACAAGGACCTTAACCACCTTATAAGCACTTCGGCGGACAGGGATATTACGGTGGAGAACGTCCTCGGTCAGCGTTACATCGGCAGCAGCTCGGCGGACAAAAACATCGAGATACACGGCGTACCGGGCAACGCTTTGGGGGCGTACCTGAACGGCTGCGTGATAAACGTTTTTGCCAACGCGCAGGACGCAACGGGGGACACTATGAATTCCGGCGAAATAATCATACACGGCAGCTGCGGCGATGCTGCGGGGTACGGCATGCGCGACGGCAAAATTTTCATTAAGGGCAGCGCGGGCTATCGGGCGGGAATTCACATGAAAGAGTATCAAAAGCACGTCCCCATGCTGGTTATCGGCGAGGCTGTGGGCGCGTTTCTGGGCGAATATCAGGCTGGGGGACGTATTATCGTCCTGGGCATAGGTCACGAAAACGAATGCCCCGTTGGCGGTTTCTGCGGCACGGGCATGCACGGCGGGGCGATATATATCCGTTCGGAGTATGCACCAAAGGGACTTCCCGTTCAGGTTAAGTGCGAGGACGCGTCCGCGGACGACATTGAGGCGATACGCAAGGACGTTGAGGAATTTTCCGCAAACTTCGGCTGCAACGCGGAAGAGCTTTTAAGTTCCCATTTTTTCAAGCTCACACCGAATACGGCAAGTCCTTACAAACAGCTGTACGTCAATAATTAGTCCCTCTACTAACAGCGCCAAAACGGGAAAAGTTGCACGCGAACGTACAACTTTGGAGAAAATTTTTTTGTAATTTTCAAAATTTTGTATGAGTACACAAAAACCGCGTGCAACCTTTATGCGGTATAACATTTACACGCGAAAGCTACAAAACTACAACTACAAAGTTACTTCAAACTTATATAAACGCCGATTAGGGAGTATTAGGCTGTGTACATACTCCCTAAATATTATTATATTTTTTATATATATTTTTTGTAGTTTTGTAGTAATATATATAATAAATAAGATATAGACAGGTTTTGAGGGTGCTACAAAGTCGTTTTGAGAATGTAGTTTTTGTAGTTTTTGTAGTTTTGCGGTTTTGCAAATTGACCCCCTTTACGAAATCAAAAAAATATGTTATAATGTACCAAAAGAAAAGCGAGGTGAAAACGTGCCGAACGGGAAAAATATAATCATTTTTTCGGAACAGGGCGAGACCCTTGACAACATCACCATGGCGGCGGGGGAATTCGGGTTCGGGGAAATATCCGTCTCGGACAGCGCAGCCGACAAAACCGTTCTTGCGGGAAAAAACTTCGGCACGGTTTTCATAAACGCCCCCGTGGGCGGCGTGTACGGTCTCGACGTCGCGGCGGCAGCATGCGGAAACGGCAGCGGGGTAATCCTTGCCGCCCCCGCAAAGCACTGCGCCGAAATCGCCAGAAAAATCGGCGGAATGAACTTGTTTATCCTCCCCCGCCCGCTAAACAAAACCGTACTTCTGCAAACGTTCCGCTATGTGACCCTGACTGCGGAACACGCCGCGGAGCTTTCCGCCGAAAAGGCAAAGCTGGAGCAAAAGCTGAAAGACGTACGCCTTGTTGACCGCGCCAAATGCGTGCTGGTTGAGGTGCTGAAAATGTCCGAGGCGGACGCTCACCGACACATTCAAAAGCAGGCAATGGATCGGCACGTTCAGCAAATCGTCATCGCCCGGGACATTCTCAAAACCTATGAGATGTAAAAAAAGGTTGCGTTCCGCCCGAAAATATGCTACAATGTTAAAAAGGAGGCTTTTGCTGTGAAAAAAGTTTTGATTTTAACCGCGTACATATTATTTGCGGCAGCGCTTTCGGGCTGCGGCAGCAACGCCGAAGTCACCGAAACGTCAACGGAAACCACGGTAACTTCCACCGAAACCACCGTGACGGAAACGGAAACGTCCGCCGAAACCGCCGCAAGGTCAACCGAAACAATAAGCGACCGCAGAATTACCCGCAAGGAGGCAATGGCGGCGGCTGTTGAACACTCGGGGCTTTACGACACCGAAATTAATGGGTGGGACAGCACTTTCGACTGTGAGGGCGATTTGCCCGTTATCGAGGTGCGTTTCGACACTTTGTATACTTACAGCTGCGTATGCAAGGTAAACGCCGCAGACGGCAGCGTTATAGATTTTATTCGGTGCGACCATTGTATAATTTACCCGCCGGAGGTTATTCCCCCCGAAAAAGCCGAGACGATAGCTCTCGAACACGCGGGGCTTGCCGCGGACGAGGTAACTTTTGCCGAAACGGAACGCGTTTTTGACGCGAACGGCGTGTGCTCGCGGGACGTATACTCGGTAAAATTTACCTGCGGCGGCAGTGAGTACGAATACTATATTCATTCGCTATGGGGCGATATTATTAAGTATTAAAAATATTAAGGTGATAAAATGAAATTTACAAAAATGCACGGCATCGGCAACGATTACGTTTACGTCAACTGCTTTGAGGAAACCGTCCCAAACCCCGAAAGGGTCTCCGAGTTTGTCAGCGACCGCCGGTTCGGTATCGGCTCGGACGGTCTGATACTGATTATGCCCTCGGACAAGGCGGACTTCCGTATGCGAATGTTCAACGCCGACGGCAGCGAGGGAATGATGTGCGGCAACGGCACCCGCTGTATCGGCAAGTACGTTTACGACTACGGTCTGACGGACAAAACCGAGATAACTCTCGAAACCAAAAGCGGGGTAAAGCGCCTCAAGCTTTTTGTTAAAGACGGCTTTGTGGACACGGTGGAAGTCGATATGGGGCAGGCGATTATTAAACCGTCGGACATTCCCATGAAAGCCGAGGGCGACAGCTTTATCGACAGCCCTATCGAGGTTTGCGGCAGGACTTACAACGCCACGGCGGTTTCAATGGGCAACCCCCACTGCGTGATTTTTACTGCGGACGTCGACGGTCTTGACCTTGAAAAAATAGGTCCGCATTTTGAGAACCACCCCCTTTTCCCCGAGAGGGTTAACACGGAGTTCTGCGAAATTCTTGCGGACGGCACAATAAAAATGCGGGTCTGGGAGCGGGGCAGCGGCGAAACATGGGCGTGCGGGACGGGAGCGTGCGCAACGGCGGTGGCGGCGGTGCTGTGCGGTCACAAAAACTATGACGAGGAAATCACGGTCGCACTTCGGGGAGGAAACCTTTCCGTAACCTGCCGAAAGGACGGCGGCGTACTTATGCGGGGCACGGCAACGAAAGTGTTTGACGGCGTTATTGATATAACTGAACTTGCAGTTTAGTTATTGTACTTAACGTGCAACTATTGTAAATAATAACTAAACTTTAAGTTTAATAAATGAACTTTATTTAAAAACTCGCGGTTCAATTATTAAACTTACAGTAAAAATATTTTTTGGAGGGACATTCTGCAATGGCGTTTATCAACGAAAATTTTCTGAACTTAAAGGAGAACTATCTCTTTATCGACATCGCGAAAAGGCTTGCGGCGTACCGCGAAAAAAATCCCGATAAGGAGCTTATCAGAATGGGCATCGGGGACGTTACCCTGCCCCTTGCTCCCGCGGTGGTTGAGGCAATGAAAAAGGGCGCGGAGGAAATGGCTCACAAGGAGACGTTCAAGGGCTATGAGGACAGCGGCAGGGGTTACTCCTTTCTGCGGGAGGCTGTGGCGGGGTACTACAAAAGTTTCGGCGTAACCGTCGACCCCGAGGAGATACTCATAAGCGACGGCGCGAAAAGCGACTGCGGAAATATCCCCGACATCTTCGGGGAGCGGAACACCGTGCTCATCACCGACCCCGCCTACCCCGTGTACGTTGACAGCAACGTTATGGGCGGGCGAAAGGTAATTTACGCCGCCTCAAACGAGGAGAACGGTTTCGCCGCAATGCCCGGCAGCGGCGTGAAGAGCGATATAATCTACCTTTGCTCCCCCAATAACCCAACGGGTTCGGTGTACACCAAAGAGCAGCTCGCGGAGTGGGTTGCCTATGCAAAGTCCCAAAAAGCCATAATTATTTTCGACTCGGCGTACGAGGCGTTTATCCGCGACGAGTCCCTGCCCCGCAGCATTTTCGCGGTGGAGGGCGCGAGGGAGTGCGCAATTGAAATATGTTCTCTCTCCAAAACCGCGGGCTTTACGGGAACGCGTTGCGGCTATACGGTAATTCCCAAAGAGCTGAAAGCCTACACCGCGGACGGTCAGGCGGTGGACGTGTACAAAATCTGGTGCAGGCGGCAGGGCAGCAAATTCAACGGCGTGTCATACCCTGTACAGTGCGCGGCGGCGGCGGTTTTCACAGAAGAGGGACTTCGCCAGACCCGTGAGAGCATTGCGTACTACATGGAAAACGCCCGCGTTATGGCGGAGACCTGCGACGAGCTGGGAATAAAGTACACGGGCGGAAAAAATTCCCCCTACATATGGCTGAAGTGCCCGCGCGGCATGGGCAGCTGGGAATTTTTCGACTATCTGCTGAACGAAATTCAGGTGGTTGGAACTCCCGGCGAGGGTTTCGGCGAGAACGGCAAGGGGTGGTTCCGCCTGACGGCGTTCGGCACGAAAGAGAACACGGTTGAGGCGATGAGAAGGCTGAGGGGGTTAATAGCTAACAGTTAACAATTTATTAAAAAACACCTCCGAATTTTACGGAGGTGTTTTTGTATCTAACCCGCATATAGGGGTTTGATAAATTTTAGCGTACTCGCAGGCTCAGTCCGTCTTAAAAAAACACTGCAAAATCGGCGCGAACACCGCAAACCCCGCGGAAATAAGCAGCTGTTCCCCCGTCAGCGGAACGGTGCTGAAAATCACCTGCAAAGGCGGGAAATACGCCGCCCCGAAAACTATCGCCAACGAAATAAGCACCGCCCCGATCAGCTTTTTGTTATTCATGTAGGGCACGGTGAAAATATTCTTTTTCTCCGATTTGCACTCGAAAACATGGAAAAGCTGAGACAGCACAAGGGTGAACAGCGCGGCTGTACGGGCGGCGGGGATACTGCCGAAAATATTGTTTATCAGCGTAAAGCTCCCCAGCGTGCAAAGCCCGATAAGTATTCCGCGGAAAATTATTTTCCACATCAGCCCCTCCGAGAAAAAACTTTCGTCGGCTTTTCTCGGGGGCTTTCTCATGTTCTCCTCTTCGGGCGGCTCAACGCCCAAAGCTACGGCGGGAAGTCCGTCTGTGACGAGGTTCACCAGCAAAATCTGCGTGGGCAGCAGCACCATGGGCATGCCCATAATTATGCCCAGAAACATCGTCAGCACCTCGCCGATGTTGCAGCTTAAAAGGTAGCGGACAAACTTCCTGATATTGGAATAAATCCCCCGCCCCTGCTCAACGGCGTTTACCAGGGTGGCGAAATTGTCGTCAAGGAGCACCACGTCCGCAGCCTGTTTGGTCACGTCCGTGCCCGTTACGCCCATTGCCACGCCTATGCTCGCCTCTTTCACGGCGGGAGCGTCGTTTACGCCGTCCCCCGTCATTGTAACGATGTCCCCGCGCCGCTTAAACGCCCGTACTATCCGCAGCTTGTCGGCGGGGCTTACACGGGCGAAAACCGCCGTCTCCGGGAGCTTTCTGTCAAGCTCCTCGTCGGTCATTGCGGCAAGCTCCGCGCCTGTGAGAATTAAGTCTCCGCCCCGCATAATTCCCGCCTGTTTGGCGACGGCGGCGGCGGTGTTTTTGTGGTCGCCCGTTATCATAACCGTGCGGATATGGGCGCTCCTGCACAATTTTACGGCTCGCTTAGCCTCGGCGCGGGGCGGGTCGGACATTCCCGCAAGTCCCAGAAAAATCATTCCGTTTTCATAATTTTCGGCGGAATTTTCGGTACTTTTTACAACGTCTTTTTTGGACAAAGCAAGCACCCGCAGGGCGTTCTCCGTGAGCTTGTCGTGCTCCACCAAAATTTCCTGCCGCTTGCGGAAAGTCAGCGGGACGACCCCCTCGTCGGTCATCACAAAGGCGCACCTGCTTAAAATCACGTCCAACGCGCCTTTTGAGTACGCCGTACAAATTCCCGCGCCGCCCCCGCAGATAACCGTCATGCAGCGGGTTTCGCTGTCAAAGGGTATTTCGTCGGTTTTTCTGTAGGACGAACCCAGTTTCTCGGCGGTAATTCCCCCCTTTGCCGCCGCAATGAGCAGGGCGATTTCCGTGGGGTCTCCCGCGGCTTTCCATTCGCCGTGGGCGGTTAATTTTCCTCTGTCCCGGGACTGGGTTTTCTTTTCCGCCGTACTCGCGGTAATCGCCGAGCCTGTGCAAACCGTGCCGCAGACAAGCGTTTCCCGCAGCGCGGCGGCTGTGACGGGGTTTATACGTACGCCGCCCTCTGTAATTTCCCCCGCGATTTTATAGCCGTTCCCCGAAAAGGCGTACTCCTTTCCGCCGCAGTAGGCGGTTGTAACCGTCATTTTATTTTCGGTAACCGTACCGGTCTTGTCGGTGCAGATAACCGAGGCGCAGCCCAAGGTTTCAACGGAATGGAGCTTGTGGACGAGAGCGTTTTTCTTAAGCATACGCCCAACCGCAAGGGCGAGAGCGATTGTAACCGTGGCTGGCAGACCCTCGGGAATTGCGGCAATGGCAATGGTTATGCCTGTCATAAGCATGTCGAAAACAGGCTCGCCCCGCAGAATTCCCGCGGCGGTTACGGCGGCGCACACCGCAAGGCAGATTATCGCAACGGCTTTGCCAAGCTCCGCGAGACGTTTTTGCAGGGGGGTAAGCTCCTCCTCGATTTCGGTAAGCATGCCCGAAATTTTTCCCATTTGAGCGTTTACGCCCGTGGCGAAAATTTTAACCTCAGCCGCGCCCTTTGTGATAACCGTGCCGCTGTAGACTATATTTGACTTGCCTATGGAATTGTCGGTATCCTCGGGGTCGCCCGCGGTTTTGGGGACAGCCGCGGATTCGCCGGTCAAAACGCTTTCCTCCGCCAAAAGCCCCTTTTCGGAGATGACCGCGCCGTCGGCAGGGACTTTGTCTCCCGCCTCGAGACGTATAACGTCCCCGGGGACAAGCTCGGCGGCGGGTACGGTAACAAGAGCGCCGTCCCGATAGCACTTGGCGGAGGGAGCGGTCATATTTTTAAGGGCGATGAGAGTTTTTTCGGTTTTGTACTCCTGCGCAAAGCCGAGAACGGCGTTCAGCAGGACGATTATAACGATTGTAACCGCGTCGTAGATTTCCCCCAAAAAGAACGAAACCACGGTGGCAGCCAAAAGAATAAGTATCATAACGTCCCGAAACTGCCCGAGAAAAATTTTCAGAGGTTTTGCCCTTTTTTCTTTGGCGAGGGAATTTTCGCCGTATTTTTTCAGCCGTTCCGCCGCCTCCGCCGAGGAAAGTCCCCGAGGGCATTTTGTGTAGGGCTTGTCGAGAATTTCAAGCATAAAACGCGCTCCTTTCGGAATTTTTTTAAGGACTTATTACTTGTCCCTAAATTTATATTCGGTACAAGCTGTTTTTATGCAAACAGGCGGGGCGGGGGATTTAAATTTATATTTATAGTACGTTTACGCACTTTTTTCACGGCGGTTTAACATCTAAATTCACACAACATCTAACCAAACGCCCTTTAGGCAAGCAAAAAGTTCGCCAGCCTTTCAAGGCTGCAGGGTCGAGGGGCTGCGCTGGACCAGCCGCTTGCCTAAAGGGTTTTTGGTTAGGTACTATAAAAAATTTAGTTTGTTAAACCGCCGTGAAAAACGTGCGCCAAATAAAAATTTACATCTTGAAAACCTACAAATCCTATGTTATAATAGAATAAAAGAACCCCCACCCCCGAAAAGGAGAATTGCTATGAAAATTTCAACCAAAGGACGTTACGCTTTAAGAATGCTGCTGGACCTCGCCGTGTACGGCGCGGACGGCTTTGTCGCGCTGAAAGACACCGCCGAACGGCAAAATATTTCCAAAAAATACCTGGAGCAAATCGTCCCCCTGCTGAACAAGTCAAATCTGCTCAGAACCAACCGCGGCTATCAGGGCGGATATATGCTATCGAAGTCCCCCGCCGAGTACACCGTGGGCGAAATCCTGCGCATCACCGAGGGAAGTCTCTGCCCCGTAGCGTGTCTCCAGTACTCCCCCAACGACTGCCCCCGCGCCGGCGAGTGCATGACCCTGCCCGTTTGGGAGGGTCTGTACAAGGCTATCACCGACTACCTCGACGGCATTACCTTGCAGGACATTATCGACAACTCCCCGCAGGCGGCAAATTTTTCCATTTAATATATGCAATATGTTTAAAAGTTGCACATTGTTTTTATGCACATCTACAAAGTTTCAAAAATTTCAAAAAAAATTTTCTCAAAGTTGCACGTTCGCGTGCAACTTTCCGCGTTTTGGGACTATTAGCAGAGGGACTTAAATGCTGTCGAGCTTTTTTCATAAATTCAAAAAAGTTTGTTAAACATTTGTACAGGTAAATAATGTATAATTTATCATGGGTTACAGTCTCAAAAAAAAATTAAGGAAGTGTGTAATTATGAAAAAATTAACTGCTTTATCCGCCGCGCTGACGGTATTTTTGACTTTGACCGCCTGCGGCGAAAAAGAGGGGGAACGCTCCCCCGAGGCTGAAATAATGCTCGAACATGCCGAAAGCGTTTCGCTAAATATGTCGGCGGAATTGGAGGGAGAAACCGTTCCGCAAAACGAACAGGACGGGGAAACTTCCGCAGAAAACGAAAAAATGCTTAATTCAACGGATACCGTAACAACAAGTTTAGAAGATGTATCACAAAACATTGAAATTGATGTTCAGCTTAAATCGGAGTTAATTAATGTTATCGAATGTTACTATTGCCTTAAAGATTTGCTCGGCGGACGGTATTGTTATATCACAGACCGTTATGAAACAAGAAGTTTAAGCGATGAGTATTCATCAAGTGATTTCAAATATAATTCGGAAATTAAATATTGTGAATTCGACACGACCGACGATTTTTACTCAATATATAACGACCTGTTTTTCAGAAATAATAAGGCAATGATTTTTTCCTCTTCAAAAATCACAAAAAATGATTATGAAGAAATAGTGCTGTCTTATCTTACAGCGGAATTTTATAATGAAAATTTTTACGGAATTTTCGATGATATTATTGATGATGATAATTATGTTACTCCGTCAAAATATTGGTATTCTGACGGGAATTTGTTAATAAATTTAGGCTCCGAATATATATACGGCGGAACAAATGACTATAGTTATTTTGCTGTAAATGAAATTACAAACGATAATATTGTAATTACAACAATAAGGAAATATTCCGAGGGCGACAGTCATGTGCAATTTTCATTTATATTGGAAAATAACTTGTGGAAAATATCAAATATTTGTTATTTGGATTAGCTAAGCCGCAAGATTATCAACAACCGTGACGCGTCCGGCAAAATCAACGGTTTGCGGGAAACGGTACGAAACGGTTAATTAATTTTTGAGGAATTCGGTATGAATAAAAACACTCCAATAAATATGCTTAAAGGCGTGGGCGAAAAACGCTGCGAGCTGTACAAAAAAATCGGCGTAAACACCGTGGGGGACTTGCTTTTCCACTTCCCGAGGCGGTATATCGACTACTCCTCCCCCGTGCCCGTAAGCGGGGCGATGTTGGGGGAGCACGCCGTCATAAAGGGCATGGTGGTCAAAAAAAATCCCGCCGCGCGGATTAGGCAAGGGCTTACCCTTTACAAGGTTTTCGCGGAGGACGACGGCGGCGAACGCTTTTCAATCATTTTCTACAACAACCGCTTTGCCGCCGAGGCTTTGCACGAGGGGGAAGAGTATCTTTTCAGCGGCAAGGTTTCGGGCAATCTCACACGGGTGGAAATGAACTCCCCCACCGTTTTAAAGGCGGCGGAGGAAAACCTGCTGCGCCCCGTGTACCCCCTTACCGAGGGGCTTACGGCGGCTATGGTGACGACGAATATTTCCGAAATTTTAAACGCGGCGGGGGACGGCTTTTTTGCCGACGCATTGCCCGACAGGCTGCGTTTGAAGTACTCCCTTTCCACCATTGAGTACGCCCTGCGGAATATCCATTTCCCA
This sequence comes from Ruminococcus sp., assembly GCA_023665505.1. GTDB lineage: Bacteria > Bacillota > Clostridia > Oscillospirales > Ruminococcaceae > RGIG8773. The sequence continues at coordinate 16,029 of JAMPDU010000058.1, forward strand.
AAGGACGAACACGCCGCCGAGGTTGCAAAAAAGCGGCTTGCTTTCGACGAGATGCTCTGCCTGCAATTGGGCATGCTGATGATAAAAAGCCGCAGCCGTACCAAAACCTGCTGCAAAATGGAGCGGCAAAATCAAGCTCTTGCGCAGCTGTACCAAAGCCTGCCCTTTGAGCTGACGGGTGCGCAGAAACGGGCGGTTGAGGACATCGCCGCCGACCTTTGCGGCGACGTCCCCATGAACAGGCTTGTTCAGGGGGACGTTGGCTCGGGCAAGACGGCTGTAGCCGCCGCCGCGGCGTTGATAGCGGCGAAAAACGGTTTCCAGACCGCGTTAATGGCTCCCACGGAAATTTTGGCGGCGCAGCACTACGATACCCTTTCGGAAATGCTGAACCCCCTCGGGATAGAGGTTTGCCGCGTTACCGGGTCTATGACGAAAAAGCAGCGGGCGGAAGTCTCGGAAAAACTGGCAAGCGGCGAGTGCCTCGTTGCGGCGGGAACTCACGCGCTTATTTCAGATACCACGGTTTTCCGAAATTTGGGGCTTGTCATCACCGACGAGCAGCACCGCTTTGGGGTAAACCAGCGCGCTCTCCTTGCCGACAAGGGCAAAGACCCCCATAAACTGGTAATGTCCGCCACGCCCATACCACGCACCCTTGCCATGATAATTTACGGCGATTTGGATATTTCCGTGCTGAACGAGCTGCCCAAGGGACGGCGCAAAATCGAGACTTACGCGGTTACGGCAAAGCTGCGGGAACGGGCTTTAAACTTCGTGAAAAAACAGCTTGACGAGGGCAGGCAGGGGTACATCGTCTGCCCGATGATTGAGGAAAACGAAAACGAGCTTGCGGCTGCAAAGGGGTACGCCCAAAGCCTGAAAAAAACGCCCCTTGCGGAGTACCGCACGGGACTTCTCCACGGGAAAATGTCCGCCGCCGAAAAGGACAAAATCATGGGGAAATTCAAGGCTCACGAGCTTGATTTGCTTGTCGCCACCACGGTTGTGGAGGTTGGCGTGGACGTGCCCAACGCCAATATTATGCTTATCGAAAACGCCGACAGATTCGGGCTTTCACAGCTGCACCAGCTGCGGGGGCGGGTGGGCAGAGGGGAGTTTCAAAGCTACTGCGTGCTTATCGCGGAAAAGCTCACGGAGGAGTCGGAGCAGCGTCTGCGGCTTATGACGAAAACCTCCGACGGGTTTGAGATTTCGGAGTACGACTTGAAAATGCGGGGCGCGGGGGACTTTTTCGGCAGCCGTCAGCACGGTCTGCCGGACCTTAAAATCGCCGACGTCGCCGCCGACAGAGAGCTGCTTGCGGACTGTCAAAAGGCGGCAAAGGAGCTGCTGGAGGAAAGTCCCGACCTAAAAAAATACCCCGCCCTGATGGACGAGGTTGAAAAACTTTTCGCCAAAAACGACAATGCCGCCGAGGCTCTTTAATACTATTCCGTCATATAATTCTGCGCAAGGTGGAACACCTTTTTGTCAACTATTGCGTCGATTAGAGTACCGTTTTCAAGATACTCTTCGGATAAAATCTTACCGTCTATACGGATAGTATTAATAATACCCGTCTTGTCGTAAGGTATCACAAACCGCCCCCGCACCGAGGTTTCGGGGAGATTGCGGGCGATGCAGTCAAGCAACCCGTCAAAGCCCTTGCCCTGCTTTGCGGAAATTTTTACCGTTTTGTCGTCGCACTTGATATTTTCCGCCTCGGGCAGCAGGTCGCACTTGTTAAGCACGTCTATCCGCGGAATGCCGTCGCAGCCCAAATCTTTCAGGACTTCCGCCGTCACCTGCGCCTGCTCGTAGCCGTCCTCCGCGCTGATGTCGATAAGGTTGATGATGATGTCCGCGCTTGCAGCCTCCTCGAGGGTGCTTTTAAACGCCTCCACAAGGTTGTGGGGCAGACGGCGGATAAGTCCAACCGTGTCGATAAGCATAACGCTGCGCCCGTCGGGCAGCTCTATGGAACGGGCGGTTGTGTCGAGGGTGGCGAACAGCTTGTTTTCGGCGAGCACGCCCGCGTCCGTCAAAGCGTTTAACAGCGTGGACTTGCCCACGTTTGTGTACCCCACGATAGCCGCGCAAAGTACGTTGTCTTTTTTTCGGCGTGCGCGGTGCAGGGCGCGGCGGCGTTCAAGCTCTTTAAGTTCCGCCTCGAGAGCCTCGATACGGCGGCGGATATGCCGCTTGTCGGTTTCGAGCTTGCTTTCGCCGGGACCGCGGGTTCCGATACCGCCGCCGAGACGGGAAAGCTCCACGCCCTTGCCCGCAAGCCTTGGGAGACGGTACTTCTGCTGAGCAAGCTCCACCTGCAAGCGACCCTCTTTTGTACGGGCGCGACCCGCGAAAATGTCCAGGATAAGGGTAGTCCTGTCGATGACCCGAATGTCGAGGATTTTCTCGATATTGCGGGTCTGATTTGCTGTAAGTTCGCAGTCAAAAATTACCAAATTCACCTCTAACGCCTCCGCCTCGGCGGCAAGCTCCTCCAGCCTGCCCGAGCCTATAACGGTTGCGCTGTCTTGGGCGGGACGTTTCTGTATCACCTTTGCGGCGACCTCAACCCCCGCGGTGGCGGCAAGCTCCTCCAGCTCGTCAAGGGAGCGTTCCGCGTTGAATTCCCCCGTGTCGGCGGAAACCAAAGCCGCCCGCACGGTTTCTTTAATCGTATTATCGGTCATAATTACCTCCGTTTCCCTGTCCGCAAAAAACAAAAAAGTCCCCAAAAAGGAGACTGAAATTTGCACATATAAACGGCTTTATCAGCCGAAAATATTTTTGCGGACAGTCTCCATGCCATAAAATTTTTTGTAACGTGAATATGCTTTATACACTTTGTCCGCCTCGCTTTCAATATATTTTGCAATACGCAATAAAATTATAATAACGCATTTTTGGGGTTTTGTCAAGGGGTTTTTGAATTTTTTTATTTTTATGTAAATTATTATTTGGCACACATACGGCGGTTTAACAACCAAATTTTTACAGCACCTAACCAAAAGCCCTTTAGGCAAGCGAAAAGTTCGCCAGCCTTTCAAGGCTGCGGGGTCGAGGGGCGGAGCCCTCGTCGCGCTCCGCAGAGCGCGAAACTCCCCTTTCGTTCTGAACGGAGAAAGGGGT
>JAMPDU010000059.1 GCA_023665505.1 Ruminococcus sp.
AAATACTATTTGAGTCCGAAAGCCTGTCGGGGTATTCTGAACAGAGCCTCTTCACGCGGAAAGAAACTTCCGGAAATTCTGGAACAGGCTCTCCGCTGTCAGGCGGGGTTTGTATGTGCGACCAAGGCGGACAGCGAATAGATATTTTAAACGAAAAGACCTCAACTCTCTGAGCCGAGGCTCACCACCCGCCCTGCGTTCTTGAATCTGCTGGATTTTGCACGGAACATTCCGCAAAGGCTCGCGGCATCGGATTTGAAAAGGAAACCGCTCCCACCTTGCGGGCGGGGACTGTTCCTGCGGCTGTATATGAAAACCATTCGCAGGACACGCGGTACACAGAGCTTGAAAATGCTGCCCACACCGTTTCCGCAACGTACGGAACCGGCGGCAATAATCAGCCGTTTGTGGTGGAAACTCCGCAAGTTTACGGGATTTGCTCCAAAGGCAGCAACGCAATGAAATCGGACAATCCCCGCAGCGGCTTTTATTCAGCCGAAACCTCGCGAACTCTTGACGGAAACGGCGGCAATCCCTCTTGCAATCAAGGCGGCATCGCTGTTGTGGAAACTGCGAAAACCTTTGACGTTCGGTTCACTTCCAACGGTACAAAAAACGCCCGTCAGAACTGCTACGAAACCGAAACTGCGAGAACGATTGACACGGGAGGGAATTCTCCCGATTCAAACCAGGGCGGGGTTGCGGTGGTTTCCGTTCAAGGCTCAATGATTGGCAGGAAAGATAAAAACGGTCCTCAAGGCAGCGGAGTGAACGAAAATATATCGTTCACCCTCAACGCCGCCGACCGACACGCTGTGGCTTTTTCTCAGGACGCCTACGATAAATATGCGGAAAGCAAAAAATGCGGCTCTCTGAGGGCAAGCGGAGGTACATACGGCGGCGGTTCGGAAACCCTTGTGTACAGCACAAGCAAGGCTTCGTACCACACGGCTGCGGAAGAAAACCTCGCAAACACGCTTGTGGCAACCGACTGCAAAGACCCGCCCGTCATAAACGATTTTGCGGAACACCGGTACATAGTCCGCAGACTTACTCCAACCGAATGCGCCCGCTTGCAAGGCTTTCCCGATTGGTGGTGCGGCAGTCTCGGTACGGAAAATCCAACCGATGAGGATATTTCTTTTTGGAGAGATGTTTTTGAAACACACCGCAAAATTACGGGAACTTCTTCAAAGCCAAAGTCCGACAAGCAAATAGTCAAGTGGCTGAAAAATCCTCATAGCGACAGCGCGGAGTACAAAATGTGGGGCAACGGCGTAGCACTGCCCTGTGTGGTTTTCGTATTGTCGGGAATAGTGTACTGTTCACAGTTTTCTCGGATTTAATTTGTAACATATTTTATCCTCATATCGCTTGCTATTCAGCCGGTTTAGAGTTAAAATGTGACTGCACAAAAAATAAAGGAGGGCACAATTATGACAATCAATTTTAATGCGGCGGGAGCAGACCGCAAGGCTCTGGTGAACGCAATCGGAAGGATAACGGGGGTAAGTCCCAAATACCTGGGAATGCCCACGGCGGCGTATCAAATCGGCTGCCTTACCGTTGACAAAAACGGTACGCTTGAAATTCCCGAAAATTCCGACGGCAAGGAAATCGAGAAACTGCTTGAAAGGCTTGCCGAAAGCGGATTTACAGCGGATACGGGCGAAACCGAAATTTTTACGGTGGAAATTCCCGCCGGGGACGCGAACATCAAAAACTTGAAAAATCTGCTGTCTGCAAAAGGCGGATTGATTAAAAAATCTCTAGAAATTTCGGAACTTCCGATTGAAATTTCGGAGGACAAGATTTCGTTTCCTTGGTTTAAAAATGCAGACGGCGGCAGCGTTAAAGCCTACGCTCACTTCATTTCCGCTATGTGCAAAATGTCGAAAAGTCAGCGTAGGATTTCCCCTGCCGAAAAGCCTGCGGACAATGAAAAATACGCTTTCCGCTGTTTTCTTTTAAGGCTCGGATTTATCGGTTCGGAATTTAAGGAAGAACGGAAAATTCTGTTGAAAAATCTGAACGGTTCTTCCGCTTTCAAGGCGGGGAAAGGAGCGGCAAAATGAGATTTCCCGATGAAGAAACGCTTGAAAAAATCCGAGCCGAATACCCTGCGGGAACGCGGGTCAGGCTTGTGAAAATGGACGATTTTCAAGCTCCGCCCGTTGGCTCTATAGGTACTGTCCTTTCGGTGGACGATGCCGGCAGTCTCATAGTCAAATGGGACTGCGGCTGCGGTCTGAATGTTGTTTACGGCGTTGATACCGTACACAAAATATAGGTGTATCATTGCTAAGATACACAACATATTGTGCGTATCTTTGTGAAGTAATCGTATTGCTATTCCCTCCGAAAAGAGTTAATATACAGATACAAAAATTAAACGGAGGGCGAAAAAATGAACGCTAAAATTGAAAACCAAATCGCAAAAATAAAAGAACAGACCATTGGAGTAGAAGTTGAAATGAACCGCATCACAAGGGAAACGGCGGCTAAGCTTGCAGCCGAGTTTTTCGGCACGGAGCGGTACGAAAACACCGCAAATCGCAATGGGTACTACACCTGGTCGGCTTGGGACGAAAGCGGCAGAGAGTGGAAATTCCAAAGGGACGTGAGCATTTCGGGACCCGACAATGAAAAGTGCGAAATGGTTACCCCGATACTCACCTACTCGGACATCGAAACCCTGCAGGAGCTTATCCGCAGACTTCGCAAGGCGGGAGCGAAAAGCGACGCCACAAGGGGCTGCGGAGTACACATTCACATCGGAGCGAAAGGTCACACGGCTCAAACGCTACGCAACCTTGCGAACATTATGGCAAGCCACGAAAACCTTTTAGCGGACGCTTTAGACCTTGACAGGGGCAGAATGAACCGCTACTGCAGAACGGTGAATACGAAATTCCTTGAGGAACTTAACCGCAAAAAGCCTGAAACGATGCCGCAGCTTGCGGACATATGGTACGGTTCGCAGGGTGAGAATTACGGCAGAAACCAACACTACAACGGCAGCCGCTACCATATGCTGAACCTCCACGCAACCTTTACAAAGGGAACGGTTGAATTCAGACTTTTCCAGTTCGACGCTCCCTCGGAGGGCAAGCAGAACGGACTTCACGCAGGACAGCTGAAAAGCTACATACAGCTTTGCTTAGCCCTCAGCCAGATGGCAAAGGAAGTCAGAACAGCAAGTCCCAAACCCCAGCAGAACGAGAACCCCAAATACGCAATGAGAACCTGGCTGCTCCGCTTGGGTTTCATCGGGGACGAGTTCAAAACAGCAAGAGAACTCCTCACCAAAAGGCTTGCAGGGGACACAGCGTTCCGCAGCGGACGGGCTGCTTGAAACAACCGCAGGAGTTAGCCTTCTGCCGCCGGACTTGACCGCTTGGGCGGTCTGTAGGCGGTAGAAAGGTGATTCCTATCAGGGAAAATATACCTTTCCGAAAGGAACGATACAAAATGGAAAAACGATACTACTTAGCCTACGGCAGCAATCTGAATATGGCTCAGATGAAATTCCGCTGTCCGACCGCAAAGCCTGTCGGAACTGCGGTCATTGAAAACAACGTACTGACTTTCAGGGGCAGCGGCAGCGGTTACTACCTTACCATCGAACCGAAAATCGGCGGGAAAGTCCCCGTGGGCGTGTGGGAGGTCACAGCCGCCGACGAAGCCGCTTTAGACCGATACGAGGGTTATCCGAGGTTCTACTTCAAAAGCGAGATAACGCTTGATGTGACCCCTTTAGGCGGCGCAAATCCGCAAAAGGTAAAGGCTTTCGTATACTTTATGCGTGACAGCGGACTTGGCTTGCCCAGCGACGGATATTTTCAGATATGCCTTGAGGGGTATGAGGATTTCGGTTTGGACAAGCGGGTTTTACGAAGAACATTGGCAAGGGTAAGGAGGGTTCTTGATGAAAGAAAATCCAAACGGCAGGGTTAGAACATGTCCGAAATGCGGAAATTTCTACCGCGGAGTTCCCGCACTTTCGAGGATTGACAATTCCCCAATTTGCCCCGACTGCGGTATCCGCGAGGCTTTGGAAAGCATTGATGTAAACGGCGCAGAGCAGGAGAAAATTCTTGAAACTATTCATCGGGCGGAAAGAAATTGAAATACAACAGCATCGGTTAGGAATAATCGGTGCTGTTTTTATGCCCAAACGGAGGTGAGAACTTGCGAAAGCTGAAAAAATACAAGCCTACAAAATTCAAGGCTAAGACGTCTGTTTACGATAAAAATTCAGCCGACTACGCCGTTGCTTTCATCGAAAGCCTATGTCACACCAAAGGCACCTGGGCGGGAAAGCGGTTCGAGCTTATCGACTGGCAGGAACAGATTGTCCGCGACATCTTCGGTATTCTGAAACCAAACGGCTACCGGCAATTCAATACGGCGTATGTGGAAATCCCCAAAAAGCAGGGAAAAAGCGAGCTTGCCGCTGCGGTGGCTCTTCTGCTTTGCTGCGGGGACGGCGAGGAACGGGCGGAGGTTTACGGCTGCGCTGCCGACCGTCAGCAAGCGGCGATAGTTTTCGATGTTGCCGCCGATATGGTGAGAATGTGTCCCGCGCTTTCAAAGCGTGTTAAAATTCTCGCCTCGCAGAAGCGGATTGTTTACATACCGACAAATTCATTTTATCAGGTGCTTTCGGCTGAAGCGTACTCAAAGCACGGCTTTAACATACACGGCGTTGTTTTCGATGAGCTGCACACTCAGCCGAACCGCAAGCTTTTTGACGTTATGACAAAGGGCAGCGGCGATGCGAGAATGCAGCCACTGTATTTCCTTATCACCACTGCGGGGACGGATACAAATTCAATCTGTTATGAAACCCACCAAAAAGCGAAAGATATTCTTGAGGGCAGAAAAATCGACCCGACATTTTATCCCGTCATCTACGGAGCGGAGGATTCCGATGACTGGACCGACCCAAAGGTCTGGCGGAAAGCAAATCCGAGCCTTGACATTACAGTCGGTATAGACAAGGTCAAAGCCGCCTGCGAGTCCGCAAGGCAAAATCCCGGCGAGGAGAATTCTTTCAGACAATTAAGGCTTAATCAATGGGTAAAACAAGCCATTCGCTGGATGCCTATGGAAAAGTGGGACAAATGCTCCTTTGAGGTTGACGAAAACACTCTCGCGGGACGTGTTTGCTACGGCGGACTTGACCTGTCCTCAACCACCGATATGACCGCGTTTGTACTGGTTTTTCCGCCGCTTGGCGATGATGATAAGTACACAATTCTGCCCTACTTTTGGATACCGGAAGATACCCTTGACCTGCGTGTGAAATGCGACCATGTACCTTATGATGTATGGGAAAGACAAGGGTTCTTGCAAACCACCGAGGGCAACGTTGTGCATTACGGTTTTATTGAAAAATTTATAGAGCGTCTGGGCGAACGGTTCAATATCCGAGAGATTGCTTTCGACCGCTGGGGAGCGGTGCAGATGGTTCAGAACCTTGAAGAAATGGGGTTTACCGTTGTTCCCTTCGGGCAAGGCTTCAAGGATATGTCACCGCCGACTAAGGAATTGATGAAGCTGGTTTTAGAGCAGAAAATCGCTCACGGCGGACACCCCGTTCTTCGGTGGAATATGGATAATATTTTCATTCGCACAGACCCGGCTGGCAACATCAAGGCGGACAAGGAAAAATCCACCGAGAAAATTGACGGGGCGATTGCTGCGATTATGGCTTTGGACAGGGCTATTCGGCGCGGGAATCAAAATGCGGAAAGTGTGTATGACCATAGAGGGATTTTGTTTTTGTAACTCTATTTTCATTGACATATGATCTATAATGTGATATAATTGTTTGTGTTTGAAATAAAGCAACAAATTGAAATTTATAAGCGTAGCCATATGTATATTTAATGTATTATTGGACAGCTTATATTTAGTATTATACAGGAGATGGATAAAATGGATAAATTTCGTTGTTTTGAAAATTATGGATTTCATAAAGGGTTTTATAACGATAAAGATACAGCAGATAAATTATTTGATATAAACTATTCTGATTTTTTTACCCCTATTGATGATGACGAATTTCCTTATGATAATGCTTACCCACTATTATGTGGGTCATGTCATATTTTTGCATTATCGTTGAAAGAAATACTTGATTACAATCCGTATATAATTGAAGAAAAAAATGGTAAAGGTTTTCATGTTTTTTGCCAAATATATAAAAATAGAAATTGGTATTATATTGATGCACGGGGAATTACATCGAGTTTTGATGAATTTATGACTGTAGCTAAAGAATTCGTGAATAATGAATATATTATTAGACCTGTAGATTTCAATGATATTGATGAATGGGAAAGTGATACCAATTATGATGACGAAGCCTATGCATTTTCAAAAGCCATTATACAAAAATATAAAGGATACTATACATTAGAATAACAATTATATTTTAATTTAAACAAGCATCTATCAAATGATAGGTGCTTTTTTCATGGAAAGGGGCAATTAAATGAACATTTTAAAAGGAATTTTCCATTCAAGAGACAAACCCCAAAACAGCACAAACGGCAGCGCGTACCGGTTCTTTATGGGAAATTCGGCAAGCGGGAAAAGAGTAAACGAACGCTCGGCAATGCAGATAACGGCGGTGTATTCCTGCGTGAGGATTTTGTCAGAAGCTGTGGCGGGACTGCCGCTGCACCTGTACAAATATACGTCCGACGGCGGCAAAGAGAAAGCGGTTTCTCACCCGCTGTATTTTTTGCTGCATAACGAGCCGAACCCGGAAATGACCTCTTTCGTTTTCCGCGAAACCCTTATGACCCACCTGCTTTTGTGGGGCAACGCTTACGCTCAGATTATCCGCAGCGGCAAGGGGGAAATTCTTGCTCTGTACCCGCTTATGCCCGACCGTATGAATGTTGACCGCGACGAACGCGGCAGGCTGTACTACGAATATACGGTAAGTCCGGACGATGCGCCGATAAATAAAAAATCCACAGTAAAGCTGCCGCCCTCGGACATGCTGCATATTGCGGGTTTGGGTTTTGACGGTCTTGTTGGGTATTCTCCGATTGCAATGGCGAAAAACGCCGTGGGACTTGCAATTGCCGCAGAGGAATACGGCAGCAAATTCTACGCAAACGGGGCGACGCCAAGCGGAATTTTGGAATACCCCGGAACGGTAAAAGAACCGGAAAAGGTTCGAGAAAGCTGGAACGCAGGGTTCGGCGGCAGTTCAAATTCCCATAAAATCGCCGTCCTTGAGGAGGGTATGAAGTACACGCCCATTTCAATTTCGCCCAACGAAGCGCAGTTTTTGAAAACAAGAAAATTTCAGATAAACGAGATAGCGAGGATTTTCCGAGTGCCGCCCCATATGGTGGGCGATCTGGAAAAATCCTCGTTTTCAAATATTGAGCAGCAGTCCCTTGAATTTGTGAAATACACTCTCGACCCCTGGCTTATGCGCTGGGAACAGGCAATGTCAAGGGCGTTGTTTTCGCAGAACGAAAAAGCCGAATATTTTATCAAATTCAATGTTGACGGACTTTTGCGTGGAGATTACGAAAGCCGTATGAAAGGCTATTCAATCGGTATACAGAACGGTTTTATGTCTCCCAACGATGTGCGTACCCTTGAAAATCTTGATTTAATTCCGGAGGAAAAAGGAGGGAATTTGTATATGGTGAACGGAAATATGTGTCCGCTTGAAAATGCGGGAATGGCTTACGGAAAGGAGGAAAAATTCAATGCGGAAATTCTGGAACTGGAGAAATCAGACGGAGGAGAGAACGCTGTTTCTGAACGGCACAATCGCGGAGGAAAGCTGGTTTGACGACGACGTTACCCCGCAGCTTTTCAAGGAGGAACTGAACAGCGGCAGCGGAGATATTACCGTCTGGATAAATTCTCCCGGCGGGGACTGCGCTGCGGCGGCTCAGATATACAATATGCTGTCCGGCTATTGCGGGAAAGTTACGGTCAAAATTGACGGAATTGCAGCTTCCGCCGCGTCAGTTATCGCAATGGCGGGCGATACGGTTCTGATGTCCCCGGTTTCAATGATGATGATACACAACCCGTCCACAATAGCTTTCGGCGACAGCGGCGATATGCAGAAAGCCGTTTCAATGCTTGACGAGGTGAAAAATTCCATCATCAACGCCTATGAAATAAAGACGGGTCTTGAGAGAAAAACCTTGTCAAAGCTTATGGACGAGGAAACCTGGATGGACGCAAACAAGGCTGTCGAACTCGGCTTTGCGGACGGAATTTTAAGCCGCGAAAAAGAGAAAAATCCACGCTCGGTACACGATATTTTAGAGCGTTTGGATACAATTTCAAAATTCATTTAGGAGGAGATTTTATGAATATTTTACAGATGATTGAAAAGAGAAATTCCGCGATTGAGAACGCGAAAAATTTTGCGTCCGCTCACAAAAACGAAAGCGGATTTTTAAGCGACGACGATTACAAGGCGTATGAAAAAATGGAAAAGGAAATTCAGAATTTTTCCCGCGAAATAAGCCGTATGCAGCGTGAGGAGACTATGGAAAAGGAACTTGAAACTCCCGTAAATACGCCTATTGTGGCAAAGCCTATGCAGGCGGAAAAAGAAAAAACGGGAAGAGCCTCCGATGAATACAAAAAGGATATGCTTGCGGCTCTGAGGACGAATTTCAAGCAGATTTCTAACGTCCTGCAAGAAGGCGTTGACGCCGACGGCGGCTACCTTGTTCCCGAAGAGTATGACCGCAGACTGATTGACGTTCTTGACGAGGAAAATATCATGCGGAAGCTCGGCACGAAAATTACCACAAGCGGCGACCATAAAATAAATATCGCAGCCTCAAAGCCTGCGGCAGCCTGGATTGAAGAGGGCGGTTCGCTTTCTTTCGGGGACGCTGCGTTCGACCAGATTTTGCTTGACGCTCACAAGCTGCACGTTGCGATTAAGGTTACCGAGGAACTGCTCTACGATAACGCTTTCGGTCTGGAGAATTACATCATCACACAATTCGGCAAGGCTCTCTCAAACGCCGAGGAGGACGCTTTTCTCAACGGTACGGGAGTAGGTCAGCCTTTGGGACTGTTCGCCGAAAAGGGCGGCGGCAATGTTGCAAAAACGGTTGAAAGCTTAACGGCGGACGATATTGTAAACCTTGTTTACGCTCTGAAAAGACCCTACCGCAAGAACGCAAAATTCATTATGAACGATAACACAATCGCTCAAATCAGGACTTTCAAGGACAACAACGGAGCATATATGTGGCAGCCCGCTCTCACTCAGGGCGAACCCGACAGGCTGCTTGGCTACGAGGTTTACACATCTCCCTACGCTCCCTTGGACGCTGTCGCTTTCGGCGATTTCAAGTATTACAACATCGGCGACAGGGGCACTCGTTCGTTCAAGCAGCTTACCGAGCTTTTCGCAGGAAACGGAATGATAGGCTATGTCGCAAAAGAGCGTGTGGACGGAAAACTGGTGCTTTCCGAAGCGGTGCAGATTTTGAAAATCAAGGCTGCCGCAAAGTCGGCGAAAGCATAATTTATTAAAATAGCCGTGCGAGGTGGTGGGATATATGATTGTTTCCCTTGAAGAAATGAAACAGTATCTGCGTGTGAATTTTGACGACGACGATGAAATTATCACGTCGGTAATTCTTTCCGCCGAGCAGCTTTGCAAAGCAATTTCACGCATTGAAAACGATGAGGAATTTCAAAAGCAAAGCTGCGGGAAAATTGCCGTAATGTACGCTGCGGCATATCTTTACGAACACCGCGAGGACGCCGATTATCACGCTTTGACACTTTCACTGCGGGCGGTTCTGTCCGCTGTGAGAAAGGAAAAATTCTGATGAAAATTTCAAAATTCAATCAAAAAATATCATTTCAGAAATCAGAAATTTTCTCCGACAAAATCGGAAACCGCAGAAATATCTGGAATGATTTCTACAGTTGTTATGCGTATGTCAGCTGCGAGGGCGGAAAAGAAAAAACTACCGCAGGAATGGTGACTGCCGATTTTGATTTGGCTTTTTCGGTACGTTTCTGCAAGGTGTTAAGCAATGTTAATTCGGTAAATTGCCGCATTGTTTTCCGTTCTGAAATTTACAATATTGAATCGGTTGACCATATGAATTTTGGCGGGAAAACAATAAAATTCAAATGCAGAAAAGAGCGTGAAAATCTATGTCAAACCAAACAATAACCTCGGATAAGCTTGCGGAAACGATAATGTCGGGACTTATGGAGTACGCCGAGCTTGCCGCCGGGGATATGAAAGAAATTGTTAAGTCAACGGGAGAGAAAACCAAGGAAAATATCCGTAACTCCGCTCCAAAACGGACGGGAAAATACGCAAAAAGCTGGACGTCCGACAAGATAAGCGAAACGGCGGATTCCCTGACGGTATCGGTACACTCAAAAACCCGTTACAGGCTTACGCATCTGCTTGAATTCGGTCACGCAAAGCGGGGAGGCGGCAGGGTTTCCGCAAGACCTCACATTGCCGCCGCAGAGAAAAAAGCGGAGCAAATTCTCACTGCGGAAATCGCAAAATCGCTGAAAGGATAGGCTATGGAAGAATTGATTGAAATGCTTGAAAGCATCGGTATTCCCTACGCATACGACCATTTTGCGGAGGGGGAATCGCCCTCCCCGCCCTTTATCTGCTATCTTCTTCCGAACAGCGGTAATTTTTCTGCGGACGGCATTGCGTACAGCAAAAAATCCGCTGTACGGCTTGAACTGTACACGGATTTTAAAGATATTAACGCAGAGAAAAAGGTCGAGGACGCTCTTGAAAAATACGATATTTTTTATGATAAGACGGAGGTGTGGATCGACAGCGAAAAGCTGTACGAGACTGCATTTTCCTTTGAAATTTTAATGAAGGGAGACTGATTTTTATGGACAAAAACAAGGTTAAATACAATATCCGAAACGTGCATTACGCCGCCGCTTCAACGGGCGAGGACGGTTCGGTTGTGTTTTCCGCACCGGTCGCCGTGCCGGGAGCGGTTTCGATAAAGCTTGACCCCAACGGAGAACCGGAAAGCTTTTATGCGGACGGCGTTGAATACTACATAATCAACAGCAATCAGGGCTATGACGGTGAACTGGAGCTTGCAATGATACCCGAAGATTTCCGCACGGGAATTTTGCAGGAAACCTATGACGGCAACAAGGTGCTGATTGAAAACGCCAACTCCCAGACAAGCAGTTTCGCTTTGCTGTTTGAATTTGACGGCGATGTGCGGAGAATACGCCACGTTCTGTACAACTGCTCAGCGTCCCGTCCCAATATTTCCTCCAAAACCAACGAGGAGAGCAAGGAAATCCAGACGGAAACCCTGACCTTGAAATCCCGTCCAATGGCGGACGGTCTTGTCAAGGCGAAAACAGGCGACAGCACTTCTGCGGAGGTCTACAACAACTGGTACAAAGCTGTGTATATACCTGTTCCGGACGGTACGGCTGCAGAAACATCTGCGGACGAAACCTTGGCAAAAAGTGCGAAATCAAAAACCTAAGGAGGACATTTTATGAGCATACTTCAGAAAATTGAAATTGACGGGAAGGAAGTGCCGTTCAGAGCGTCGGCGGCAATTCCGAGAATTTACAGAGCGAAGTTCCACCGCGATATTTACCGCGACCTGAACGCTCTTGAAAAAAGTATGGAAAAGAGTTCCGAGGAAAATTCCAATCTTGATATGTTTTCCCTTGAAATGTTTGAAAATATCGCCTACATTATGGCGAAACACGCAAACCCCGGCGTTTCCGATTCTCCCGACGAATGGCTCGAGCAGTTCGGCACTTTTTCGATTTATCAGATACTGCCGCAGCTCATAGAGCTTTGGGGACTTAACGTCCGTACCGATGTGGAGACTAAAAAAAACTTCGCCCCACCGACAGGGAAATGACCACTCCGCTGTTCTTGCTGCGGTGCGTTCAGCTTGGAATTTCAATTCGCGACCTGGACTTGCTGACCATAGGTATGGTGAACGATATGTACGCCGAAAACAGCAACGATACCTGCGGGGGTTACTGCGAAATTGCTTCGCAGGAGGATTTTGACAGGTTTTAATTTGTATCAGAGCGCGTTTTCTTTTTTCTCCAAAGCGTTAAGCAGAGCCTTGAACAAAGCAATATGCTCCGTTTTTATCCGCTCGAAAATCTCTTCTGTCTGCTCCTCGTCGTACATATGGGAGGTCGCGTTTCTGTCGTCAAGAATTTTTATCCAACCCTGCTCATCGGCGATAAGACCCGTTCTCAAAGCCGCCCGCATAACCGGTTTCGGACTGTTTATGTCGGTTTCGCCCTCGGACAAAAGATACTCTCTTGCGCTTTTCCACGCAAGCTCCGTTGTAAATTCAAAACGCTGAATAACGCCGTCCCGCAGGGTCAGGCTGCCGTTTGTCCCGGTTTCGGTTATGCCCTCTTCAAGCCTTGAAACGGCTTTTCTGTAATTTTCAAGCTTGCCCGCAAATTTATCCATAATAACAACACCGTCTTTCAGAATATTATCGTAAATCGGTTTTCCGATAAGTCCGTCATTAACAAATATGACATCAATTTTATGCAGAGTGGGCAGCTCGTCTATTTTATCCGAAAAATTCACACGGGCATTTTCGTCCGCGCCGAAAACGGCAATATCATAATCGCTGCCGTCGGACCAGTCGCCCCTTGCCCGCGAACCGAAAAGCATAACTCGTTTTATTGACGGAAATTCAAGCGCGGTCTGCCGTATAAGACCCAATATATTGTTCATCAGATTTCACCTTTTTTATTTAATTATAGCACAACACCGCAAAACTATCAATCAAATCAAGCGGTATTTACAATTTGTTAATATTTCCCGAAAGGAGGAATTCAAATGGCAGCAAGCAGGATACAAGGCATAACAGTGGAAATAGGCGGCGATACCACCAAGCTGCAAACGGCGTTAAAAGGCGTAAATTCGGAAATACGCTCAACCCAATCTCAGCTTAGGGACGTAGAAAAGCTGCTTAAGCTTGACCCGGGAAATACGGAACTCCTTGTTCAGAAACAAAGACTTCTGGGCGAGGCAGTATCGGAAACAAAGGAAAAGCTTGCCGCTCTGAAAACGGCAGCGGAGCAAGCCAACACCGCCCTTGCAAACGGAGAAATCTCACAATCCAAATACGACGCCTTGCAAAGAGAAATCATCGAAACCGAAAACAAGCTGAAAAGCCTTGAAAAGCAAGCTGACAATTCCTCCGTTGCTCTTGCAAAGCTGGGCGCAATGGGCGAAAAACTGAAAATGGCGGGCGGAAACATCTCCGCTGTCGGTGAAAAGCTTATGCCCGTTTCCGCAGCGGTTGCGGGACTTGGAACGGTTTCCGTAACAACGGCGGCAGGCTTTGAATCCTCAATGTCGCAGGTACAGGCGACTATGGGAATTACAGCAGATTCAATGTCCTCGGTGAACGGTCAGTCCGTGAAAACAATGGATACTCTTTCCGAGCTTGCAAAGCAAATGGGCAAGGAAACGGCTTTCTCCGCAAGCGAGTGCGCCGACGCTTTGAATTACCTCGCTCTCGCAGGCTATGACACTCAGGAAATGTATGATACTCTGCCTATCGTCCTGAACCTTGCCGCTGCGGGAAATATTGACCTTGCGTCGGCTTCGGATATGGTTACCGACGCCATGTCCGCCCTCGGAATGGAGTCCTCCGATGCCGGAACAATGGTAGACCAGATGGCGAAAACGGCGTCCTCCGCAAATACTTCCGTATCGCAGCTTGGCGAGGGTATTCTGACAATCGGCGGGACGGCAAAGTCCGTAAAAGGCGGTACTGCCGAACTTAACACAGCCCTTGGAATTCTGGCGAACAGCGGTATCAAGGGTTCAGAGGGCGGCACTCATCTCCGGAACGTCCTGCTTTCTTTGCAGAACCCCACCGACAAGGCGGCTGCTCAAATGGAACAGCTTGGACTTCAGGTCTACGATTCTGAGGGAAATATGCGTTCTCTCAACAGCGTTCTCGGCGATTTGAATACGAGTATGGACGGACTTACCGAAGCCGACAAAAACAATATTATTGCCACGATTTTCAACAAAACCGACCTGGCGGCGATAAATGCCTTGCTTGCAAGTACGGGCGAAAGCTGGGACAGTCTTCAGCAGTCAATTATCAACAGCGGCGGGGCGGCGGCGCAAATGGCTGAAACTCAGCTTGACAATCTGCAGGGGCAGCTTACCCTTTTGAAGTCCGCTCTTGAAAGCCTTGCCATTTCTTTCGGTGAGCTGCTTTTGCCCGCAATAAAGGGCATTGTGGAGCATATTCAAGGCTTTGTCGACAAGCTTAACAGTATGGACGAGGGTACGAAAAAAACTATCGTAAATATCGGACTTTTCGTCGCCGCTGCCGCTCCCGTCATAACGGTAATCGGCAAAATCGTCACAGCCGTGGGTACGGTAATTTCCGTAGTTTCAAAAGCGGGGACGGTTATCGGCGTACTTAAAACAGCCGTAACCGCTCTTTTTACCGCATTGTCCGCCGCAAACCCGGTAACGCTGATAGCCGCCGCTGTCGCTGCAGTAATTGCTCTTTTTGTTGTGCTTTGGAACAAGTGCGATGCTTTCCGCGAGTTCTGGATAAACCTTTGGGAGAACATCAAATCGGCGGCAGCAGACGTATGGAACGGTCTGACCGAATTTTTCGGTACGGTATGGCAGGGCATTGTAAGCCTTGCAAACACGGTATGGTCGGGACTTTCCGACTTCTTTTCGGGAATATGGGAAAGCATACGGTCGGCAGCCGCCGCAGCCTGGGACGGAATTACAGGCTTTCTCTCCTCCGCCTGGGAGGGGATAATTTCTCTGTCCCAAACAATATGGAGCGGACTTGCCGGATTCTTTTCCGGGATATGGGAAAGTGTAAAAAACGTGTTCACTTCCGCTCTCGACGCCGTGAAAACCGTTGTGTCAAACGCCTGGGAGGCTGTTTCCAACGCCACAAAAACTGCTATGAACGCGATAAAGGACTTTATTCAGTCCGCTTGGGAGGGCGTAAAAAACGTTGTTTCGGCGGCTTTTGACGCAATCAAAAACCTCTGCTCCACAGCCTGGAACGCCGTAAAAGACGTGATTTTAACTGCTCTGAACGCAATCAAGGAAACCGCCGTAAACATATGGAACTCAATTAAGGACGGCATTTCCTACGCTCTGGAGGGAATAAGGTCGGCTGTCTCGGCGGCTTGGGAAAATATACAGTCGGCGGTGGTGAATATTGTCACAGCCATAAAAGAAACGGTCACGCAGATTTGGAACGGCATAAAGGAATCCGTAATCTCAATCGTTACCGCAATCAAGGACACGCTTTCGCAGATTTGGAACAGTATCAAGGAAACCGTCACAACAATTGCAGCAGCAATCGGCGAGGCTGTTTTCAGCGTTTTCTCAAAGCTTGCGGAGGGAGTTTCGGAGACAATGAGCAGGATTTTCGACGCTGTCAAGGACGGATTTTCGTTCATAAAAGACCACATTCTGAACCTTGCAAAAGAAGCGGTAAACTGGGGAAAAGACCTTATTGCGGGCATCGCAAACGGCATAAAAGCCGCTGCGGGGCAGGTCAAGGATGCCGTATGCGGGGTTGCGGAAACCATAAAATCCCATCTGCACTTTTCAGTTCCGGACGAGGGTCCGCTCACCGATTACGAAAGCTGGATGCCCGACTTTATGAAAGGTCTTGCCGAGGGTATCGAAAAAAGCAGAAACGCTGTTCGTTCGGCAATTTCCGATGTTGCCGAGGATTTAACTCTCCCCCGGACTTCAATCGGAGTTGATATGCCCGCTTTGAAAGGCGGGTTTTCATACGGGACGGTATCCTCCGAAAATGATACCGCTGCGAAACGGCTCGATACGGTTTCAAGGCTTATGGAAAAGTATCTTCCGCAGATTTCACGCAGACAAATCGTGCTTGATTCCGGGACGCTTGTGGGCAAACTTTCGGACGGCATAAACCGTCAGCTTGGGAGGTCTTACAGATGAGAAAATTTTTCCTTGCAAACGCAGACGGCGAAACCTACGATTTGAACCAAAGGAAGTCCTTTTTCCATTCCATCGGCGGGTTCGGGTTTTCGGACAGCGTTCGGTTTGAGCAGATAGGCTCTGAATTCCGTCCCCTTGAGGACAGCTTTTCACAGGGTATGATAAACGGGGCGATACTGTTCGCGGGGGCTGACCCTTACGGCGAATACCGCAGATTTACGGGGTTTGCGAGGGCAGACCCACTTACCCTTTCGTATCGGACGGACGAGACTTACAATATTGCCGTACGGCTTGTTTCGATTGAAAAAAGCGAACTCGGAACGGGCGGTTCGTCCCTTGTGTGCAATGTGACCTTCGCCGCCGAGGGACTTTTTTACCGTTCCGTAAAGGTTTCCGCCGACACCAAAAAAATCGGAGGAAAGGTGTACCCCTTTAAATATCCCTACACATATGAGGACGTTTCGCAGAACACCGTACTTATCGAAAGCGGCAGCCGCGAGAGCAGTCCCTGCAGGATAACGGTTTACGGGCAGTGCGTAAATCCGAAATGGAAACATTATGTGAACAACGTTCTGACAAAAACGGGGGCGTACATCGGAACAGTGCCTGCAGGGAACAGGCTTGTTATCGACACCACGGCGATACCCTACAGCATAAAGGAGCTTGGCGTCGGCGGAAAGCTTGTCGCGAACCGCTATCAGCAGTGCGATTTTTCAACGGAGCGTTTCTTTCATCTTCAATACGGAAGCAACAGAATTTCCGTTTCCCATGACGGACTTAACGCTCTGAACGTTTTTGTGGAGGGGAGGATAAGCTATGAAACCGTATAGCGTGGAGATTTTCACGCCCGATTTTAAATTTATCGGCAGTACGAATGTGAACGAAATTTCATACTGCGAGGACTATCTTTCTCCGGACGGCAACATGGTTACGGTTTTTGCTGTACCCGATGCAAGTCCCGGCGGATATATCCGAATATACAGGGACGGCGAGGAATACGCGGGAATTATCACGGAAATTTCCCGGGGAGAGGACAAAAATCTGCAAAGTATAGATTACAAACCGCTTTCCGAGCTTTTTGACGCAAAGATTTTATTCGACACAAACGAACAGGGAGAGGGAACTCTTGAAAGCTTTATCGCCGGAAAAATCCGTGAAAATTTTATTGAAAACGAGGACGGTCTGCAGAACATCAAAGGTTTAAAGGTTTCCGTAACATCTAAAACTTATGACTGGAATTTTCACATTACCCCGTCTGAAAAAGGCGGGCATTACAACATTGTGAGCCTGCTTGATTCCGTGATAGTTCCCGCTCTGGAGAAGTACGGAATTGTCGTTGAAACCCGGCTTGACGTTCAGAAAAAAGCTGTGAACGTCATAATCGGAAAGGCGTCCGGAAATGTGATTACAATTGAAAGCGACCTGCCGAACGTTCTGAAAAAGAACGTAATCATCGGCAAAAGCAACGCCGACATAAACAAGCTGATTTTGTACGATGCGGAAAACTATGAAAATTCCGTCACATATTTTCTGCACAGCGACTTGTCCTATGACAGGAAAAATACCGACAGAATTACTCCGGTGGTATGCGAAATGCGTTCTCTGCAGACCGAGGAGGGCGGCAGCTTTAACAGCCTTGCAATACAAGAGGCGGCGTCCGTTTTCGGCGGACTTTCGTTCTCGAATTTAATTGAACTGACGGTGTTAAAAAACGACAGCCTGATAAATCCCGAAAGCCTTAAATTCGGTCAGGAAGTCAACATCATTTCCGACGGGATTTCCTACCGCAGCATACTTACGGGGCGTGAAACCGGCAAAACTGTCAAGCTGATTTTCGGCACGGTCAGGATTGACCTTACAAAAATACTAAGGAGGGACAGAAATGTCTGAAAGCATAGTTTTAAAGACGTTCAAGGGCGGCAGCGTTACTCCGCAGGACGATGCTATCATTAACCAGACGGTTATCGGAACAAACGGGATTTTCAAAGGCTGCGATATATCGGCGGCGGGCAGTACGCTGCATATTTCTCAGGGTTTCGGAATGATACGGGGACGGTTTTTCGAGGTTTACGAAACCGATATTGACGTTCAGCTTAGCGGCGGCGAAAATGTTCTGAAGGGCAGGCTGTACATAAATCTCGACCTGTCGAACTCCGACGAGCCTATTAAGCTTTTGACGGAGGTTTCGGAGGAACTTTCACCTCTTACGGGAGATATGGACATCAACTACAACAACACCTTTTTCAATATGGAACTTGCCGCTTTTGAAGTTTCCGACACGGAAATATTGGGTCTTGCTCAGACCTTTTCGATAATCACTTCCGCAAGCGGCGGCGGGGGATTTTCAGGGACTTTGCAGCGGGGTAAATCCTACTCTGCAGGGGATTTTGCTTTATGCGAAAACACTCCGGAATGGGTTACTCTGTACTGCGTACAAAGCGGCGTTACCGCATTATCCGAGCCTAAGGAGTATGCGAATATTCTGTACGTCGGCGATACTGTCGCGGACGGCAGCTGCATATTTTCCGCAAGGAATGTTATCGGAGAGCTTGACCTGCTTGCGGAGTCCGCAGAGGACGCGGAAAGCAGCATAAAACGGCTGAAAAACGAGATAAATTCTATCGGAAACAATCTTGGAGATATGTTCATTCGCGTGACGAGCCTTGCGGACTACAACGCTTTGGAGGAGGTTTCCGACAAGACCATATATCTTTGCTACGATGATGAAATCACGAAAAAGATTTCATATATTTTTGCGGGGGAAGCGAGGGTGTATGTTAAAGGCTACGAGGTGACCTTCCGAATTGACTCGGACAGAATTGCCAAAAAGACGTTTTTTGCGGGAGAAAACGCAGTATCCCTCGCTCCGCAGGCTGTTAAGAACGGTTACAACTTTATCGGCTGGCGGACGGATTCAAA
>JAMPDU010000005.1 GCA_023665505.1 Ruminococcus sp.
GTAAGCCCGACCGTACCGACTGCGGAGAGCTTATCACCGTCGCCGCCGAAAAGGACGATACCGATACCATGCTTGCGGTGAAAACCGCGTTGGATAGGGGTTTTGACGATATTTCCATTGTTGGCGGTCTGGGCGGACGGCTCGACCACACCTTTGCAAATATTCAGACTTTGGCGTACATTTTGGGGCGGGGCGGTTTCGGCAGGCTTATCGGCGAAAACGACGCGGTGGAACTGCTGAACGAGGGTGAGTACACCTATGCCCGCAGAGAGGGAATGTACATCTCGCTGTTTGCCTACGGCGAGGCGGCGGTGCTGACGTCGCGGGGGACGAAATACGATTTGACGGAGCATAGGCTGGACAACACGTTCCCGCTGGGGGTCAGCAACGAGATTACCCGGGAAAAGTGCGTGATTTCGGTGCATAAAGGGCAGCTTTTGGTAATTTTCTCAAAAAAATAGCACCAAATTTTGGGACTTGAATAATATATATTACAAATCAATATGGAGGTTGTTACATATGAAAATCGTTGTTATTAAAAGCCCGAAGTTTTTGGCGAATTTTTTCAGGATTGTTTTCAGGATAAAAAAAGAACCGGAGGAATTGTGAGATAACAAAAAGAGCAAAGCTGCAAAAGCCTTGCTCTTTAATTTTACCGTAATAGTTTTTTAACTTTTTATACAAAAAATGTTTCGGTAAGTACCGATACGCTGTTGTCAATATCGTTCAGGTCGATGAGGTACATTGTCTTGCCTATGCCGCTGAACGTAGTGTTAAGCACCTCGGTAACGGGGAAAACAAGCACCGTATTCTCAACCTCGGGACCGTGATAGTCGCTGAAATTCTTGAATTTAAAGCGGACGTTTATGGTGTTCCCCGTGAGCCTGTTTTTTATGTAGAAGTCGGAAATGGGTTTCATTTCCTTATCCATGCCCGTGTTGCTTATGGAATTGCTTATCTTTTCGGGGGTCATAAAATAGTAGTTTGTGCGGTCTATCTGCTTTCGCAGGCTGGAGGCTATACACGCGCTGAAAAGCTTATCCATATGGAAAAGCATTGCGTACTTAACCCTGCCGCCTGTTGTAAAGGTAGTACCCCTGTTCAGCAGGAAAAGCCTGCACCACTTCATTGCGTTAAAGTATTTGTTCATGCCCCTGTCCTCAACGCTGTTTCTGAAATCGTCGTTGGGCTTTAATGAGGACTCAACCTCGTCAAAGGAAGTCAGCAGCATACGCAGCTTTTTCTTGTTGAGGTTGTTTGAGGACAGTTTGTCAAGAATTTCCAGCGTTTTTTTGATAAGCCTGTTTTCGGCGCGGTTTACGCTGAAAACGTCGTACTCAACATAAAAACGTTCCTTGTGGGCGAAATTTTTACGGGCGTGCTCGGAATAAAGGGTCTTTCCCTTAACGAACATTTCGTTGCCCTGATAGGGGACGTAGGTCTGTTTCAAGCCGTTTCTTACGACGTTCAGAACCTCGTCCGTAAACATTCTGACGCACATTTCAAAAATGCTCAGCTGCTCCTTTTTGAAGTACAGCTCGTCGACATTTTTAATTGGGACTTCCCGAATAGCGTCAAGCATACGGAGCATAAGCATTTTCGAGACAATGATATTTTCGTCGAAATCACTCTTTATTTGGGGCAGTATCTCAATCTGAGTGCCGTCCTTAAGCATGATTATTCCCACGTATCTTGTGGGTCTTAACGCCTCTCTGCCGTCCTCAAGGGTAAACTTCTGCATGACGGAATATTTTTGGCTTGCGGCAAAGTCGTCAAGACGCTCAAAATTCTGCTCCGACAGGAGAATTTTTCCAAGGTCGAGGGCGTCGGGATTTTTTTCCTTAACGAAACATTCCGACTCCGTAATTATATAGCGTTTTAATTTTTTATTCATACAAACACCGTTAAATCTTCAAATATGCGTTTATATTGGCGAAAGCCGCGTTGTTTATGGTGTACACCTCGTCATTTTCGAGGTAAAGCTCCGCGTTCGAGCCGAAAATCTGCGCGTAGTCAACTGCCGTGGTGCGGACAAACTGCTCGTTTTCAGCCTTGTTGGAATCCCCCAAAACAAGGCGTATTTTTTCGTAATCGTCGTAAAAATACTCCTGTAACAGGGGAACGATGGAGTTCTTGAAAATGTGCGCCAAAACCGCCAGCGTGGGACGCTGCTTAAGCTGCATAAAATAGGCGTGTCCGATAGTGTGCTCGCGGTCGAGCAGAATTTCAATACGCTTGTTGATTTTGAGAATAAGCTGTTTGATGTCAACCCCGTCCACCACAACGCCGTCCAAAAGCTCGGCGTTTGGCATCATTTCAATAAAGTCGAAACGTCGGCGCAGAGCCGTGTCAAGCATTGCTATAGACCGGTCGGCGGTGTTCATCGTGCCGATTATGTACACGTTTTCCGGTACGCCGAAAGGCTCTTGGGAATAGGCAAGTTTTACCGTGGCTGCCTCCGGCTGCCCGATACGTTTCGTCGGCTCGATAATTGTAATCATTTCACCGAAAATTTTCGAGACGTTACCGCGGTTTATCTCGTCTATGATAAACACGTATTTTTCGTCAGGGTTCTTAGCCGCCTCCTCGCAGAAACGCCTGAAAACGCCCTGATCCACGCGGTAGACCATTTCCTCCTTACGGGAACGCTCGCCCCGCTCGTTCATAACCTGAATGAACACAGGCTTGATACCCTCAACAAATTCCTCGTAGCCGAAGGACTGGTGGAAAGTGGTAAACTCAATCTGACCGTAAAGAGTTTTCAAAGCGTGGTATTTTTCAAGAAGGTCGTCGTAATTGTCTTTCATAACCTCGCGGACGGGACGTCCGTAAATGATAGAAATTGCGTAAGCGACCGTATTATAAGTCTTACCCGTTCCGGGAGGACCGTACAGAATTAAATTTGCGCCCATTGATTAGCTCACCTCATAATAAAATATATCCATTATTATATTTTAATATATTTTAAACTTTTTTTCAATAGTTATCGAACAGTTTCAAATTTATTCTACAATTCCTATAATTTTTTGTATGATTTGCTGTTGATTTGCACAAAAATTTACCTGTCGAAAATCTTTGCCCCATAGGAGAGCGGTATGCATTTTTCCGCGAAATAGCCGTCAAGGCGTAAGGCTTTACAGACGTTTTCGGCGGACTTTCCCTCCCGGAATATTCCGAAAACCGCCGAGCCGCTGCCGCTCATAGCGGAATATTCCGCGCCGAAGTCCGTCAGAATTTGTTTTATTTTGGAAACGTCCCCGTTATCGGCGACTTCCTCAAAAATATTCCCGCCTAACTTTTTCAGAGAGCCGACAGTACCGTCATAAAGGGAAATATCTGCTGCTTTGCGGGAAGCGAGACCGTCAATTTTTTGATAGGCTTTTTTTGTGGAAATCCCCGCCGTTCCCTTAGCTACAACAATAAAGCAGCTTTCAAGGGGCGGGACATAGGAAATCTCCTCGCCGATACCGCGGCATAGCTTTGTTCCGCCTGTAAGGCAGAAAGGCACGTCCGCGCCGAGCTTTACACCGATTTCGCAAAGCTCCTCGCTTGCGCAGACAAAGCCGTGGATTTTATTCAAAGCGATAAGAACAGCCGCGCCGTCCGCACTGCCGCCGCCCAAGCCCGCCTGTAAAGGAATTTGCTTGTCAATCAAAATGTGAAGTCCGGTGCAGGAAATTTTTGTATGACCGTAAAACGCCGTTACTGCCTTAAACGCAATGTTGTCAGAAACACTGTTAAGTTGTACGCCTTTACAGTCAACGGTGATTTCACCGCTGTTGTTTGTCTGCACAAAAACCGTATCGGACAGGGAAATACTCTGCATTACCGTAACAAGTTCGTGATACCCGTCGGGACGTTTGCCCGTAACGTCAAGCATAAGGTTTATTTTGGCGGGGGCGGTTATTGTGATACTGTTCATAAAACGACCTCAATGTTATCTTATTTCAAAATAATCGGGTACATTGTAATATACACCTTCAAACTTGATATTTTCAATTTTTGAACCCTGCATTATTAATTTGTGAACAATATTAAGCTTTGAACTGAACCCAATTATTTTTAAATTTTCATCACCGTTCGGGCGGGCTTTATGTATGTATTCCCTGACAGCGCTTTCAATATATCCGTAATCTCTTATAGCCGAACGTTTTACCGGCGTTTTAACACCGCCGCGGCAGATGTACACATAGTCAGGTTCTTCAATATCAAGTACTGCCTGTGCATAGATTTCAGGCGTAAACATGGCAAGCTCGTATGCAAGTGTCATATCTTTACACATAAAATAAATCTTTTCCATTGCAGCGTCAATATTTTTTGATGACTTTATAATATCAACGGCGCGTATGGCATATTGCTTGACTTGTCCCGAGGGAAATTTGCTTTCGGCGGGTTTTTCTCTGATAAGCAATACGAACTCTTTTTGAGAATTGTATATCTCGCCGCTGAAAGTTTTTTCGGCATATTCTGTAAGCTTGCCGCTTATGTCAGAATAGACTGTATTATTTATCCTTACCTCGGCGGTTATGTTTTCTTTGGAGCGGGCAGCAAATAATTTTATCCAGTATGCGTTTTTAGTACCCAAATATTTGGGAATAAATTCCTTTATCACACCCCACAAATCAGTCGCAGCAGGAACACTTCCTGACCGCAGAACAGGTATGCCGCAAGCTCCGCGGAAAGCTGTCTCTTTTCCCGGCAAACTGCTTGTTAATGAAAATTTGTCTGAATGACCTGTACATTTGAGAGATGCGATGATTGAAACTGCTACCCCGCAGTAAAAGCTTTCCGCGGCATTTATCAGAGCGCTTGAAATGTCCTCTCCAACGCCTGCGCAGACTTCAATCAGCGTCTCGTCAAAAAGCGGATGTTCTATAAGATACACTGTCTCTGCGGTTACGGCGTTGGGACGGTGCTGTTGTATATCGGGAACCTTTACTTTTATGGAAAGCTGTTCATTTTCAAGTATCAATTCATTCCCGTTCAATACGCTGTCCTGAAAACGCTTTTTTAAAATTTTAAGGACAAATTTCTCATTTTTGTTAAAATTATTCATGGTTTTCCGTTTCCTCCTATTT
The DNA here is from genome assembly GCA_023665505.1 of Ruminococcus sp. Lineage (GTDB taxonomy): Bacteria > Bacillota > Clostridia > Oscillospirales > Ruminococcaceae > RGIG8773. Next base: position 5,079 of record JAMPDU010000005.1, read on the forward strand.
CGTTTATGAATTCTGCCATTCTTTCCACCGCCTCCATAAGATGTTTAAGGGAGTATGCGTATGAAATACGTATATGCCCCTCGCCGCTTGCGCCGAAAGCGTCTCCCGGGACGACCGCTACGTTGTGCCTGTACAAAAGCTCCTCGCAGAATTTCTGACTGGTAAGCCCCGTGGACTTTATGGAGGGGAACACGTAAAACGCGCCTTTCGGCTCAAAGCAGGTCAGACCTATCTCGTTGAGGGCGTTCACAAGCCAGCGGCGGCGTATGTTGTACTCGTTCACCATTTTTTCCACCTCGCCGTCGCAGGAGGTCATTGCCGTCACCGCCGCGTACTGGGACACCGTGGGCGCGCACATTATGGCGTACTGGTGAATTTTCAGCATCTGCTTGATTACGGGCGCGGGTCCTGCCACATAGCCCAGCCGCCAGCCCGTCATTGCAAAGGCTTTTGAAAAGCCGTTCACAAGCAGGGTGCGCTCTTTCATACCCTCAAGCTTGGTTATGGAGAAATGCTTTCCCTCGTAAGTAAGCTCGGAGTAAATCTCGTCCGACAGCACCATTATATCCGTGTCCCGCAGGACTTCCGCGATAGGTTCAAGGTCTGCCTTAGTCATAACCGCCCCCGTGGGGTTGTTGGGGAAGGGGAGTATCAGCAGTTTTGTCCTGTCGGTAATTTTGCTTTTCAAAGCCTCGGCTGTAAGTTTGAAACCCGTGTCCGCAGTGGTTTCAATTGGTACGGCAACCCCGCCTGTAAGTTCCACGATAGGGGCGTAGCAGACAAAGCAAGGCTCGACTATAAGAACCTCGTCTCCCGGGTCGATAAGGGCGCGTATTCCCAAATCGATACCCTCCGAGCCGCCCACCGTAACGATAAGCTGGCTTTCGGGTTCGTACTCAACGCCGATTTTTCTTTTGATGTAGCCGCATATTGTTTTCCGCAGTTCCATAAGTCCAGAGTTGGCGGTGTAAACGGTTCTGCCCTTTTCGAGGGTGGAAATAGCCGTCTGCCGCACCGCCCAAGGGGTGTGGAAGTCGGGTTCGCCCACGCCTAAGGATATGACGTTCTCCATAGTGGCGGCAATGTCGAAAAACTTCCTTATGCCCGAGGGTTTAAGGCTTTGACACTTTTTGGAAATAAGATTTTCATAGTCCGTCATGGAGAAACATAACCCCTTTCGTCGGCGGTTTCCTCGTCAAAGAAAATGCCTTTTTCCTTGTAGCGTTTGAGAATGAAGTGTGTGGCGGTGGAAATTACCCCGTCAATTGTGGAGAGCCTTTGCGCCACGAAAAGAGCTATCTCCTTGTAGTTTGTGCCGCTGATAGTTACGGCAAGGTCAAACGCCCCCGACATAAGGGTAAGGCTTTCCACCTCGTCGTACATCATAATGGTTTTGGCAATATCGTCGAAACCGCAGTCGGCTTTGGGCGTGACCTTTACCTCGATAAAGGCGGTAACGCTGTTCTTGTCCGCCGCCTCGTCGTTAATTATGGCGGAATAGCCCTTGATAACGCCGCCGTGCTCATATTCCTTGATTTTTGCCTCGACCTCGCTTTCCGTAGCTCCCGTCATAGCGGCAAGCTCTTTGCAGGAAAGTCTGGCGTTTTGTTTGAGAAGATTGATAAGCGTGTCCATACGTTTTTCCTCCATATCATTAAAAATATAAATTTATAAAATTATTTTGCACATTTGCTTTTTATACGGCAGAAAACTTGCAGGGCTAAAGCGGCAATCGGAATAAATATAAATGCGCCGCAATAAAAGGATAGATATACGCAAGCCGCCCGGAAATAAGCTTCAGCCCCATAATAGCTTTCAATGTCGAATAATTGAAACCGCGCACTGTTTTCATACACCGAAATAACAGCGCAGACAACGGAAACGATTGCTCCGAAAACAAACAGCAAATATAAAATACGGTATATTATTTTGATTATTTTCATTTGACGTATACCTCCTGTTTTTATAATTATACACCAAAATTTCCCGTTTGTCTATATTTTTATAAAATTCGGCTTTCTTTCCTTAAAATAACACAAATACTCAAAACCCGCCGCTTTGGCAATTTCCGCGCCCTCGGCAATGCCCTTGCCCAAGTCCTCGGCTGTATGGGCGTCCGAACCGAGGGAAAGCACCTCGCCGCCCATTTCCTTAAAAATTTTTACCCAATAAAGGCTGGGGAAAACGTCCCCGTACTTCTGCCGCAAGCCGCTTGTGTTTATCTCAATGCCCTTGCCGTTTTGTATCAGCAGTTTAAAGCTGTCCCGTATTATTTCCTCGTAGGGGGACATATCCACCTTTACGCCGCCCTCGCCCTCCATATAGCGCAAAATATATGTAAGATGTCCCAGAACGTCGAATTTGCCCCATTTGCAAAGCTTGTTGATTTCAAGAAAGTATCTTTCCGCAAGGTCTGCTATATCTTTGGGGGACATTTTCCCGTAATCCATAAAGGCGAAATCCTCGGTTTTGGGGAGCTGGTGCATTGAGCCGATAACAAAGTCCACGCGGCTGTCGGACACGATTTTCTCGGCAATACCGTAATCGTGGGTAGCCTGTCCCATTTCAACGCCGCAGATGAGGTTGAGCTTGCCGCCGTATTTTTCTTTAAGCTCCGTCACGGCGGAAACGGAGTTTTCAAAGTCCCTGCCGAAATCATAGTAGCGGTAGGTGTCCTCGTCGGGGTAATGCTCGGCGGAATACCAGCGGTTGCATTCGCAGTGGTCGGTAACGGCGTATGCCGCAAGTCCGAGACTAACGGCTTTTTCAATCATTTCCGTAATATCCGCCTCCGAGTCCACGGAAAACTGCGTATGTGTGTGACAGTCGATAAGGTTCATTTTGGGGAACTTCCTTTCATTTCGGTAATATACAGTTTAATTATACCACATTTTCCGTCCGGGAAAAATATTTTTTCGCAATTGCGGAAAAATTTCGTCAATTGCACTAAAACGGCAATTTCACATAAGATGTAAATAAGAATTTTATCCAAAAATTTTTTTAAATGCCTTTGGAAAATTTGTTAAAAATCCGCATTGACAACAGGCGCAAGTTTGTGCTAAAATAATTACTGTTGATTTTAAATCGGCAAAATTTAATACTGCACTAACGACACACGTTGCGCCCCTTTTTTATCGGCGCGTAAATCTGATTACGGTACACCTTATGATTTACGTGCTAAGCGGCGGCGTGTTTTTTTGTGCGCTTGAAAGGAATTGTTTTTATGCCTACGACTAATTTTCAGAGGAAGATGTTCGCCCTCATAACCGTTATAATCACGGTTCACGCTTACGTTTTCTACAGCCTTTACGTGGTGAACGGCAGCATACTTATGCAGATAAACGGGGAAAACGGCGTTATCGCCGCCATAAACAAGCAGGGAGGAGTGTATATGTGCGGAAGATACGTCCCAATATGGGGAGTTGTTTTGGTTGAGTTTATCCTCGCTTACTTGCTTGAAATTTTTATGGGAAGTCCCGCCTCGTTCAAACTTGCCTGCAAGGTTTTTAATCCCCGCGAGACGCACCCGGTAATTTTCGAGTCGGCGATAATCTGCGCCACCGTGGGACTTATGTGCCCCGCAATGAGCCTTATCGCGGCGTTTCTGTACTACCCCTACTACGCGGGCTTTAACTTTATAACCCTGCTTGCCAACTGGCTGAAACTGGTATGCTTTAACTTCCCGTTCGCGTTCTTTACGCAGCTTTTCTTTATTCAGCCCGCGGTACGGACGATTTTCAAGCTTATTTTTGTAAAATCTCCCAAAGGTTCGGCGGAACAGTCATTGACCTGATTACTTACAGTTTTTTGTAAAAATACATAATTTATGGCAAAATACGTACAATTTAAATAAAAAATTGTTTACGATTGCAACATAATTACTGAAAATATACCATATTTTTCGGAAAATAGGCAGGGAAATTTGTTGAAATTTTATCTTTAAATATTCACAATGTTGTGATATGATAATATACATATTTAATATGCGGCAGTTTCGGGTAAATTTTCGCTGCCTAATTTTTCCGGAAGGGTGGAACAGTAATGAGAGCGGTTGTTACGGTTATAGGAAAGGATACGGTGGGTATTCTCACAAAGGTAAGCGGCATTTGCACGGAATACAACGCCAACGTGATCGAGGTCACGCAGAGCGTTTTGCAGGATATGTTCGCGATGATTATGCTGGTGGATATTTCACGGCTCAACAAGGATTTTACGGAGCTTGTCACAAGAATGACAAAGCTCGGCGAGGAACTTGGGCTGAACATTCACACTATGCACGAGGAAATTTTCAACACGATGCATAAGATATAACACGGCATAAAATATAACGCCTTAGGAGAATATGTATGATCAACGTTCATGATATACTTGAAACTATCCGTATGATACAGGACGAATGTCTTGACATACGAACCATAACTATGGGTATCTCGCTGCTGGACTGCATCGACAGCGATATTGACAGGGCTTGCGAAAAGGTTTACGACAAGATAACAAGCCGTGCGCAGAACCTTGTTAAAGTCGGCGAGGACATCGAAAAGGAGTACGGAATTCCCATTATCAACAAAAGGCTTTCCGTTACGCCTATAGCTATCGTTTCGGCGGCTTGCAATGCAAGTCCCGTTAAGTTTGCGCTGACTATGGAAAAGGCTGCCAAAGCCTGCGGCGTAAACCTTATAGGCGGTTACTCCGCACTTGTTCAGAAAGGCTTTTCGGCGGGGGACAGGCGGCTTATCGAATCCATTCCCGAGGCTCTCGCCTCCACAAGCTGCGTTTGCTCGTCGGTAAACGTGGGTTCCACCAAAACGGGAATTAACCTTGACGCCTGCAAAATTATGGGCGGCATTGTCAAGAAAAGCGCGGAGCTTACGGTTGACAACCAATGTTTCGGCGCGGCAAAGCTTGTGGTGTTCTGCAACGCCGTTGAGGATAGCCCTTTTATGGCGGGAGCTTTCCACGGCGTGGGCGAGCCGGACTGCATTATAAACGTGGGAGTTTCCGGTCCGGGGGTGGTTCGTTCGGCTTTGAGGAAGTACCCCGACGCGGATATTACCGGAATTTCCGACGTGATAAAGAAAACTTCATATAAGATAACACGGGTTGGACAGCTTGTGGGCGTTACTGCCTCGGAAAGGCTGGGCGTGCCCTTTGGAATTGTAGACCTTTCCCTTGCGCCCACTCCCGCGGTGGGGGACAGCGTGGCTTACATTCTTGAGGAAATAGGTCTTGAAAAATGCGGCGCGTGCGGAACTACCGCGGCTCTCGCTCTTCTCAACGACGCGGTTAAAAAGGGCGGGGTAATGGCTTGCTCCAGAATCGGCGGACTTTCGGGGGCGTTTATACCCGTTTCCGAGGACGCGGGAATGATTGCGGCGGCGGAATGCGGCGCGCTTGCCATTGAAAAGCTGGAGGCAATGACGGCTGTTTGCTCCGTGGGGCTTGATATGATTTGTATTCCCGGGGACACCACCGAGGACGTTATTTCCGCCATAATCGCCGACGAGGCGGCTATAGGTATGGTAAACAGCAAGACCACCGCGGTGAGAATAATCCCCGCCATAGGCATGAAAGAGGGAGACGTTCTCGACTGGGGCGGACTTTTCGGAAAAGGTCCGGTTATGAGGGTGAATACTTATTCTCCGTCGAAATTCATAGGCAGGGGCGGGCAGATACCCGCGCCGCTGCACAGCTTGAAAAACTGAGCGGAATACGCCGTACCGAAAGAGTACGGCATTGCCGCGTAATAATATAAGAGAGGATTGTTTTGTTATGGAAGATGTTATTGCGAGCATTCTCAAAATCGAGGAAAACGCCAAGACAAGGCTCGAAGAGGCTGAAAAGAAAAAAAATCAGCTTATTGCCGACGCCAAGGCGGAGCAGGAAAAGCTCATCAAGGACAAAATAAAAGAGGCTGATGAAAAACTTAACAAGATGAGCCTTGACGAAAAAAAGAAAGCGGAGCAAAAACTTGCCGAAATTGAGGAAAGCACCAAAAAGGAGATTGCCCGTCTCGACAACGTTTTTGAAAAGAGCCGCAGAAAGTGGGAGGATGAGATTTTCAAGTCCATTGTAAACGTTTGATTTTTAATTTTCGTGAAAGGGGAGTAGCCTTGCCGTGCTAAGGAATTACAACGCGACGGTTGCCAAAATTATGGCGATATACGGAAAACGCGTACAGCCGCAGGATTACACCGAGATGATGAACAAGCAGAGCGTTTCGGAGGTTGCGGAGTATCTTAAAAGGAACACCCATTACAGCGGGCTGCTTTCCTCGATAGACACCAACACCATTCACAGAGGCATGCTTGAAAACCTGCTGCGGAGAAGTATTTTTGAGACGTATATGCGCATTACGGGCTTTGAGCATATTTCAAAGCAGGAATTCTACAACTACAAAATACTTCAGACGGAAATAGACGAGATACTGCGGTGTATACGGTTTATAAACGCGAAGTCACAAAAACTTATTGCGGACGTTCCCATTTACATCAACGATTTAACGTCTTTCGACCTGATTGAGCTTGCTAAGATAACCGATTTTAACGAGCTTTTGGAATTCCTCAAAAAAACGCCTTATTACGACGTGCTGAAAAATATCCGCCCGAGCGGAGACGGTTTGGTGGACGTTACTAAGTGCGAAACGCTTTTGAGGTCGTACTACATCGAAAGGCTGAAAGCGTCGCTGCGCTTTAAGAAAAGGGACGTGGAGCAATTCACCAACCTGCTTGATTCCGACATCGACCTTATCAATATTATCAACGCGTACCGGCTGACGGCGTTTTTCGGCGAGCCGGAAACGGAGATAGAAAAGGACATGCTCCCGTTTTACGGCAGGCTTTCCGCGGTTAAGCAGAGGGAGATTTACAGCGCGCCCAATTCGGAGGAGTTTATTAAAAAATTCTCTAAAACCTATTACGGAAAGCAAATGATTGAAAACGGCTACGACATTAATTCTCTTGAACAAAGCGCGCAGCGTTTGAGACACAAGTACGCAAAGCTGATGCTGAAACGTTCGGCGTCCGCGCCGTTAAGCGTGTATTCCTTTATCTTCCTGCTGGAGATAGAGGTGCAGAACATTATCAGCATAATTGAGGGAATACGTTACGGCATAGAGGTAAATAAAATTGCATCGCTAATTATTATGTAAAGAGGTGACCGCTTAATGTCAATAGAAAAAATGGAGCTTGTCAACATCGCGGGGCTTACAAAGGACTTGGACAACGTCCTGATAAAGCTCAGCGACTGCGGCTGCTTTCATATTGAATCCGCGTCGAAAATCGCGGGCAAAAAGAACGGCTTTACCACCCTTAAGGAGGAAAACCCTTACACTCCGCTTTTAAAGCAATTGAGCGAGATTTCCGCACAGTCGGGCGTGAAGTTCACAAGCGCGGACTACGGCGAGGTCGAGGAAGAGAGCCTGTACAAGATTGAACAGTACCTTAAAAAAGTGCGGCAAAATCTTAACGAAATCAAGGAAAGCGAAAACAAGGCTAAGGAAATGCTTTCCGTTCACGAGCAGGCTATGACGCAGGTCGACCACCTTTTGGGCATGACGGCGGACTTTCAGCAGATTTTCTCCTGCGAGCATATAAAAGTCCGTTTGGGGCGGCTGCCCGTGGACAGCTACGACAAGCTGTCTTACTATGACGACAAGCCATTTTATTTCACGCATTTCAGCGAGGAAAAGGAGTACTACTGGGGAATGTATTTCGTCCCGGTTGCGTATCAGCAGGAGGTTGACGACATTTTCGAGGACTTGTATTTTGAGCGCACTCATATTCCCGACTTCGTTCACGGCGATTCAAACGAGGCGTCGGCGGAACTGCACAAAATGGTGGAGGACGACAGGAAAGTCATCGAGGAGTGCCAAAACAAGTATTCCGAGGCTCTTAACGCCGAAATGGACAGGCTGTGCAAAATATTCTCACGTCTGAAAGCACAGCACGACAACTTCGATTTGAGAAACAAGGCGGCTATCGTCAACGACAAGTTTTATATTGTGGGATTTATTCCCAAAAGCGAGGCGGAGAACTTCACAAAGCTGTTTGAGGGTCTTGACACCGTTTCGGTGGTGCTCCAGCCCGCGGACGCAAACGGAAAGCTCCAGCCGCCCATAAAGCTGAAAAACAGCAAGTTTTCAAAGCCGTTCTCAATGTTTGTGGATATGTACGGTCTGCCGTCCTACAACGGCATAAACCCCACGTCCTTTGTGGCGGTGACGTATATGCTGCTGTTCGGAATAATGTTCGGCGATTTCGGACAAGGCATAGTTCTTGCAATATTCGGCGCGGTTATGGGCAAGGTCAAAAAATGGTCAATGGGTCCCATCATCACAAGAATAGGACTTTCGGGAGCGTTTTTCGGGCTTATTTACGGCAGCGTGTTCGGCTATGAGGAACTGCTTGACCCGGTTTACGAAAGTTTGGGAATACCGTTCCTGCCGCTAAAGGTTATGAAAAACGTCGCGCCGATACTTGTGGCGACAATCGCATTGGGCGTGCTGCTGATAATCGTTTCGATAATAATAAACATCGTCACGGGCATAAAAAACAAGGATTACGAAAACGCTCTTTTCAGCAACAACGGCATTGCGGGGCTGGTTTTCTACGGCTCTATTTTGGGCGGACTGGTGGGCACGCTTTTGGGCGCAAAGGTGTTCAGCGTACCCTATGTGCTGCTGCTTATAATTCTGCCGCTGATAGTGATGTTTATGAGAGAACCTCTCGGCTGCCTTGTGAAAGGCAAAAAGTACGAGTTTGAAAGCGGAGTGGGGGACTTTATAGCGTCCAACTTCTTTGAGATATTCGAGTTTCTGCTCAGTTATGTGTCCAACTCGCTTTCATTCGTCCGCGTGGGCGGTTTTGCGATTTCCCACGCGTCAATGATGCTTGTTGTAATGGCTCTTGCGAAAAGTATGTCGGCGGGAGTTTCCCCTATAATGGTAATTTTCGGCAACATTTTCGTAATGGCTATAGAGGCTCTTTTGGTGTGCATTCAGGCGATGCGTCTTGAATTTTACGAACTGTTCTCACGTTTTTATTCGGGGGACGGCAAACCGTTTTCACCCGTTAAAATAAACTATGATGAAACCATAGAATAATTTTTTGGAGGAATTTATTATGTTGATTTATTTTTTCATTCCCGCTGTTGTTTTGGGACTTCTTTTGCTGCCGATAATCGTTGCCGTTAAAAAACACAAGAGCGGCAAGTCGGTAAAAAGAGCGTTTCTCGCTAACTTCTGCGCGTTTTTCGGCGTAATGGCTATATGCGCCGCGCTGCCTTTCGGACTTAACGCTTACGCGGAAAGTCAGGCGAACGACAGTACATCAACGGTTGCCGAGGAAACAGAAGAAGACGGCGACGGCGGCACTGACGGACTTATGTACATTGCCTCCGCGTTGGCGGTTGGTCTGGGAGCTATCGGCGGCGGTCTTGCAATCGCGTCTGCCGCGCCTGCCGCTATCGGTGCTATAAGCGAGGACCCCAAGTCTTTCTCAAAGGCTCTTATCTTCGTTGCGCTGGGCGAGGCTTGCGCGCTTTACGGATTTATCGTGGCTTTGTGTATGCTGTTTGTTTAATCGGAGGCTGCTATGCGCTTTTATTTGATAAGCGACAATGTTGACACGCAGGTTGGTATGCGGCTTGCGGGCATTGAGGGAGTTGTGGTTCACACCCCCGAGGAAGTCCGCAAGGAGCTTACGGCGGCAATGGAGGACAAGGAAATCGCCGTCATTCTGATGACGGAAAAACTTGTTAAACTTTGCGAGGAGCTTGTTTACGACTACAAGCTTAACCGCAGGCAGCCGCTGATAGTGGAAATTCCCGACCGCCACGCAACGTCGAACATTACGGAAAATATTTCGAGATACATTGAATCCGCCATAGGATTAAAACTTTAGTAACCGACGCGCAGTTAAGAACGGTACAAAAATAAAATATTGCTGTTTTAACTGCGGATTTGGGAAAAAGTTTAAAGGAGATAATTTTTATGGATATGAACAACGAAAAGCTGCAGAAGTTTATCGACGCGGTTAATTTCGAGATTGAGGGCAAGGTAAGCGATATGCTCGCGGAGGCTGAACGGGAGAGAAAGAACATTCTCGACGAGGCTAAGCGGGAGTCCAAAGAAACCGCCGAGAGACATATGGACGTTGGCGCGAAAAAAACGGGAAGTCAGTACGTCCGCGACATTTCAAAGGCGGAGCTGAATATGAAAAAGACGGTTCTCCGCCACCGTGAGGAGCTTACGGAGAAAATTTTTGAAGTGGTTGAAAGACGGCTTACGGAGTACCGCGGCGACCCCAAATATGTGGATATGCTTGTGAAAGAGCTGCTTTTGACCCATGTTTCCGACGGCGCGGAGGTTTTTCTCGCTCCCGAGGATATGAAGTACGCCGACACGCTGAAAAAGGCGATACGCTCCGACAACGTGACTTTTTCTCCCGACGAGAAGATAAAGCTGGGCGGTTTGTCGGTCTACAACAAGGAAAAGGGCACTATATCGGACAAGACCTTTGATTTGGCTGTCGAGGAGCAGAAACGCACCTTTGCCAACAGCAATGTATTTGCGTAATCTCTATTTGGGAGGGTAATAGCCTTGAATACTATTTTTTCAATAAACGGTCCTGTTGTCAAGGTTCGTGATACTAAGGACTTTTCTATGCTTGAAATGGTCTATGTGGGCACTAAGAGGCTCATAGGCGAGGTAATAGGCATTACCTCGGAGGAAACTACCGTTCAGGTGTACGAATCCACCACGGGACTGAAACCCGGTGAGCCTGTGGCTGGCAGCGGCATGCCTATGTCCGCAATGCTTGGACCGGGAATTCTTTCAAATATTTTTGACGGAATTGAACGTCCCCTGCGTAAACTTGAAGAGCTCAGCGGCGCGTTTATCGCCGAGGGAGCAAACGTTTCTGCCCTTGATACGTCGAGAGAGTACAAAGTCACCGTTACCGCAAAGGTAGGGGATATGCTCACGGGCGGGGACATTTACGCAACCTGCCCCGAAACCCCCGTTATCGAGCACCGCTGTATGGTTCACCCCAATTTAAGCGGCGAGGTTGTTTGGACTGCCAAAGACGGCGATTACACAATAAACGACACTATTGTTAAAATAAAGGACGAAAAGGGTGAGATTACAGAGCTTACCCTTTGCCACAAGTGGCCTATCAAGCAGAGCAGACCTTTTAAAGAACGTCTGCCTATCAGCAAGCCGCTTATTACGGGTCAGCGTATAATCGACACAATTCTGCCTATCGCAAAGGGCGGAACGGCGGCTGTCCCGGGCGGTTTCGGCACGGGCAAGACTATGACCCAGCACCAGCTTGCCAAATGGTGCGACGCGGATATTATCGTGTACATCGGCTGCGGCGAGCGCGGCAACGAGATGACCCAGGTTTTGGAGGAATTTTCGGAACTCGTCGACCCCAGAACGGGAAAGGCTCTTACCGACAGGACGGTGCTTATTGCCAACACGTCCAATATGCCCGTGGCTGCCCGTGAGGCGTCCATTTATACGGGTATTACCCTTGCGGAATATTACCGCGATATGGGTTATCATATTGCCATTATGGCGGACTCTACCTCCCGTTGGGCGGAGGCTCTCCGCGAAATAAGCGGACGTTTGGAGGAAATGCCCGCGGAAGAGGGTTTCCCCGCCTATCTGCCCTCGAGAATTTCCGAGTTTTACGAGAGAGCGGGCTATGTGCAGACCCTTAACGGAAAAGAGGGTTCGGTAACCATAATCGGCGCGGTTTCTCCTCAGGGTTCGGACTTTTCCGAGCCTGTTACCCAAAACACTAAGCGTTTTGTACGCTGCTTTTGGGCGCTTGACAAATCCCTTGCTTATGCACGTCATTACCCTGCCATAAACTGGAATGACAGCTATTCGGAGTACATCGACGACCTTACGGCGTACTACGACGATAACGTAAGCCTTGATTTTATGAAGTACCGTCAGCAGATTTCAAATCTTCTCCTTGAAGAGAACAAACTTATGGAAATTGTTAAGCTGATAGGCTCGGACGTTCTCCCCGAGGATCAGAAACTTGTTATCGAAATCGCCCGCATAATCAGAGTGGGATTTTTGCAGCAGAATGCCTACCATAAGGACGACACCTATGTGCCCCTTGAAAAGCAGTTCCGTATGATGGGGACTATTCTCGCCCTTTACAATAACTGTAAACAGGTAGTCGCGCTTGGCGTGCCCGTCAGCACTATTAACGATACGGGAATTTTTGAAAAGGTCGTTAAAATGAAGTATGACATTCCTAACGACAAGCCGGGACTTTTCAGGGAGCTTGAGGTTGAAATCGAGCAGCAGTTAAAAAAGCTTAGAACGGAGGTCTGAAAATGAGTTTGCAGTATGTTGGATTAAGTGAAATCAACGGACCTTTGGTCGTTCTTGACGACGTTGACGGCGTTTCCTACGACGAGGTTGTGGAAATGCGTTTGGAGGACGGTACAGTCAGAACGGGGCGTGTTGTTGAGATTTCGGGCAAAAAGGCTGTTTTGCAGGTTTTTGAGGGAACGAAAAGCCTGTCCCTTAAAAACACCAAAACCCGCTTTCTCGGCAAGCCTATGGAAATGCCCCTTTCCCCCGAGGTTTTAGGACGGGTTTTCAACGGCGCGGGCAGACCTATTGACGGTTTGGGCGAGATTTTCGCGGAAAAGTCCGCGGACATAAACGGCAAGCCCCTTAACCCCGTTTCACGTTCCTATCCGAGGAATTATATCCACACGGGAATTTCCTCAATAGACGCCCTTATGACCCTTATCAGAGGTCAGAAACTGCCTATTTTTTCCGGTTCGGGACTTTCCCACAACAAGCTTGCGGTGCAGATAGTCCGCCAAGCGAAAATTGCCGAGGAAAGCGGACAGGAATTTGCCGTGGTTTTCGCGGCAATGGGCGTAAAGAACGACGTTGCCGACTATTTTAGGCGCAGCTTTGAGGAAAGCGGCGTACTTCAGAGGGTTGTAATGTTCCTCAACCTTTCAAACGACCCGATTATCGAGCGTATTCTTACGCCGAGGTGCGCCCTTACGGTGGCGGAATATCTGGCGTTTGAGAAAAATATGCACATTTTGGTAATTCTTACCGATATGACCTCCTATGCCGAGGCTGTCCGTGAGTTTTCCTCCTCAAAGGGAGAAATCCCCGCCCGTAAGGGTTATCCGGGATATTTGTACTCCGACCTTGCCTCTCTTTATGAGAGGGCGGGCATTATAAACGGTTCGGACGGTTCGGTAACGCAGATACCTATTCTTACCATGCCTAACGACGACATTACTCACCCCGTGCCCGACCTTACGGGTTATATCACGGAGGGACAGATTGTTCTCGACAGGGGACTTGACCAAACGGGAATTTACCCGCCAATATCGGTTCTGCCGTCCCTTTCACGTCTTATGAAAGACGGAATAGGGGAGGGGTATACCCGTTCTGACCATTCGGACGTTTCCAACCAGCTTTTCGCAAGCTACGCAAAGGTTATGGACGCCCGTGCGCTGGCATCGGTTATCGGCGAGGACGAGCTTTCCGAGCTTGACAAGGAGTATATGAATTTCGGCAAGATGTTTGAGAAATATTTCATAACTCAGCGTTCCGACGAGAACCGCTCCATTGACGAAACCCTTGATTTGGGCTGGAATTTGCTTTCGCTGCTGCCCAAATCCGCCCTTGACCGCGTTAATGAAAAGCTGCTTGAGGAAAAGTACAACCCCAACGCGGCGGAACTGTTTGAATAATATACGGAAAGGTTGTGACCGATATGTTCAGCAAGATTGACGAACTGCAAGCAAAAATTGGCACAGAGCTTGATGAAATGATACCGACAGCATATAAAACCGCTTGGGTGTTTTATGAACTTGGCAAAGGCGTTGCCCCGTCCTTTTGGTTTTGTTATATTGACGCATCGACAGATAAAGTTATACCTGCTGATTGTATAGACAGACGAAAAGATATAATAATTAAAGATTATGAAACATTTAGAAATGCAAGGAGTCAAATAATTTATAGTGTACAAAATCTTCAAAAAGAATACATTTCACAGTTTGGCAAAGAGTGGTACAGTATAACATATCGGTTAGATGAGGACGGAAATTTTGATATATCCTTTTCATACGACAAGCCGCAGGGCAGTTTGCAGGAGAGACGGGAAAAGTGGTGTATGGAGCATTTGGGTATAATGCCGCCAAGGGTCACGGTTGATATGTTAAGAAAATAAATTTGCTGCACAAATTAACGAAAAGGTGAAATTTTATGGCTGAACAGGTTTTCCCAACCAAGGGAAATTTGCTGAATACGCAGAAATCCCTTGCTTTGGCAAAGCTGGGATATGAGCTGCTTGACAAAAAGCGCAATATTCTGATACGTGAGCTTATGACAATGGTGGACGCGGCGAAGTCCCTGCGGGGAACTATCGACAACACCTATATAAAGGCGTATTCCGCGCTGCAAATGGCTAACATCGCAAGGGGAGTTATCGAAAACGTGGCGAACGCTGTCCCTGTTGAGAATACGCTTTCGGTGACTTACAGGAGCGTAATGGGCTGCGAGCTGCCGAAAATTGCCATAGACAAGAAAAAACCGGTGCTGAACTACGGATTGCAGTACACCGACTCAAACGTGGATATGGCGTATATTTCCTTTGAGTACGCCAAGTACATCTCGGTAACGCTTGCGGAGGTGGAGAACAGCATTTACCGGCTGACAAACTCCATAAGAAAGACCCAAACCCGCGCAAACGCTTTGCAGAACATTGTTATACCGAGGTATGAGAGCATAGTCCGCTTTATCAGCGGCAGTCTTGAGGAAAAGGAGCGGGAGGAATTTTCGCGAATGAAAGTCATCAAGGCGCAAAAGCTTAGGAAAAAGCGGTACGCGGTGAAAAAAAGGGAAAATATAAATTTCTCGTAACTGACTTTGGGTCAAAGCGGGTATGTAAAAAATTTATTTGGAAAGGCTGCGCAGGGTTTTTTGCGCGGTCTTTTTTGTTTTGTTGTATTTGGGTGAGGCGAAACAATATGGTGTGGGCGGATATAAAGCATTGGGTGGGATATTCGAGTTATATATGGGCTTAGAGCGGAGTGGTTGTATATTACAAAAAATGGTTAATTTCGCTAAATAAAAGTTATCCAGTTAACAAGCCTCGGAACAGGGGAGACCCTTGCCCGAGGTTTCGCACTTCTTACCCTCGGCGCAGCCGACCCAACGCAGGAGCGGCGCACCGTGTCCCCCTTTTCCTTGTCAGCACCGTTGGAGACGCCCCGCGGCGAGCGCTCCGCGCAAGCAGAGTAAAGGCGACTTGTATTTAAATGCGCGGCGGGGGCTTGACGGAGTGAAGGCGATAGGCAAAGTAACGTTTCCGCCCCGCGGCTAAGAGCGCCCCGCGTACGTAAACTAACGGTTGGTAACAATGAAACGCGCGGCGGGGGCTTGCGGTTCTAACTGTTGCCTTTAGGCTATCTGAAAAAAAGAACCGTTCCAGACGTCTGGAACGGCTTATTTTTGTTTTTACATTTCCTGTCCCTTAGCTTTTGCGATGTCGTCAAGGAGTTTTAAAAGCTCCTTTTTGCTGTAATTTTCCTTTTCGTTATCATCAATAAGTAGTCTTAATTCGTAGATAGTCGCTATTTTAGCGTCTTTTCTTTCCTTATCGGTCATTTTTTTCACCTCCTGCTTTTACTATATTATATATTTTTTTTGCGTATATGTCAAGTGTTATTTTTTATGTATTTTAAGTTTTTCGCAAATTTGGTCTTCAACGCCGTTTATGTCTGTACAGCGTATAAGCGGTAGCTTAACTGTTTCGCATACTTTGTCAAGAAAGAAATCGCGCTGTTGCCTGTCTACATCTTCGTGGGAATTATCGTCAACCTCAATAGCGCAAAGAACGGCGAGATTAGCGGGTCTTGCGAGAACGAAGTCAACGTGTTTAGCTTTGATTTTGGCAAAGGCTTTGAAATACTGTGAATTGCTTAGTCCCTTTTTTACTTCGACTAAATCGGCTAACCTAACTTTTGCGAGAATATGCAAATGGTATTTATCGGTAATGGGTTTCAAGGCTTTATAAAAAGCCCATTCTTTTTTAGTGAGGAGATACGGCTTGATGTATGGATATTCTTCTGTGTTTTCTGCCTCGCCGTTTTCTGTGTCAATTTCTTTTTCTTCAGGTGGAGTTGTGTCTTTTTTGTCTCGAAAAATCCATGCACATAATTTTATTGGTAGTACAAATATTAAAACCATTACTATCAATAGTATTCCAATTCCTAAAAGTTCGCCTAATAAATTTAAAAAATCGTTCATTTTTATTTCTCCTTATTTTAACTTCCTTTTCTCTTTTGTCAATCCTAAAATGTAATCGGCAGATATGTTATAAAAAATACATAATTTCGTTATGCAATCTATTTTCATATCTCTTTTACAATTTTCCCAATGTCCTACAGTTGCATCTGATACACCGCATAGCGTGGCTATGTCCTGTTGTTTTAAATCTCTGTCTATTCGTAAATCTCTAAAAATTTGTCTATAATCCATAGATTTTTTCCTCCTTAATTATATAATACTACAAAATGTAGGCTAAAGTGTTGACTTCCTACAAAAAGTAGTATATACTACTAATTGTAGGATACTACTGTTAGTAGTATTTTGATATAATATACATTTTTAAGAAAGGAGAAGAAAGCGAATGAAAGGAAATATAATAGGCGTAAAGCCCGTCAGCTTTAAAAAAGACGGCGAAACTATTGAGGGCAACAAGCTGTATGTAATAGCGGAAGATGTTGACTGTTTCGGAAAGTCCTGTTCAGAAATATGGGTAGGCGCCGGAACTCCTCTTAATAAGAAACTTGAACCGTACTTTAACGACCTTGACAAACTTCTTGATGTTGAAGTAGAATTCAGTTTCAAGCAGAATTCAAGCAAGGTGAGCCAGTTTGAAATACTTGACAAGCCTACAAAGAAAGCGGGTTAAGGTATGGACGGCGGCGGAGGAAATGTCTACTATGTAGACGTTGACACAAGGAAGATAGAAAGTTTGTTGGGGGACATTATCGAGCATAACAATGAAAATTACGAAATTATTATAAATGATTTAACAGTTATAACCGAAAATCAAGCGGAAATTATAACTGATTTGAACATTATATCCGATACACAATCAAGTATACTTGTAAGTAATATGTTGATGTGCGGTTTGTTGGGTCTTATCATTGGAATATGTTTCGTAAATATCTTTAAAGGCAGATGATAACATGGGAATAATACCGAGCTTGTTTTTACTGGTTGCGACCGGGTTGTCTCTTGGGGTGCTGTTATCGGTTGCGATTTTGCTTGTAAAGCAAATTTTGCATACATTTGAAATTTCATCAAGATAGGAGGAAAAACCATGAAATTTTTTACAAAGGTCAAGGAAACTTGTAAGAAAATCGGTAAAAAGGCTATTTCGGCAATAGCTGCCGCCTCTATTGCGTGTTCGGCGATTGCTGTAAACGCTTTTGCCGAGACGAGCGCAAGCGGCGGTGTAGATATTTCGTCTGTAACGACAAGTTTGCAGACTAATCTTACCGACCTTGCAACAAAAGCGGGCGTTGCTTGCGCGGCGGTTGTCGGTGCGGGTCTTACCATTTTCGGCTTAAAATGGGTCGTTCAAAAGGTTATGGGCTTTTTCAAGGTTATCGGCAAGTAATACCGACTGTGCTAAGGGACACAGCCGCTTTAGGGTAGGGAATAGTTATTCTCTGCCCTAATTTTTCTAAAGGAATGATGATTGATGATAGAAGTATACAGCGGAACGCCCGGGAGTGGCAAGAGCCTGCATATTGCTCATGAAATAAGAAACTATTTAAGAATTGGCAAACGTGTAATATCTACTTGCGATATTGATACCGATTTGTGCTTTCTCAATCCGTTTCGGGTCTTTTGGGTGAACAAGACGGGCAGAAAGCCCAAGAAAATAAGGCGTAATAAAAAAGCTGATAATTTTACATATATTGACATAAACGAGGTTAAGCCCGATTTTCTTTATGCTTATGCCTCTAAGTATCATGTTTTTGGAAAAGAACATCAGACGTTATTAATTCTTGATGAATGTGTATCGATATTCTCGCCGACTGTCATTTCTCAAAATACAAAGCTATGGAACGAGTGGGACACGTTTTTCAGAAAGCACCGTCACATTGGTTATGATGTTGTGCTTATTCCGCAGAGCAAGAAACTCATTGCGCGCAAGGTTCTTGAATACTGCGAATTTGAGACAAAACACTACAACCGAAAACATCAAGGCTTTTTAGGGTTTCTGTTCTCGGCGTTCCTTGGGTCTCTTTTCAGCTATTCAAAATTTTGGAGAGGTACAAAAGAGCCGTTAGAACAAGGCTTTTTTACATATAAGCCAATTTATGGGCTTATGTATAATAGCTACTCAATGTTTGATGAAACGCTGCAGCCTTACAAAGAGGCGGAGAAAAAGCGGTTAATGCAGGAAATTGCGAACACTATCGCGACGTATGCCAGGCGGCAGGAACTGCCCGAGCGGGAACGGCTTATGTCTGACTTGTGCCAAAGTCTTATGGAAAGGAGAAATCAGCTTGAAAAGGATAATTGCGTTAATGGCGGCAATAATGATTGTTGCTAAATTTGTTGTTTTAGGTGTTTCGGCGGTCGCTGCTCCTGTTGTTGCAGGTAGTATTGTTGTTTTGCTTACAACTCTTTTATTAGCTGCTGGACATACTCAGACAGAACTTGACGGAATGAGCGTTACTGATATGCAGTCAATTCTTGGTGATGATTTAAACAGCGGCTTAATCGATTCATCTATTATTGTTGTAGACCCTGTAACACAACAGGAAATGACCGTTCTTGATTATTATTTGTCTACTGTTAATGATGTTAATCAAACTCAATCGGACGCCGCTGTTATTATTGGAAATGAACTTAAGGATTTTTTAACAAAAGCAATGGTTGGCGCGGATTATTATTGGGAGCCAACTCCAACAGCTGATTTAGAGGGACATGGAGTTTTAGCTGTTTGTTATGACCCGTATTACAAAGGTTATTTTTATTATTATGCCGATTATATACAATTTACTGATGATGTAAATTTTCATATAGTTGGTACTGGAAAACGTGTTAATTATGATGGTAGTGTTAGTGGTTTTTGGGGATTGAGTACATCTCTTAATACAGCTGCTACTTGGTCGTTTTACGGTGATGTACGTTACCCCGACGGCACACAAGCCCCAACAGATGATGCCTATGAATATGTTCTCGGCGAGGCAGGCGGCACAAAAGTAACGGTTGATATGCTTAACCCCGACGGAACTGTAACAATAGACGGCGTTACATATAACCCCGCCGACTATTTGGACACCGACGCATTAACCGAAGAGGGAAAGAAAGAGCTTGTGTATAACATAACAAACGCAATAACTAACAGTTATGTTATTTCAGATGATAAACCGATTGTTGACGATAAAGATATTACTGTCGATGTGGCGGAGGAGTTCCAAGATTATGCTGTTCCCGTAGGGATTGCAAATGTATTTCCGTTTTGCATTCCTTGGGATATAGTTCGGGGATTTAGGCTTTTGAGCCGCCCCGCAGTTTCTCCGAAGTTTGAAATACCTTTCAATATTCCTCAAATTGGGCTTTTTCCGGGTGTAGAAAAGTCTGTAATTCTTGATTTTACAGAATATGACAGTTATATACAAATATTTCGTTGGTTTCAAATACTTGGTTTTATTTTCCTTTTGTGCAAAATTAGTATGACACATGTTAAGGGGGCGGGCGCATAATGGATTTTCTTGATAAAATCGGTATGAGTATTTCGGAAATTTTTAGTAAGCTTTTGGACGCTCTTCCGAAGTCTCCAATAACATATATTGAAACAACTCCGGAAATTAATAAAATTTTATCTTACGTAAATTACTTTATACCCATAAGTACTATGATTGCGCTTGCTGAGGCTTGGCTTTTAGTTATAGCTGTTTATTATGCTTATCAATTAATTTTGCGCTGGATAAAAATGATTGAATAAAATTTTTGCGGGAAACCGCAGCGTAGCGGAGGAGGGACCCGCAACAAATTTTATTCAATCATATTTAAAGAGGCTAAGAAAAAAGGAGAGTGAAAAAGATGATACTTGATAAACCGTTTACCCAACAAGAATTTGAGGAAGAGCTCCGTATGCTCGATGGCAGTAAAAATAGGATTTGTGTTACACATGATGTAGGAGAGCTTTTTATTCAACTTAATTCGGCAGTTACGAGACTTAATTTGCTTGCATACAGCCGATATTTGGAGCTAAAGGATAAAAAGGAATAATTTCCTAAAAAAGGTAAAAATTTCCGATTTAGAAATAAGTCGGGAATTTTATGGACTGGGGCAGGACTGTAACACGCCCCACCAAATTTTTTAAAACAGGGTAGTTAAAGCCCGAAATAAAGGGAAAAAAACCCTTAAAATTTTTTTAGGAATTTTGTAAATTCCTATAGAAAGTTGGTTTGATATGGATAGCAAAATTTTATCACGGTATAAAATATTTACGGAGCTTAGCGAGGAAAAGGCGGCGGAATGGTTTGATTACAGCCAACATAAATTCATTAACCACATTGACACGCTGTATTATGTCATATATCCGTCGATTGAGGAATGGCGCACAAGTAATATAAAGCAAAGTTTTTGCGGTTATCTTCGGAATATAAAGGAATGCGCTGACAGCTGCGGAGAACCGCAGGATATTTTTGAAGATGTCGCCGAGGGAATACAGGTCAAACCGTTCTTTGGGTTCGGGTTCTACGCTCTGCACTTCGGCAAACAGGATTTTTTTGATGTGTTCGTTGCGGAAAGTCCGCCGAACAGGGACACGCCGCCGATTTTCGTTCAGCTCCGCAGTAATTACCTTTGGACTGTGGGAGCGAGGGAATGTTTTGATAAGTCGGTAGATATTATTACCAAAATTCTTGACGGGTTCGGTATCGATGTGGACCGTGTGCAGGAAAATCGCATTGACTACGCATATCACACAAATTATATTCAGGATTTGCTTAACTTTTTTCCCGAACAGCATTTGAAGTCAATGCAGATTTCGGATTTTGTAAGGGCAAATAAGGAATATTATTTCTTTGATTGCGACGTGTTTTCCGATTATTTTGCTATGGGCAGGCGTAAAAGCAACAATGTATTTATACGGTGCTATAACAAGTCCAAAGAGGTAATAGAGCTTGGCTACAAGCAATTTTTTGTGAATATATGGCGGGACTGCGGCTTAATCAGTCAGTACGACCAATTTTTACTTGAAAAGGCTTTTATTTACGGTAAATACGATGCTATTCATAAAGCAAGATGTGATTGGTATATGTGCTACGGTGAGAACCCTGCCATAAAACTTGAAATTATGAATCTCAACGAAAATTCCGACACTCCCGCAAGCAGTTATAAACGGCTTGCCGATAAACTGTTACCCGATTTGACTGTGGTTTGTAACTTTGAGTTTCAGACAAAACGTAAATATTATGACCGTCTTGACATACCGCTTATAACCACGGAGACGGGTGCGAAACAAAGCGTATATAACATCTTTGAATGTTATCAGACTATTCTTGACAAGCTGACCTGCGGCGTAGAATACGAGAAAAACGGCTGTATTAGGTTTATCAAGTATAAAGGGGATTGGGCGGAAATTCCTCGGCTTAAACGTCCCGTTGCGAGTTGGTGGAAACTTCTGCAGAACTGTAAGTCCTATGAGCTCGGGAACGACCTTAATTTTGACATCTTGCGTAAATATCAGGTGTCGCTTGACTTGGAACGCCGTAAAAACTGCGCGTTGTCGGGGATAGCCTCTAATATTGCGTACTATAAGCGAGCTAAGGACACGCCGTTTGAGAATGACTTGTATGACCTTGTTTCCAGCTTGAACGACAATGATTTGAGGTACTATAACCGCAACAAAATTAAAAAGTATAATGAGCTTAAAAAGAAAGGATTGGTTTTTGATGACGAAAATGACAACTGAATTATTGGATTGTGAGAAAACAAAGCCTAAAAAGAAAAGCCGTTCTATTGCCGAAAAGACTAAGGAAAATTTTGAAGTTCTTATGAAACCTGTGGGCGTTCTCGAGGCTGACACCGATTTACGGCAGGATTTTAACGCATATGCGGGAACACATCTCGACAGGTGCACCAACCGCATTAAACAGTGTGTTTACAATGTTACCTCTAATTTTATTGAAATCGGTTTCCGTCTTTGGGAGTGTCAAGAGTATAAGTATTATAAGTATCTTGGATTTGACGGCGTTTGTGAGTATGCTCTTTCGGAGCTTGGCTTTAAAAAATCCTCTACACGGAATTTTATACGGGTTTATGAACGGTTCTGCGGTCACGATATTGTAAAAAAATTATCCAATTGGGAAAAAAGCGGCGGAATGGTTCTCGGAAACTATTGCCTTTTGGAGAAATACAAGGATTTTACATACAGCCAGTTGACGGAACTGCTTGCGCTCTCGGATAGTCAGATAGAGGCTATTGCCCCAGCTCCTGCCGATACTGTAAAGCAGATACGGGACAAAAAGCAGGGACTTTATGAAGAGGCGGAGCAATGGCTGCATGACGCTATTATCGATGCCGTTGGCGGTAAACTGGGATTTAAAAAGCAGATTTACGAGTATTACGAGGAAAACAAGTCTGCAAGCAAACTTGCGAGTTTTATAAAAAAGAATATGAAACTTAAGATAGAGAGCGGGGGAGTTGTTTTTGATGATAAAAGCCGTTGCATTTTTAATGGTACCCGTGTAATATTTTATCATAGCGTTTATTTCCCGCAGGATAAAATAATGAGGTGGTTTGATGTTGCGGAAAAGATTGCAGGGTATATAGAGGCGGGGACTTTTCTTTCCGAGCAAGTACATATTGACGAATTGGCGGAAGAGCTTGCCGAGGAAATGGCGGCAGAAGTGCCCAAAAGCGAGACGGTTCGCGCCGATGAGCAACGACCGTACAAAATAGAACTGTATAAAGATGACATTGACATCATACTGAAAAGTCTTAAAGCGGCGGACGTTCCGCAGGATACTTATAAAAGAATTTATGAAACTATCGGAAAGGCAGAAATTTTATGAGGCAAAAAGAAATCTTTTTGACGTACCTAATAAACAAGCGTGACAAACTGGAGAATGATATTAGACAATTACAAATCCGCTTGACAAAGCGTGAGGCGGATGCGGTTGACTGCCTTGAGCTTGCGCTTGCCCGGGAACGGCTAATAGCGTTTGAGGAATATTACAAAGAGGCTGTTGCAATACTTAACTTGTCAGCTCCAGAGCCTGTTACATATGTCAGCTTTAGGCGGGGGCTCGATGCCGACTACGCGCGGTATCGGGTCAAGTTGGAACGGGACAAGGGTAAATAAAAACAGCAGGGGAGTTAATTGCCCTGCTGTTTATCGGTTTCGAGAAGTTTCACAATGTAAGCGTTAAGGCTTAGCCCGTGCGCCTCTGCTTGTGCTTTGTATTCGGCTTTCTTGCCTTTGGGTACGTGTATTCTTATGTGGTCTTGGTTTGCCTGTAATTTGGCAGTTGCTTTAAGTTGTGCCTCGCTTGTTTTTGCCATGTTATCACCTCAATAAAATTATACCATATATTTTTATAAGTGTACATATACAAATTATACAAATATACGTGCACATATTTGTTTAAAATACCGCTTGATATATGTGCACGTATATGATATAATATAATTAAAGAAAAGGGCAGCGGCAAACCCGAAACCGCAGAAAGGTTGATGAAATATGTATTACAAAGTATCTTTTAAGTATGAAGATGTAATGATTGATAACGTATGTGTAGCGGTTTACCCGTCCTATTCTTCTGATTTATATTATGTTGTAATGGGGATTCCTTTTAAACGTTCATTTCCTTATGTTATTGGACAAGCGGGAGTTTTTAAAGATGCAAATTCAGCGTTGGAATGTGTAAAATTAATTGCTGAAAAGTATCCTCGTGTTGAAAATAATCGTAAAGTACCCGAATTTATCGGAATATAAAGGCAGGTGTTAAAAATGCGTGTAAAAGTTAAGAAAAAACTGTTAAGGGAAATCAAAGCGGACTGGATAAACCTCGTTATATACGGGCTTAGAGCGGAATGGTTGCACATGTCAAAAAATGGCTAATTTCGCTAAATAAAAGTTTTGCGAAATTATAAAAGTTTTAAACAAGCCCCAGTAGTAGAACTTACCGAGGCTTGCAGGCTTTTTGTTAAATTATGCCATTTCACTTTTTCCATTTTAACGAATATCACGAACAACATAAACGTAATATGCGCCGAGCGTATCACCTTTAAGATTTTCCGTAACGCTGAACATATGAAAAGGTTTTGAATTTTTACTCTTTATTTGTGCAAAAATTTCCGCATCTGAAAACTCTTTAAATCTTGCAATTAGATAAAACGTATACATATTATGATTATCAATATATTCAGATGAAGTAGAAATAACTTCTCCGTTCTTATAAAGTCTTGTGCTTTCCCAAATTTTTGGTCTATTCATTTTTACCGTTCCTTTCTCCCCGTATTGCCGTTAGGTCAGCTTATTGGATTTACTTTACATATTCAAATGTTCTTTCTCCTGTATGTGCATAAAGCACATCTAACATAGTCTGTTCATTTAGTCCGTTAATGGAAGTTATAATCTGTAGTGTCTGTTCCGATACTCCTAAATTTTCAAGAGTTTCCCACATTTCGTTAATACTCATATTAAATCACCTTTCTACGGTTTAGGGTTTTCCGCTACCCTTATCTTGATTATATTATATCATACTTGTACAACTATTTCAAGAGGTAAAATTACCAATCTTGTACAACTATTTTTGTATATTTTGTATACTTGTACAACTAATAAAAATATGGTATAATATCATCTAAAAGGAGTTGTTAAAATGGGAAAAACAAGCACAGCAACAAAAAACAAATGGAACGCTAAAGCATACGACCAATTAAGAGTAAATGTATACAAAGGACAGCGCGAACAAATAAAGGCATACGCCGAGGCGCAGGGCATGAGCCTAAACGGCTACATTAACAAACTTATAGCCGAGGATATGGGCGCGGCTCTTACAGTTCCAAAACAGCAGGAGAATTAATTCCCCTGCTGTTTCTGCTTTAGTGCGGCAACACGATTATTGTAAAACTACCCGCGCTGTATTTGTCTTTGGGTTCTGCTTTAGCAAGGAAATCCAAAATACCGTAGGCATTCTCGGGAATGAGTAAATTCCCGTGATAGAGCAGTGAAATCAATCCTAATGCAGTAAGCTCTGTAAAATTGCAATTGCCGCTACTATCGGCTAATGTAAATTTTAAATTATCAAACATTTTTTATACCTCGCTTTCAAAAAGTCAATTGATTTTCGTCAATTTCAATTTTCTTTTGCTTGTCGGACACCCACCATTCAAAAACTTCCTCGCCGCAGTTCCATGAGGCTTTATTGTTTTTGTAAAAGTCGCTTTGTAACATTCTGTCGAATGTCTTAATATACGCTTGCTTAAATTTCGGATATTTATCAAACTCCGCCTTGCGGTGGTATGACATCGGGCAACCAACACAACCGATACGCTTGTAGCCGCATTGATACAACGGATTACTTTCACAGCCATAATAGTGCAGGAACTCCCACACATCACCATCAGACCAATCTATTATAGGGTTTAGCACTCGCTTGCCCTTTAGCTGACAATGTTCAAAAATTCGCCTGTCCTCGTCATTGTCGTTATTTAAAATTAACCCGTCAGACAATTTTCGTTGCTGGACTTCCACAATTCCGCGGTTATGACGTTTTACGCTCTCCGACCAACGTACACCAGTTACAACAAACCTATCAACCCCGCCCCGCTCTTTCAATTCAGAGCAACAATAGCGCACTATCCTTGTAGGCGGCATATGCTTTTTTACAATAAGCTGATGTATTGTTGTCGCTGGATAGTCAATTTGTATATCAGGTATACTGCGGATATATCGAACAGTTTCGGGCGCGTCCATTGTGGTATGGTTATGCACCAAATCAAAGGGCAGTCCCGACAGTTCCATTAATATCCGCAAGCAGTCGCTGTCCTTGCCGCCGCTGTAGCACACGTAATAAGGCTTATCAAAACCCAGTTCAAGCGGGTTATATGTCTTAATACGCTGTATTGCCGTTTTTACTTTGTCATGATGTCCGAGTAAATCATCATATATCAGCATTTTCAAAACCTCACTTTACCTTATTTCCCTCAATCCGCAGGAAAACGGAAATATCCTTAAAAATCTGCCTTGACGTTTCCAAGCGGACTAAGGCGTTTTGCAGTTCGTAGCTGTCATTGACATAAATTTCACGAAATCTGACACGCTGTTGCAGTTCCTTAACTTCTGCCTCTCGCTCCGTCAGTTGTGTATTTATGTACTCTAAAATGATTTCTTTTTCGTTTTTTCGCATTATCGGCACACCCTTAATAATTAAAAACATATTCGTCAGAGAAAAGCTCCGAGCGGCGTTGTTGCCAAATCTGCTCCCGTCTCTGTTCAAGCTGTTTGTACATAATTTTCGGCACAGCCCTTTGACAGCGTAAAAGTCGTATAACTCCGCGCAGTTCGGCGTTGACTAAGTCCAATTCCTGCAAGGACTTAGCGGCTTTAAGATTTCTAAAACCTTTATTAAGACAATGCAAAGAACCGTAATATAACGCGCTCTTGCGGAACGCCCAACCGTCAACAACGGCGCAAATAAGCGCGTCAACGGCAAGAAAAATAAAAACACAGCCTACAATCACTCCTATAAGTTCTGTAAACTGTTCAATCGTCAAATTTCCGATAAGCTGTTGCAAATTTGCAAAACGTTCCTGCATTAATTCTCATCTCCTTTAACCAAATCTGCAATACCTTTAAAAAATTCGTCCTCTGCATCCATATAGGCTATTGTTTTACGCGCTTTTGGGGTAAGTGCCCACCCGTTTATAGGCGGGGAGGATTCACAGATAAGCTCTACAACTTCGCCGCAACTGACTTGTGCGGGACAGCCTTGACTTGACCTCTCGACTAAGCCATTACCACGCAGGTCATGAAGAATTTTAATTGTTTTGTATTTTGAAAATCCAACACTTTCCGCAATTAATCTTGCGGGAAAAACGAAAATTCCATGGAAGTTATGTGAAATTCTACATATCGTCCGAAAAACCTTTACGGTATTAGTTTCAAGCATTATTTATCACCGCCTTTAGACTTCTCCGATTTATCATTGTTTTTATAAATCATCTTAACAATAACATCAGCAAGCAAATAAGCTAAGACGAAAACACCGAAACATGCCGCAATTTGCCCAAAGGATAAATCAAGTATTTTCATTGTTTTACACCGTCCTTAGAAACATATTGATTAATTTCAAACGTGCGGTTTTGAGCCAACAGCGAAAGAAATTTCGGGTCGTTTAAAAGTTTCTTAATCTGTTCGTCTGAACAGCCGCGAGACTTTAACATCTGCTCTCGTTCCGCACGCAGTTTCTTTACTTTTAACTTGCGGCGGCAATCAAGAATAAAAAAGACAACCCACACAAGACCGAACACGGCAGTAAGCAATATCTGCCACAATTCCCATTCTGCAAAAATTTTCAACATAATTTTTTTTACCTCGCTTTTTTAAAAATTTTATGTAAAAAGGCTATAGCCTAAATACCGAATAATGCTTGTATACGGTCAAGCTCCGCAAGATATTCCACAATATCATCAGTACTTTCCCGCAGTTCCGCAATCATTTCCGACAGCTTTTCATCATCATTGAAAAAGCTGTCATATTTAAAGCGGTAAGACGTACCCGGCGGCGCACTCTCCTGCCCTGCCACATCATCAAATTTAGTCTGTAGCAAAATCGTTTTCGGCTCTCGTTCAATGTTTTTACTGCTCCAGTAATATTTCCCAAAAATTTTCTTTTGCTCTTTAGT
Organism: Ruminococcus sp.; assembly: GCA_023665505.1. Classification (GTDB taxonomy): domain Bacteria; phylum Bacillota; class Clostridia; order Oscillospirales; family Ruminococcaceae; genus RGIG8773. The sequence continues at coordinate 33,033 of JAMPDU010000005.1, forward strand.
GATGTACTTCGTAACATATCGGGCAAGCCGCAGCTTATTACTATCACATGGAATAGCCGTAGACCAACCGAAACGCCAGTTATCAATATTATATATTTTCTTGTAACGTTCAAAACTTTTCTGTTCTTTAAGTATGTCGTTTTCTTTCCAAGCCTTGCCTTTATACAGCCGCCGCCCCGAATACGTCAGCGGCAAAACATCATTTACAAGGGCGTGAATATGTATTCCGTTGCTTTCCTTGTGCCGTTCCGCTACAAGTACGTACTGCAAACCCCTAAGCTGTACTTGATTATCGAAAAATCTTTTTAGCGGTTTCATAACTTCTTTAGGGTCTGTTCTGTCGAAGTCCTCATTCTCGGCAAATGTACCCGTTATAAAGTACTTAAAATCGTTCAGCAGGACTATATCAAAAATCCGTTCCCGCGCCCTTTTGAGGTTATCCTCTCGGATTTCTCCCGAATGGTGCTTTTTGCGGTTTTCAATATCTTGCAGAGTATGCTCCGCATACAATTCCGTTGTTGGGTCTAACGGCGGCAATATCGGCGGCGGGGCGGTATCTATTTCGCTGTCGCGTTTCTCATAGTCAGGATTTCGGAATATATCAACCGAGCAGTATGTTGTATTTGTATAGCCGTTTGGATAAACCTTTACTTTTGTGTTAAATTTCGCTTGTATTTCGGGGAGCGAAAGCGGCATTAAATAACACCTCCTGCCGAGCTTGATTTTTAAAAGAGTGTACCCCGCAGGAAAGATTTTAACGCTTAATATCTGCGGATTTAAAGCTGTCATTTAAAATCACTTCCAATTTTTGTGTGAGTGCTTTTTGAGGCTAATATCAAGTAAGAGGTCGAGCCGCTCCGCCGCCGAGACGCGCCGCCGAGCGGCGGTCATTCGGCGGCTGTGCGGCTCTCCCCCTCTTCCCCGTATCTCTCCGACTTCGGTTTAAAGCCTTTGAGGGTCAGCCGTTTTACTTTGGCGTATGTGTCATATGCGTTTCTTAATTCGTCCGAATGCACGAAAAAATAACAACCCAACAGTTTATTTTTTGTTATTACTCCGTCACTATCGACGTTAGGTTTATATTTACGAACAATCGTAAGACACCCTAAAACGGTAATAGGGCGCATTAAATACATTGTCTCCTGCCTTAACTGTTTTGACAAACGGTTAAAACGTTGAGTAGTTCCGATTATGGCTTTAGCCTGTTTCCTTTGCTGACATAGTTCGCCGACAAATTCAATAGGGACATTTTTGCTCTCATTGCTATTAAACCAGTTTTGTGTTTCATCAAGCAAATTCAATTGTCCGAAAATTCCGTTATCGCTGTTTATGATTTGGTCTATATCCTGCAATAAATCTGTCTGCCCCTTAACGTCAATATTCGCCGAAAACTGGGCAAGAGGGTATTTTCTCAATTCCTCATAAATGTACTGGACGGCGGCTATCGTCTTGCCGCTCCCCTGCTCTCCTTCAAAAATGATTATAGCCGTATTATTATAACGGTCGGGGTCTTGTGTCAGACGGTCTAAAACAAACCTTTTAGGCAAGTCCCAAAACAACCGTACAAAGAAATTCCGTTTACGGCTACTGGGCGGCTCTCTGCGGCGAGGTATGGGCATTTTCTTTATAAAGTGATAGTACACAAAAAACACACACATCATCAGCAATATTGGAGCTACTGCAATACATAAGTATATACATGCCTTTTCCAGTAACTCCCAAAACATCTTTATTAATCCGCTTAGTGCTGTCATATTTATTACCTACCTTTTAAATAAACTAATTAGACGTTTAGCCAAAGAATATGAAATTTTTAAACCATAAAACATGCCAGTGAGAAGAAATAAATTTAAACAAAAGTCAACATCAATAAAAATATTAACCCAAGCAAAAATATTATATATCATATCCACCGCTTGAATTTTATCGGCGAAACTGTCAAAACCCGAAAAAACTAAATCCCCGGGAACAATAACAGTTCCATATTCTTTTACCAAAGAATTAAGAAAAAAATTAAAAAGTGCAAGATATGTAAATCCTAAAATATTCACAAAAACACCACCTTAAATCATAGCAACTATTTTTTTGCGCATTGACAACGCCCAACTAAAACCAATTAAAATAGTTGAAAATGTACGCACAATACCAACATATACAGCAAGAGGCTTAGAAGTGGAAACATCATCACTATAAGCGGAAATATCAGAAGAATTAACATCAATTGAACGACTTCCACCCTCACCACCGCCGCCATGTTCACTACCACCATGACTATTGCCATTTCCATTGCCGCCGCTTAATAAATCGCCGTAATTAAAACTATTACCGCCACCACCTGATGAAGTTCCACCAGTTAAATAACTGCCAAAATCAGCTGATAAAATAGTAACTACTTTTCCGTTTATAGTAATAACAACGTCTTTCGGTTCACGATTATTAAAAACAATAGATTGGAGCGTTGAAATACTGCCCGAAATAGCGTCATAAGGAATACCAATTGTAAACGCTTTAGCCATTTCATTTATAGCTTTGTCAATATATGGCTGAATTACGGAATTCCCCGCCTCTAAAAAATCATCAACAGGCGGTAAACCGTCCCGAGCCATAGAATAGGCTTGAATATCACCATTAGAAAAACCGTAAAAATTATCGTAAGAAGTATCAAAAGTAAAAGACGGCAAATCATCAATATTATAATATTCTGCCGAATACTCTTCATAATTCATATTAGGCGTATAATATCTATCTCCGAGTTTTAAGCAACCACATGTTTCCAAATAATAAACTGTACCTTGATAATTAACCTTTAAATTTGTCCTGTCATGGAGCATATTATCAAGCCATTCCTTATCAAGCGGAATAACATTATAAACCGTGCCGCTAATCTCATGCCCATGAGCCTCGGCGGACGTGCCTATAGTACCGTTTTTTAAACTGTCTCGGATTTCGAGAAGTGTTTTTACAAGCTCTTCGTTAGTGTTGGTATTATCTCCCGCTGTATCGTCCTTGTTATTATCTGCCTCGAGAAGAGCCAATATATTTGCGTTTATTGATGTAAGCAAAGCGTTGTCGTTATCGCTGTCAAGCGTTCCCATTCTTGCGTATATCGCGTTTAACAATCCCTCTATGCTTGATAAATCGGGGTTATTACGTTCTATTGTTTCCGCTAAATCGTTAAATAAGTCCTCTAATTCACGTTCTGTCATATCGTCAAATTTTTTTATTGTGCCGTACTCAAATTCATCATCTGACGGGGCGGGTGTGCCGTCTGCATAACGTACATCACCGTAAAATTTCCAAGAAAAACCGCCGCCATTTTGACAATTTGCACCAGCATAATTACCTATACCACCATCCGGAGCAAGATATTTTACTGGACCTTGAAGATAGGCATAATTTTCATTGTGAATAGTTACATAAGAACCATAATAACGACCACCCCCGCTGTAAACAGCCAATGCTCCATACCCGTCTAAATCGGTTGTTGATGTTTGTGTAGTTTCTGTAGGTACATTCTGCGTTACATTATTCCACCACTCGGCTACACGTTCGCGGGCGGTGTCTCCGAATTCGCTAACGGTTCTGCCGATTTTTTGTGCAACTCCCGAAAACTGATTAGCCGCAGTTATTGCACCCGCATAAGCATAATCACCAACATTTTTATTGCTTTCCAAAAAATCAGTATTAACGGCGGCTTGACGTTCCTGCCACTCAACAAAAGTAATATCTCCGTCACAGAACTGGTCAATAAGGTATGCCTGTGCGGTGTAATACTCTTGACTTGTCATTGCTGACGGCTCTGCTGTGGCATAAGCCGATATATTTAAAATTGATATTATAACGGTTACTGCCGTTATTAATGCAATTGCTTTTTTCACAAAATCACTCCTTTTAGAAATATAGGCTTTCCAAGAGGAAAACCAATTGGAAAGCCTATACCAAGCACACGCAAAGCTACAAACGATTAGCACCCACGAATTGTGGACATCATAAAGCTTATAGCCTTGCGAATGCCGAGTACCGTAACGGCTACGGGCAGTACCTGGGGCACCATTGAGGTAATGGAAGATGTAAGACCGCTGAAATCAACGCCCGAAAGGTCAACCACAGGCGCGGCGGCGGGGGTAGTTGTTTCCGCGCTTGCTGTAATTCCTGCCGTTCCGATAGCGGTAACAGCTGTTACAGCCGCAACAGATACCTTGTCTGCAAACTTCTTTGCTTTTACAAGAACGCCCATAATCTTCAATTTTGTTGCATTCGTCATGATAAAAACTCCTTTCAAAATTTTAAATTTATATTCAGCGGCTTAACCGCCGCCAAACATCGAACTTAACGCGCCGCTTAAAATGCGGTACAGCAGAACCGCAAGAACCACAACGAAAATATATGCCATGTACTGGTTCATTTCCGCTATTTTCATTTCCTGCGCCTCTGTATGCGACAAAAGCATTTCGTAACGCTCTTGTGATTGCTGGAGAGCCTCGGCTTGATTTTCTACAATAGTTTCAAGCTGTTTAAGCTGTTCGCTTTGACGTTCAAGTGCTTTTACAACTTCTTTATTGTCAGAAACTTCCAACTGATACACATTTCCTGCACTATCATAAAAAAACAAGCCTGTTCACTCCTTGCAATTACTTTTTTCTTAACGGTGCTGTTACTGGCGTTTCAAACGTTATACGTTTGATATTACCGCTCTTGTCCCAAAGAACCTCACAGTTTTGGAAAACTTTGTCTTTTAACTGCTCCGCTGTAGAGATTTCCGCGCCGAATATCTTTGAAATATCGTCAGCTTTTATTTTGCGCTTGTCGGTGAATTTGGTACTGTCACCAACAGAAGTGCGGGTAAAGCCGAGACACTCAAAGCCGCAGGAAGAAACTGTATTAGATGTTACTTCCCTATCGCTCAAAGCAAGGTCGACAATAAAATTATGAAATTTTACTTTTTCGCCTGTTTTTTCGTTGGGGAACTCTCCTGCGCTCTCGGATATTCCAAGAAACAAATCGGGGTAATCGGGGTTTGGGTTGAATACGTTTGGCATAGTGATTTTCTCCTATCTTTTAAATTTTCGCCTATCTTTTTTGTTGCCGCTTTGCCGTGGAGATAGGCTCAACCACGGCGGCGGGCTTGCATGTTAGTCCATATAAGAACTAACTAATTATATTATAGTCTATATATAAAATAAAGTCAAGACTTTTTATTCCATTTATGATATAATTGGATAAATGCACAAAAAAGGAGCTGTTAAAACTGTATGTTTTACCAAAGATTACGAGATTTAAGAGAAGATAGCGATATGAACCAAGCAAAAATAGCAAATATTATTGGCACAACACAATCATACTATGCACAATATGAAAACGGTAAAAGACCTTTGCCATTCGATAGAGTGGTAGAACTTGCCAATTTTTACAATGTTTCGCTTGATTATATCGCAGGGCGCACCAATGACAAAAGAGGGCTTACACGTTCCGAACTATCAGGCAATGAAACCGTATTAATAAAAAATTTCCGCTCGCTTTCCATAGAAAGACAGAGCAGAATTTTAGAACGAATGGAAATGTTAATGGAAGAACAGGAAACCGAACAAGCACAAATTAAAGAAGTCGGATAAAAATTATAAGGGGTGGAAAATAATGTTAATATTTTTACTGGGTATAGCTATTGTAATTGCGGTTGCTGTAATAGGTGCAAATAACGTAAATAACAATAACGGTACGCCGCTTGACAAGCAAAACAAATCAGATGATGAACGGCTCAAAGACCTTAACAGAAAGATTTTTGCAAGCCATTTCGGATTTTCAAACAAGGGAGAAACAGGCGAAAATATTATTGAATATGATTTAATAAACCTGCATTTTTACAAAAAGATTATACGCAATGCTTACATACCGTACAACGGCGGAACTTCCGAAATTGACTTGATTTTGCTTACTGAATTTGGTATTTATGTCATTGAAAGTAAAAATTATTCGGGGTGGATTTTCGGGAGCGAAAACAATAAATACTGGACTGTCAGCTACAATAAAAACACCAAAGAACGGCTATACAACCCAATTTTACAAAATAACAGTCACATTAGAGCGTTGACAAATTATTTACAAATCACAAGCAACGGAATAAATTCCTTGATTATTTTCGGCGGCGGCGCGGAGCTAAAAAAAGTACCGCAAAATACGCCGACAAGGCAGATTATTTACGACTATCAAATAATTGATATGTTCGACTATGAAATGACAAAAACGAAAATTTTTACAGCAGATTACATAGAAAAAATGTACAGTTTGCTTGAACCGACAACGCACGTCACAGAAACCGTAAAGCAACAACATGTTGCAGAAGTACAAAGATATAAATAAAAAATCCCCGACAGGTTTTAAGCCTATCGGGGTTAATTTTAATACTTTACACTTATCATATTAAGCGGGGCAAGGTCTTTAACCATTTGTTCAAGTACCTCTCCGTTGTGGTTAGCGGCGTTATAGCAAATATCGCATTTTTCTTTGATTACGTCTAAATCATCTTCTATCTTGTCAAGTCGTTTGTTAATGTCTTTAATATCCTGTTTTGTACCCTGCACTTCTTTAAGTATTTGGGTAAACATTTCCTCTGTTGTCATTTATTACCAACTCCTTTGAATTTTATTGTTTTTCTTATTATACACCATAGCCGCCGATTTGTCAAGTAAAATTTTTCCTTGCGGTATGCCCTGCCGCCCTGCTCATAAACTCGCAGGGCGGCGGGGGTGACGTGTGCAGGGTGTACAGGACGTATGGCGCGGCGAGAGGGTTTGTAAAAAGTGCATAACCGATACTGGATTTTGCTGCGGGAAATTTTGTGCAATATGTATACCGTTTTTCTGTAGGTAGCAGCTACTGACATATACCATAAATGTGCTATGTCGCTTAAAAACTTTACAAACTCCTCCTTGATTTTCGCTCCGAAAAGGCGTATTGAGATATTGGGCGAAGGGAAAGAAACAAGAACTTGAACATTTTCCCCCTCGCCGTTTTCCATTTTACGCCTTTTCTCCACGAAATTCAAGGAGCTTTTGTAAACTTTTTAAACGAGGCTTAATTACTGGTAACTGTTTGTTTGCTCCGCCGGGGGCTCTGCTAAAAAAAACAAGCTGTTTGTGTTCAAGCTATTGTACAATGTTAAATATTTGTTGTTAATGTGTGAATAATAAAAGTTTTGCGAAATTGGAAAAGTTTTTAAAACCCCGATATTGTGATTATATCGGGGTTTGAACTGTTTTTGCTATAAATTGGAAATACAAGTTTTTCAAAGTGCTTGAAGATATTTAAGTATGGATTTATACACAGCCTCATTTAAAAATTCTTTCGTGAACTGCGGAAACTGCTTTCGATACTTTTCATACAATTGCTTGACGGTTGTTGACGTTTTGTAGCCTTGTTTGTAGTTACGGCACGCAGTTTCGTATATATCCCGTTTGGCGTTGGTTAAATCATTCTGCAATGCTTTTTCCGCGAACGCCGAAGATATTGCAGGAACAAAATTGCCCTTATCGGCTGAATAAAATACCCCCTTTTCCCTTTGTCTGAAACATCTGATTTCATGGGCGCACCACTTACAATCATGACGTTTAAAGCGCTTGCATGACATCTGACGGTTTATGTCGCAATCCGTCAAGCCGTCATAATCACATAAAACTTTATCGTGCTGAATTGATGAAAAGACACATACAAAGTTACTGCATAGCATTTTTAATCACCGTTCCTTTTTTTCTTTTAATAAAGTCGGAGAAATACCAAAATATCTTTGAAAATCTGCATTGAAGTTTCATAACGAACCAAAGCGTTTTGTAACTCGTAGCTGTCGTTGACATAAATTTCACGAAACCTAACACGCTGTTGCAATTCCTTTACTTCCGCCTCTCGCTCCGTCAGTTGTGTATTTATGTACTCTAAAATGATTTCTTTTTCATTTTTCCTCATTGTCTGCACGTTCCTTTTTTTTCTTTGATTTTTGATACAGCAAAATCATATAATTTTAGAATTTGAACAGCAAGAAAATTAGAAACTTCATAAAGAACATAAAAAATAAACCACAACAAAACCCATTCTCTAAAAGTCAATGCTAAAATATGTTCCATTTACTTATCCCCCTTTCCGAAAATTTCAAAGTACCAAAATAAAAAACTTACGACAAAAATAATTAAAAATAATGCAGTAGCAAAGGAAGTTTTTGGATTTTCCAAAACATATTCATAAAAATAAGGACTAACCCTAACCATATTAAAATCCCCTTTCACTCATTGATTGATAACCCTTATTGGCAAGGCGTTCCACGCGCTCATAAGTGTTATAGCAATTCCTTAATTCGTCATCATGTACAAAACTAAACATACGCAAAAATTTTTTCTTTAAAAGTGTACCGTCGTCCTTTAATTCGGGCGTAAACACCAAGCAGACGGTAAAGCACCCGAATAATGTGTGAGGCTCACACAGGTATGTTGTTTGCTCCCGCAGGGGCTTAGCAAGGCGTGTGAACACTTGCGATGTACCGACTATAACCTTATGCTTTTTACGTTCCTGCGTAACCTCTTGTAACATATCGGGCGGAAAATTTTTGCTTTCGTTACTGCTGAACCAGTTTTGACATTCATCAAGAAAATCAATCTGACCTATATCGCCGTTGTGGACATTTATAATATCCTGCCAATGCTCAATTTTGCCATGCTGAAAATCCACCGATATATTTGTACGGACTTTTATAAGCGGATATTTTTGCAACATCATTCTGATGAAATAAAGTGCTGCTATTGTTTTTCCTGCACCCTGCCGACCGCAGAACATAAACAAGCCGTGTATGTTCATACTATCGGGGTTTCGTGCGAAAAAATCGCGCGCTTTCGCTTTGGGAGCGTCATAGAATAGCTTTAGAAAAATATTCCGTTTTTTATACTCGCTTTTCTGCTTTCGCTTAGGTAATCTGTAACCCTTTGCCAAAAGCACAATCACGTTAATTAAAAAACTTAGAATTAACAGGGCGAGGACAATAAGAATTGCGTACAAAATGTACTTTAAAATATCCGTCAGCAACATAATTAAACAACTCCTTTTTGAAAGTTAACTTTCAATTATTTTATTTCTTGAAATGCAGATAAACTGCATAAACAATACGAAATGATGTAAGCGACAGAATGAAAATTATCAAAGGCGCATACAAGTTATATGGCATTATCCAACCGACAAACTGAAATATCTTACCTATGCCTTGATTAACTTCGGCAGGAACGTTAAAGCCCTCTATATCGGGCAACTTTTCAATTGCGCTCAACGCAAGGCTGTAAAACTTTTCCATTAAATTATTTATCATTCATTATCACCGCCGTTAATATATGAGGGTATTTTTCTGTACGTGTGGTATGCGTATGTAATATAAACAAACGCCGCCAAAATCCATTGTATTGTAGACATGTATTCGCTGAAAGCGTTAAAATTTATTTTGTAAGAATGTCCGTTATAAGTTATTTCAAATTCGGGAACTTCCTCGGTATTTTTGTAATGTTCAAAACAATTTGTTACAAATAATTTCATGTTGTGAATAAAGGAAAATTTCCCGAGCAGACGTTCTTTTAAAATCTCGCCTTGATTATTATACATTTCCATGTCTATGTCAAAATCATCTGCTGTAATTTGATTTTCTATAATCGTTTTAAGCTGTTCGGAATAGCTTTCCTTATTTTCTCCCTCTTCTCCGCCGTTATATACAAGGCTGTCCCTTATTTCCTCTAAAAGTCCAAGCAACTCCGTATTGTCGGTTTCATTATTTTTAAGAGACTTTATAGCCACAAGTATTTCGGATAAAAGTTTATTGTCATCATCTTTATCAAGCGTACCAAGCCGATAATATATTGATTTTAAAAGTCCCTCTATACTTGATAAATCGGGGTTAAGATTTTCCAATGCCTCTATTAAATCATTAATTAAGTCATTTAATTCACGTTCAGGCATTTCATCAAAATTTTTTATTGTGCCATATTCATATTCATCATCAGTTGGGGCGGGTGTACCGTCTGCATAACGTATATCACCATAACAATGATAAACGCACAAAGAAGACTGCTCACGAAGAAAATAATGATTTTGAAAATTATTTTTATCAAAAAAAGAGCCATTTACATAACGAACTAAATAAATAGATGTATCAGAATAAAGCTCAGCAAATACATTACCATTTTGCAAACCTTCCGTTTCAAATAATACAGCATAATCACAATAAAAATATAGTTTATAACTATTACCCTGCGAGTATTCTTGTACTATTAATGCTCCATAACCCTCTAAATCGGTTGTTGATGTTTGTGTAGTTTCTGTAGGTACATTCTGCGTTAAACTATCCCAAATATCTTTTAATTCGTCTATTACAACAACCTTTGCTTTCTCTTTTAATGCAGTTGTAGCATTAATAAGAGCATAAACTTTCTTAGTAGCCTCGCTGTCGAATGTAGCGTTGTCAGCTGTATATCTGTCTACCAAACTATCGGATTGAGAATTAAACTCATCAAACGTAATATTGCCGTTTGCGTAATCATCTATTATTTGCGACATAGATATTAAATAATTATGCGGTGTCATTTCGTCACGGTTTCCGCCTGAACTGCCTCCGCCATGTTCAATTCCGCCGTATGATGTATCAGCGTATGCGGATATATTTAAAGTAACCAAGGCTATTGCCGTTACCGTTATTATCAATATTATTTTTTTAAAATTAACTTTCAAATTTTTCACCCCTTAAAATAGAAAATCGGTGCTAACCGATTAACAGTCAGCACCGATAAGCGGTTAGTGCATTGCACTGCGCAGGAAACGCATGCCGAGTTTCATTCCGCCCACAATACAAAGCAATGTAATTGCAGGAGTAATAAAAGGCTGCGCGTTGTTAAGGACTTCCGCAGAGCTAACAGTAACGCTCAAAGCATTTTGAACGGTATTGTCAACCTCGGCAGCGGAAGAGCCTATTACAGTCGCGCCCGCAGTCATAAGAGCAGTAGAGCCAAGAACAGCTGCTTTTTCCAAACCCTTATAAACTTTGCTGTTTGTAACCTTATCGGCTACCGCGAGAACCTTTGACTTGATGTTTACCATAAAGCAAACCCCTTTCCTATAAAATAATTTATGAAAACGGTTGTAGAGACCGTTATCACCTTAGTTAAAAACGCTTTTCAAAAATTTTACACCAAGCAAAATCCCGAGAAAAGCACAAAAATTAAGTGAATGAATACTGCAAAATTCCAGTACAGAACCAAGTAAATAACCGTCCATTCCCTCAAAGGCGAAAGAATATGCTATATTTTGAATAATATCATCATACATAAACTTCACCCCTTAAACGGATATAAGACGTGTCAGCCAACCTAAAAACTTCCAAGACAAAATTGCGGTTAAAGCTGTCATTATAAACGTCAAACCTACATTCAATGTTTGGAACTCTTTATCAAGCCTTGTATCAATTACCTCAAGACGGCTTGAAATTTCAGAAAGTGCGGTGTATTCCTCGTTGTACATCAAACTGTCTTTTATTTCGGTAAGGAGCGTTTCAATGTCGTTGGTTGATTTATCGCCGTCCGAAAAACTTTCGATTAAATCAGTTACTTCCCGAGGTAATATTTCGCCGTCATTATCTTTATCAAAAAATTGTTTTAACGCGCTGACAATATCGTATACAGTTAATACAACCCCTGCAACATCTGCCATTTACTCACCGCCTTTTTGAAAATTAACTTTCAAAATTTGAAATCCGCCTCATATTTAAGTTTTCGCGTTGTGCCCTCAATTCTGTATTCATGTTGATTTATTTCGCCGAAATCAGCCATTTTATACTTCATTTCAGGTTCACGCTGTAAATTCCTGCTCGACCAGTAAAACCGACCGAATATCTTGTCATTGCCTTTTGTAATGTATTTCGTAATGTAGCAACTTAACGCCGATATTGTACCGTCAATCGGTATTGCCGTGCAGAAACCGAATTTGTCCTGCCAATCGGCAATGTTGTAAATTGTTTTGCCGTTGTGTCGGTGTCCGCTGTCTACCAGTTGCAAGTCCCCCGACATCAGCGCATGCAGATGTATTCTACCGCTTTTATGATATTCGGGAATTGCTATGTAGCTGTAGTTACGGCGTTTTACACCGTTGTTAAGCCAATTCTTAATGGCTCTTTTTACTTCCTCAACGTTAAGGCTGTCGACCTTTTGAGGATTGAACGTTAGGGTAACAAAGTAATCGAAATTGTTACAAAGTACAATATCTTGAATTTTGTCTTTAGCACGTTTCAAGCTGTCAGACCTCACTTCATTAGATATTCCCCTATTCCCTACCAATACAAATTTACGTTTCGGCATTGGATTTTCGTTTGACTTTTTTTCTTTCGGTTTTCGCTCCGCAGGCGTGTCGTTAAATATCCGCTGATTACAGTAAATTGTATTAGTAGAGCCATCGGGATAGATTTTGCACTTGACATTCCACTTCACGGGCGCATACACCCCTTGACTACAATTTGTGGTTAATATCGAGTACCCCTAAAAATCATAATCTTCGGCTACCGCCATGCGCCCCTTACTTCTTTTTGTCAGTTTCTCCGTCTGCAAAAGTGGAAATAAATGTTATTTTGCCGTTCTTGTCATAGCTAAGGTCAAGCTGCGAACCTATGAACCTTTCGGCAAAGTCTTTAACACTTTCGACGGGACTGCTGAGGATAAAGGGCAAACGCTCATACTTTACCTTTTGGACGGATACTTCACTGCCGTATGATTTGTCGCTGTCGAACTTCTCGGCTATATGTAACGCTATTGTGTGGTAGGGTTTCCCTTGAAACTCTCCCTGCATTTCTCTTACGCCGAGCAACATTGCTTTACTCATAATTGACTTTCTCCTTTTTATTAAATTTTTGGGGTAATTTATGAAAAAATCTTGTGATTTAATCATCAAAACGTTTTTTTCGTTTCAGCTATCCTTTTTAGTAGAGTTTGCCGAAAGGAAAAGAATTGTATAATCCATTACAATCTTTTCCAGCATATCAAGTGGAATAGAATTGATACTTTCGGTTGAAAGTCTTTCAAGCCTATCATAGCTTTCACGAATGAAATCTAATAATTTATCTCTTGTGTTGTACATTTTTTCACCTATCCTTTTGAAGTTTTAACATTTCGCTGTGTGCTATTAAACACAAACGCGCAACAGCTAAAATAAGATTATCCATAATTTCATCAGAATTTTCGGGAAGGCAAATTATATTTATATTGCCCTGTAACTTGCGACACTCGTCATCAAATTCCCTATTATCTAAGGGTTTTCCAAGTAATTGCATTTTTCACCTATCTTTCTCACCTATCATTTTATTTTGCGGTTTGGCTACCGTGATAGGTGTAACGTAAGCGTCAAATAATCCTGCGTAAGCCGTACAATAAACCCCACACAACAAAAT
>JAMPDU010000060.1 GCA_023665505.1 Ruminococcus sp.
AGCAAGCGTCCCCTATATTCCATTGAGCCCCCTCCCCCTTTCGATGGTTGTTCCTTTCGTACGATGTGAACGATTAATAGTTTATGAAAGAGGTTTAAAAATTCAAAAATAACCCAACATAAACCGCAAAACAAACGCAGTAACCAGTTCCGAAAAGAACCCCAAAGCCGCAGTACAGAAACCGTAAAACGCGGAGCCTTGCAAACGGAACAGCGCACAAAATTCAAAAGCAAAGAAACAGTTACGCAAAACAAAAGTCCGCAAAAGCAAATTGTACACCTAATTAATAAATATTTAACAGAATATTCGTTTTTTTTTTTTTTTGCATAAATTGCAATAATTTTGTCGAATTTTGCGGTAAAATGGAAAATGGTGTTTACTGAATATTAAAACGGAGGTATCATATTATGAACAAATTGAAAACACTTGCCGCGGCTGTATTTTCGGCTGCCGCGCTGATTATGCTCACGGGGTGCGGGGCGACAAAGTTTAACCCCGAGGATTACTGCGACGTCAAAATCAACGGCGCCAACGGTTACGCCACTGCCGACGTTTACTGCAGTTCTTACCTTATAATGGATATATCCACAAGCCTCGGCGACAAGGCTACAGCCCGTCAGCTCAGCGAGGCGGTGCAGATAGCGAGCGAGGTTGAATTCGAGATAGTTTCCGATAAGACGGAAAATCTTTCCAACGGCGACGTGCTGGAAATAAAAGTAAACTACGACAAGGAGAAAGCCAAGGAAAACGGCGGTTTCGTATTTTCAAGCGACAGCTTTAAATATAAGGTCAAAGACCTTGAGGACGCCGAGCCTCTCGACCCTTTCAGCGGTCTGGAAATCGTCTACAACGGCATGTCCCCCAAAGCCACGGTAACGCTTGACAGCTCGGACTGCGACGCCGAAATCAAGTCAAACGTAACTTTCACCTGCGAGGCGGAAACCGTTGCCAACGGCGACGTTATCACCGTTAAAGCCGAGGAAAAAAGCGAGGGCGCGCTCATTAAAAAGGGCTACGTTTTGGCTCTCACAAGCAAGGACTACACCGTGTCGGGCGTTCAGGAGGGCAAGGCGCTTGACCCCTTCGAGGGACTTGTGCTGAATTACAAAGGCGTGTCCCCCAAGGTTAAAATCGAATTCGATACCGAGGGCTGCGACGAGTTTGTAAGAAACAACGTTACATTCAGCGCCACGGAAAACAGCTACGCCAACGGCGAGGTGTGCAAGGTAAAAATTTCCTACAGTAGCAGCAAAGCCGAGGACAACGGCATTATCTTCACCGAAGAGGAGAAGAGCTACAACGTTACGGGCGCGCCCGAGTACGCCGAAAGCATAGACGACATAGACTTCAAAACCATAGAAAGCGACGGAAGAGATTATGTTGAATCAAGGCTTTCAAGCAGCAACGGTATTTATGTGGGAAAAAATATTGACGGTCAATATTTGTTTAAGGACGTTAAATCCCGCGATGTTTATGAAATTACCGATATTTCTTTCAAACCCGTAAAACTATTTTACGCTACCGCAAAGGACAGCAATTCGTCCCAAAGAAACTATGCCGACATTATATGGGAAGTGTCTATAACCGGCGTCAAAAAGGAAGAAAACCGCTGGGGCAATAACGACACTCTTAAGATAGGTCAGAGTATAACCGGTACATATCTTGCGAGGTCGTACTATAAAAACATTGCCGTTGACGAAACAGGAGCGGTAAAGAATGACAGAGACGATTTGGACATGGCTGCCGAGATATACCGCATATGCGCGTACAGTTCGGATAACGCCAATCTTACCGCCGACTCCTTGTGCGAGCAGTGGCGTTCAAATGCCGTTAAAGACTGGAACGTTGAAATAAAGGATTACGAATAATTCCGCAAAAAATATTTTCAGCGTGTTAAAGCGTACCCTGTTTTTGGGGTACGCTTTTTTTGTAAATTTTATACAACGGCTCTGTGCAACTTTTATCTGTCCGCACATTTTTACCGGCACTTTTGTTTCTTTGTATTGACACGGGAGTTTTTTTGCTGTAAAATAGAAATAGAAAGGGAGAGAGAACCAATGAACGAGCATTGCCGCTACATCGAGGAAATACGGCTGAATAAGCCGCTGCCCCGCCGCTCCTACCTGTCGGGGCTGACGGCGGTGAAAAGCCTTGCCGCCATGGAGGGGCTTTCATTCGGCAGCGACGTGACTTTCCTCGTTGGGGAGAACGGCTCGGGGAAGTCCACCCTGCTGGAGGCAATCGCCGTGGCGGCGGGTTTCAACCCCGAGGGCGGCTCTAAAAATTTCAGTTTCGGGACTTACGACAGCCATTCGGAATTAAGCCAGTATCTGACGTTAAGCAGGGGCGCACACCCCCGGGACGGCTTTTTCCTCCGTGCCGAGAGCCTTTACAACGCCGCGACCTATATCGACGAAATAGAAAAACTTCCCGCAAGCGGCTCGGTTATTGAGGGGTACGGCGGGACTTCCCTCCACGAGCAGTCCCATGGGGAGAGTTTTCTGGCGGTGATAAAAAACCGCTTTTTCGGCAACGGTCTGTACATCTTGGACGAACCCGAAGCCGCCCTGTCCCCCACGGGAATAATGTCCCTGATGGCGGTTATGCACAGGCTGACGGAGAAAAATTCACAGTTTATAATTTCCACCCACTCGCCGATTTTAATGACGTACCCGGGCGCGCTTATCTACGAGCTGACGGAAAGCGGCATACGGCGGACAAATTACAAGGACACGGGGCATTACATCATCACAAAGCGGTTTTTGGAAAGTCCCGAAAAAATGCTTGAGGAATTATTCAAATAAAAAAACCGTACACATTAAAAATATCCGACAAGCTCCGTAGGGGACGGGTTTCCCGTCCCGCATTTACGGTACAAGCCGCGTTTCCTGCGGGCGGGGAGAACCCCTTACAATGGTTAATTCGCGGCAGAAAGGAAGAATAAAAATTTGGCAAGATTATACCCCCTGTTCTCCTCCAGCAAGGGGAACTGTACGTACATAGGCACCCGCGAGGCAGGCATACTTATCGACGACGGCGTTTCATTTTCGCGGCTGAAAAACGCCCTTGAAATCAACGGGCTTTCCCTCGGGGCGGTGCGGGCGGTTTTCGTCACCCACGAGCACAGCGACCACGTCAAGGGGCTTGATATGCTGACGAAAAAGACCCGCATACCCGTTTTCGCCCAAGGCATAACGCTGGAGGGACTGCTTGACAAGGGCGCGCTCCACGGCGAATATTACGAACTGAAAGGCGGCGAAACCGTCTGCGGTATGGACGTTGAGTGTTTTGACACGCCCCACGATACGCCCCAGTCCTGCGGCTACCGCGTGACTTTCGGCGACGGCAAGTCCGCCGCCGTCTGCACCGATTTGGGGTACGTTACCGACGGGGTTGAACGCGCACTTTTGGGTACTGACTGCGTTCTGCTTGAGGCGAATTACGACATTGAAATGCTGCGGAACGGCGCGTACCCCTACTATTTAAAGACCCGAATTTTCGGCAAAACGGGGCATCTGTCAAACCCCGACAGCGGCGCGTTTGCGGCACGTTTGATAAAAAGCGGCACGACCCGTTTGGTACTGGGGCATTTGTCCCAAGAAAACAACACGCCCCAAATTGCGGAGGACGCGGTGGTTTCCTGCCTCGGAGAATTTACGCGCAATTCCGATTATATATTAAATGTCGCCCCCGTTGAAACGTCGGGAGGATTTGTTACACTTTAGGCGGGACGGGAAACCAGTCCCCTACAAAAATAAAAGGATTTAAAATATGTTAAGTGTAAATCTTATCACGGTTGGAAAATTAAAAGAAAGCTACCTGCGTGAGGCTTGCGGTGAGTACGTCAAGCGGCTGGGGGCGTTCTGCAAAATAAAAATAACGGAATTGCCCGAAAGCAGACTTCCCGACAGCCCCTCGGAAAAGGAAATCGCCGCCGCTTTGAGCAATGAGGGCAGAACGATAATTCCGATAATTTCGGGGAAAAGCAGTTACAATATCGCGATGTGCGTCGAGGGCAAACAGCTTTCCTCGGAGGGACTTGCGGAGAAAATTTCGCAGATTTCCGTGGCGGGAAAAAGCGCGCTGAACATAGTTATAGGCAGCTCGCACGGCATTTCGGAGGACGTGAAAAAAGCCTCCGATTTAAGGCTTTCCATGTCGGAAATGACGTTCCCCCACCAGCTTGCGCGGGTTATGGTTTTGGAGCAGGTGTACCGAAGTTTTCAGATAATTAACGGCGGTAAGTACCATAAATGAATAGGAGGAATTTTATGCCAAAAGTAATTTTAATATGCGGAAAAATTTGCGTTGGTAAAAGCACTTATGCCGAAAAAATTCGCGCCGAAAATAACGCCGTACTGCTTTCCGTTGACGAAATTATGCTTGCGGTTTTCGGGCAGTACGCGGGGGAAAAGCACGACGAATACGTGAAAAACGTCAAGAAATATCTTTTTGAAAAATCCCTTGAATTTCTGCAAAGCGGCGCGGACGTTATTCTTGACTGGGGCTTTTGGACAAAAGCGGAGCGGGACTTCGCAAAGGACTTTTACACGGGGCGGGGAATACCCTGCGAACTGCATTATATAGGCGTTGACGGCGATTTGTGGAGACAAAGAATTTCCCAAAGAAACGGGGAAATTTCCGCGGGAAAATCGGGCGCGTATTTTGTGGACGAAAACCTTTTGAAAAAATTTGAACGGGGTTTCGAGCCGCCGAGCGAGGACGAAATCGACGTACTTATAGAATAAATTTTGCGTGAAAATTTACGCAAAATAAAATAAAAATTAAATTAAAAATTGAAAGGAAAATTGCTATGAAAAATTTAAAAAACATTATTAAAATCGAGGACGTTTTAATTTATTTCGGCATTTCGGCGGTAATAAGCGCGGTTTTGAAAGCCTTGTTTAAAAAGGAAAATTTCAGCGTATTTCTTAACGCGCTGGCGATGACTTTCGGGTGGGGCGTCGGGAAAATAATTACGAATTATATTGACGAAAAAAACGCGGAATAATTTTTGAAAAAGGCGGTGAAAATTATTAAAAATATCGAAAATAAAAAAATAAATTACGGCGGTCTTAATGTTGATTTTTTGTGCTCCGTATTCGGCGAATTTGAAAGCGATATACGAAATATTTCTTTGGAATGCGGTGATTTGCCCCACTGTCTGTTCGGAAATTTTTTCAATCCTTTGCTTGCAAAAATGCTGAAAAGTCCCGATTATTCCGAAAACCCGGCGGTCGGGAAAATATTTGCTTTTTATGAGCGGCTGGCTGAATACGGAGACAATGAAGTAAAAAATCTTTTGCAGGTTACGCTGCTTGAATATCTTTGGGACGATTTCACGGTTTACACAAGAGCAAACAAATTTATGGGAGAGCATACCCGAAAAATAAATAATGAAATTGAAAAATATATGTGTTTTCCTCAAAATTGAAAACACAGCGGAAATTTTATTATTAAAGGAATGATTTTTATGATGACGGTTTTATACACGGTGGGGGCCAAGCTGTACGTCAATTTGACGAACCGCTGTCCCTGCAGCTGCACGTTCTGCATAAGGCAAAACGGCGAGGGAGCGTACGGCTCCGACAGCCTTTGGCTTGACCGCGAGCCTGCGGTTGACGAGGTTCTCGCCGAGTTTGAAAAATACGATATGACGAAATTCAGCGAGGTGGTTTTCTGCGGCTACGGCGAGCCTATGGAGCGGGCGGAGGACGTGGGCTATATCGGGCGGTACGTCAAGGGAAATTTTAAAATTCCCGTCCGCCTGAACACCAACGGGCTGGGGGACAAAATCTGGGGAGAGCCAACGGCAAAGGTGCTGGAGGGTGCGGTGGATACGGTTTCGGTGTCCCTTAACCAGTGCGATAAAGAGAAGTACAACACGGTTACACGACCTAAATGGGAGGACGCTTTTGAGGCTATGATTTCCTTTGCGGCGGACTGCAAAAAATACGTCCCAAGGGTGATGTTTACGGTGGTGGACGTTATTCCGCCCGAGGACATAAGCAGGTGCAAGGCGGTTGCCATGTCGCTGGGGATTGAACTGCGGGTGCGGAAATATGACAGTTGACAGTGTACGGTTGAAAGTTGACAGTTTAAAATGTTAAAAAAATTGTGCGGGTGATTTTATGAATTGCATGAAAAAATATTTTGAATTCTGCAAATCGCTGAAGGATTTAAAAGAGTGCGAAAAAATTTCCGAACCTTATTCGGTTGTTGAAAAATTCGGTATTATAAAAATTTCCGAGCTTTGCGCCGACAAGGCTTTTGAGCTTATGAGCGCATTATTTGACGGAACTTATTTGTTTTACTCTTCCAAAGTTTCACTTGTTAATACTGCATATGAAAAAGGAATAATAGACGATTATAACATGTGGCAAAGAATTATTGAATTTAAATATGTCGCCTCTTTTAACAATAAAAATCATATTGCGGACATTCTTGTAAAATATATAAAAAATTACTATATTCCCGCTTTTGAGGCGTTAAAAGAAAACGTCCGCAAACGCTATTTTGCGGAGGAAATACGTTTAATGAAAAACGTCAGATTTTATATTTTTATGCGGTAAAAATTGTGTGCAATAAAATAAAAAATTAATTATAAAGGAGAAATTACTATGTCAGAATTTTACGCAAAAAAAGCAAACCACAAGGGTATCGAGGCGGTGGAGCTTGCCGCGGGAGGCTACCGCGCCGTCGTCGCGCCGCAAATCGGCAGCAACGTTCTGCGGCTTAGGAACGGGGAAATGGGCATCGAGGTTTTCCGCTACCGCGACGACGTTTCCATTGCGGAAATTATGAACTCCACCGAGGTGTGGGGGCTGCCCACGCTGTATCTGCCAAACCGCCTTGACGGGGGACTTTTAAAGACCTCCGACGGGGACTATCACCTCCCCGTGAACGAGGGCAAATTCGGCAACCATTTGCACGGTTTTTTGCAGAAACGTGCTCACAAAATAAAGGCTCTCGCGGCGGAGGACGGCAGGGCGTACGTCACAACGGAATACATTTACGACGAGAACGACTTTTTCTACACCTGTTTTCCCGTGAAATTTACGGCGGAAATTACAGTCGAGCTTTCGGAAAAAGGCATGAAACACACCATTTCCCTGACAAATAATTCCGACAAAATGATGCCGATTTCAATCGCCACACACACCACAATTAACGCGCCTTTCGCCGACGGCGGAAAGCTTGAAAATATTCGTCTGCAAGTCCCCGCCGTGAAAAAAATTAATTTCAACAAACGCCGCTGGCTGCCCGACGGTACAATTTCCGACCTCGATAAGCACGACAAAGAGTACTTGCGGGGCAAAGTCCCGGTGCTGAAAAATATCTGCAACGATATGTTCACGGGCGGCACTTTGGATTTGGACGGCGAAGATTTCCGCGGCTGTATTATGACCGATACCGAAAGCGGCAAACGGCTTTGTTACGAGGTTGAGGACAAGTACAAATTCTGGATTGTGTGGAACGACAAGGGTTTTAAAAATTATTTTTGTCCCGAGCCGATGACCGCCCAAGTCAACGCGCCGAATATGGACGTACCCCGTGAGGAAAGCGGTTACACCGAAATCGCCCCGGGTGAAAATTACACCGTTTGGCAGAGATTTTTTGTGAAATAAAAATTAATTCAAAAATAAAAAAACGGTTTGAAAATAAATTTTTTCAGACCGTTTTTTATGTAATTCTATCCTAATCTGCAATTAAAACCGCAGACAAAAATTCTGCACAAAAATCATACGTGAAAATTTTTGTTTGAATTTTTGTACGGTTTTTAATTGCAGATTAGTATCAAACCGTATTTTTAAAGTACAAAATCGCTTTCCGCACGTCGTTTATCGGCAGCCATATCAGCACTGCGATAAAAACAATTCCCGCAACAGCGCCTGCGACCTTGCTTTTTTCGTACAGCATCTGATACCCCGCAAACATTGCGGCGACCAAAATAACAAAAAGAATTGCCGCGATTAAATAATTCCCCGTGGCTCTCAGGCAAAAGCCGAACATACTCGCCGTAAACCAAAGCGTAACAAAATAAAACCCGCAGCTGAAAATTTTAAACCCAATACTGCCGTCGGAATCGGCGACCACGTTTTCCATAAGCAAAACCGTGACGACTACAGAAAAAATCAGTTTTAAAACAAACCCTCCGGGGTTGAACACAAGGGTTTTCCCCTCGTGTTTTTCGTTGTTTTCGTCCATAAAAAAACCTCCCAAAAATAATCTGCAATTATTATATCACTTTTGAGGAATTTTGTCAAGACTTGGCTAATATTCAATTAATAATTAATAATTTTTCTGCAACCGTTAAATGAAATAAACCCGCTGACAAATTTCTGTCGGCGGGTTTATTTAATTATTTACCCGCCCCTTGATAGGGGCTTAACAACGTAAATTTTTATCACATCTGACATTGGGGTAGAACAGGGGTGCAGGCTCAGCCTGCCTTTTCCGTCATCAAATTACACAATAACTCCGAAAACTCCAGCGGGTCGTCGATGGTCATACCCTCGATAAGCAGCGCCTGTGTGTACAGAATTTTGCTGTAGTCCGCCAGCTTGCTCTTGTCGCTTTCGTGGAGCTTTTGCAGCGTCTTGAACATCTCGTGGTTGGGGTTGATTTCAAGCACCTTTTCCGCCTTGACGTTGTGCTCGCTGTTGGGCATTGCCGCGAAAGTTTTCTCCATATCGAGGGAAATCTGCCCCTCGTTGGTGAGACAGCAAGGGTGGGTTTTCAGCCGTTCGGAGAGCCGCGCCTCCTTTATCTTGTCGCCCAGCGCCTCCTTGATGCAGGCGAACAGGTCCTTGTTGTCCTCGGCGAGCTTTTTGAACTCCTCTTTCTCCTCGGGAGTTTCAATGTCCAAATCGCTTGCGGAAACCGACTTGAACTGTTTCTCCTCGTAATTCATAAGCATCTGCAAAGCGAACTCGTCCACGCTTTCGGTGAGGTACAGAATTTCGTACCCCTTGTCCTTAACAACCTCGGTTTGGGGCAGACAGTCTATCTTCGCCACGCTTTCGCCCGCGGCGTAGTAAATGTACTTCTGCTCTTCTTTCATACGGGAGACATATTCGTCAAGGGTGACTAATTTTTTCTCAAAAGAGCTGTGGAACATCAGCAGGTCTTTCAGCAATTCCTTATTCGCGCCGTAGCCGTTGTAAACCCCGAATTTTACCTGCAAGCCGAAGGCTTTCCAGAACGTCTCGTACTTTTCGCGGTCGTTTGTCAGCATTTTTTTCAGCTCGTTTTTAATGGTACGTTCAAGGGATTTCGCAATTAATTTCAACTGCTTGTCATGCTGGAGCATTTCACGGGAGATGTTCAGGGACAAGTCCTGAGAGTCCACCAAACCTTTTACGAAAGAGAAGTGGTCGGGGAGCAAATCCTCGCACTTGTCCATAATCAGCACGCCGCTGGAGAAAAGCTGCAAGCCCTTTGTAAATTCTTTTGTGTAGTAATCCATAGGCGCTTGTGAGGGAATGTACAGCAGCGCGTCGTAAGTCGCCGTACCCTCGGCTTTGGCGTGAATGTGGGCAAGGGGTTCGTTGTAGTCGTAAAATTTTTCACGGTAGAATTTGTTGTACTCCTCGTCCGTGATTTCGTTTTTGCTTTTGCGCCAAAGGGGCACCATGCTGTTGAGGGTCTGAATTTCGGTGTGGGTTTCGTACTCGGGGGGAATATCGTCAACCCCCGTGCCCTCTTTCAGGTGGTCGTGCTCCATTTCCATTTTAATGGGGAAACGGATATAGTCCGAATATTTTTTCACAAGCTGCTGAATTTTCCACTGCATAAGGTAATCGTCATAGCTCTCGTCGTCGGTGTTGTCTTTGAGGGTTAGGCGTATCTCCGTGCCCACGGCGTCCTTTTCGCACTCCTCTATGGTGTACCCCTCGACCCCTTGGGACTTCCACAAATAAGCCTTTTCCTCGCCGTACGCCTTTGAGCGGACTTCCACCTCTTTGGCAACCATAAACGCCGAATAAAAGCCCACGCCGAACTGCCCGATAATGTCGATGTCCTCGGCGGCGGCGTTTTCGTTTTTGAACGCAAGAGAGCCGCTGTTGGCGATTGTACCGAGGTTGTTTTCAAGCTCGTCTTTGGTCATGCCTATGCCGTTGTCGGTAATTGTCAGCACGCCGTTATCCTTGTCGGCGGCGATAAAGATTTGAAAATCGTCCTTTTTCATATTCACCTTGTCGTCGGTGAGGGACTTAAAATACAGCTTGTCGATAGCGTCGCTGGCGTTGGAGATAAGTTCCCGCAGGAAAATTTCCTTGTGGGTGTAGATAGAGTTTATCATCATATCCAGCAGCCGTTTTGATTCCGCCTTAAATTGTTTGGTTTCCGCCATAAAAAACACCCTTTCATATATACTACAGCAATTCTGAAAAATAATAACCGCGTCTGTAGGGGCGGGGTTTCCCCGCCCGATGTTACGCGCCGTCGGGACGGGAAACCCGTCCCCTACAAAAGGCATTATTTTACAGATTTTGTTGTAATTTTAATTTTTAGCACTTTAAGCCTTAAAGTGTTAGCACTCAACATCTTTGAGTGCTAATTACAGTATAAACCAATACCTTGACAATTTCAAGCGTTTTTTAAAATATTTACATTTTAGACATATTTTTCGGTCTTTTTTTGGGGTACGGCTCTTTAATGAGGGTGCGCCCGAGAATGTAGTCGGTGGAGGTTTTGTAGAAGTCGGCGAGGGTGAGGAGGTGCTCCGCGGGGATTGTCCTGAACCCCCGCTCATACCGCGAGTAAACGGTTTGCTGTATTCCGAGGATTTCACTGATTTGCTTTTGCGTCATATCCATATCTTCGCGTAAATCGCGCAGGCGTTGAAAATACATAAAAATACACTCCTTTTTTAGTACCGTTATGTACTTGACAATAGCATATTTTTATGTTAATATGTTTATGGAAATACCGTACGGTACTAAACATATTATGTGCAAGGACGTGCTGAAAATGAAATTAAAAACCATAGATGAACCGGACGGAGAATTTGAGGAATTGGTTCTGCGGTGCGAAAAAATGCTGTCGGAAACGTCGATAAAAGAGAACAGGTACGACCATTTCACAATAAAAAAACTTGCGGAGGAAATGGCGGAGATTGGCTACAGAAAGCGTGTGGTAAACGATTTTTTCAAAATTCTTGACGACGAGCGAGCGGCGGGACTGTACAGCGAAATAAAAAGCATCGCAAACAGCCACCTCAACTATTTTATTATTGCAATGAACCTTTGTGCAAATTACATTGTCAGCGAAAAAATTAATTTGGAAAGCTTTGAATGTGTCCGCAAATGGGCTGAAATTTGCAGAGGGTATATGAGAGAATATTCTCAAAAAATGTCAATGGATTACAGATAAAAAATTTCCCTATTTAAAGAATAAAGGGATTTTTTTATTTTTCCTTGCGGTGCGCCGAAAAATGTGTTATAATAGAATTGTATTGTAATTTTTCGAGTAAGGTGGAAAATTTTGGATATATACGAAACAATGAAATACTTGAACGGCTTTTCAAAACAGGGCAAGCCGGTGAATAATCTGCTGCGTTTCGCGCGTATCATGCGCGCCCTCGGCAACCCGCAGGAGCAGCTGAATTTCGTCCATGTGGCGGGAACCAACGGCAAAGGCTCAACCGTACGCATGATTGCGAACGCCCTCGTCAGCGCGGGTTACAAGACCGGCGAGTTCACGTCCCCGTACATAAGGGTCTACAACGACCGTATCCGTATAAACAACGTTAACATTTCGGACATGGAATTGTCGGAAATCGTCACCCAAATCCGGCCGATTATCGACGATTTGTGTACGGATTGTTCCCAGTTTGAGATTTCCACCGCAATTGCCTTTATCTACTTCGCCGCGCAGAAGTGCGACGTTGTGGTGCTCGAGGCGGGTTTGGGGGGACTTCTCGACTGCACCAACATCATCGGGGAAAGCCGCGCCTCGGTAATAACTTCAATTTCCCTTGACCACACCGCGGTTCTGGGGGACACTGTGGAGAAAATCGCCAGGCAAAAGGCGGGCATTATCAAGCAGGACTGCCCGGTGGTGCTTGCGCCGTCTCAGCCCCGGGAGGTGTACGCTTTGGTGTACAGGACGGCGACCCGGTTCAATTCCTCTTTTATAACGCCCAACTTGGAGCGGCTGAAAATCGAGAAGTGCGACTACACGGGCAATAAGATAAATTACAAGAATTTTCCATATGTAACCTCCATGCTGGGGCGTCACCAAATCGACAACGCGCTGACGGCGGTAGAAACCCTGTATTTGCTGAAAAGACGGGGTTTCGGCAAGCTGTCATACGTGCACGTCTACAACGGCGTGAAAAACGCCGAGGTGGACAGCCGCTGCCAAATCCTGCGGGCGGACAAGCCTTTCGTGATGATCGACGGGGCGCACAACCCCGACGGCATGCGGGCTTTGGCGGACTTTGTGAGGACTGTCCCCAAGTCGCCGAAAATAATGATTTGCGGCATGATGGAGGACAAGGACTGGCGGACGGCAATCGGCTGCATAAGCCGGTATATCGACAAGGCGGTGTGTCTGGACGGTTTCGCGCCGAAAACGGTTTTCGCCCCATATCTGGCGGAAATGTTCCGGGACGGCGAGGTTTCCAACCTGAGAAACGCCGTGTCGCGGGCGACGGTTCTTGCGGGTACGGACGGAATGGTGCTGATAGCGGGGTCTTTGTACCTTGCGGCGGCGCTGAGAGATTTTTCGACATAATTTTTTAAACTTAGGAAATATAGGAGATTTTTGAGGGAAACGGCAAAAGTATTGTACAAAAAATATTGAAAATCCACAAAAACTGCGTAAAATCAAGGAAAGGAAGATAACAATGGCAGTGTATTTAGTTGACTTCGAGAATGTGACTTCGGCGGGAATTTCGGGCATACAGCGGCTGACGGAGGAGGATAAGGTGTACATTTTTTACACGGTGAACGCCTCGAATATGTCCTTTGCGGCGCATATGAACCTGCTTTCAAGCCCCGCGGAGGTCATATACTACAACGTGACAAGCGGCGGAAAGAACGCGCTGGACTTCCAGCTGGCGAGCTTTTTGGGCTACCTCATCTGCAAGGGCGAGGACAAGGATTTCTACATAATCAGCAACGACAAGGGCTACGACCACGTTAAGAGCTTTTGGGAGAGGAGCGGCATCGCCGAGGGGGTAACCATACACGGCTCGTCGTCCATAAACCGTTCGCTTATCGCGGTTGAAAAGCCGTTTTCGGCGAAAATTCAGCAGTCTGAGGGGCAGCAGACTTTGGCGCAGAAGAGCGGGGTTACACCCGAACGCCTGGAGCAGATGAAAGCGGAGGCGGATATGTACAACGCCCGCAGGAAAGCGGCTGAAACCGCCGAAACCGAGGAAACCGCCGCGGCAGATACGGACAGCGAAAAACCCGCTGCCGAGGAAACAGCTCCCGCTAATGCGGACGCAAATGCGGAGGTCAATGCGGAGGCAAGCGCGGAAACAACCGACGAGCCTGCGGAGGAAAAACCCGTAAAACGCCGCGGACGTCCCAAAAAACAGCCTGTCGAAGTCCCTGCGGAAACCGTCGAAACGGCGGAGAACGCTCCCGAGAAAGCCGAGGAGAAAAAGGCGAAATACTCGCCTCAAAAGGGCGCGGCGGAGGAATTGGTAAACGCGTTCCGTCCGCTTTTGGCGAAAGCCAACGTAAGGTCTGAGGAACAGATACAAAAAATTGCCGCTTATTTCCAGTATTCGGAAGGCAAGCAGCAGTTTTACAGAAGTCTTATCGCCATTTACGGCATCGAGCGGGGTGCGGAGGTTTACCGTGTTGTGCGGACGGAATATACCAATCTTACAAAGCTTGTTAATCGCTAACCGCATAATTTGGTAAAAATGCACATACTTTTAAGGGAATTTTCGTTAGGGAAATTCCCTTAAAATTTTGTACTCCACTTGATAATAAACGTTTAATATGTTATAATTATTTTAATTAGTGCTTTGCACAACAGAAAGGATTGATTTTAAATGAAGTTCGGTTTTTACGATGACGCTAACAAGGAGTACGTCATCACTTCCCCGAAAACTCCTTACCCTTGGATAAACTATCTCGGCACGCAGGATTTCTTTGGACTTATCTCCAACACCGCGGGCGGCTATAATTTTTATAAGGACGCGCGCCTTGCCCGTATCACGCGCTACCGCTACAACAACGTTCCCGCCGACGCAGGGGGACGGTACTTCTACATAAACGACAACGGCACGGTGTGGAACCCCGGCTGGTCTCCCGTAAAGACCGACCTTGACGAGTACAAGTGCCGCCACGGCATGGGCTACACCATTATAAAAGGCAAAAAGAACGGACTTTCCGCAGAGGTGACTTTCTTTGTACCAAACAATTTCAAGGGCGAGGTGCAGAAGTTAGTACTCAAAAACGAGGGCGGCGCGGCTAAGACTTTCAAGCTGTTTTCTTTTATCGAGTGGTGTCTTTGGGACGCACAGGACGACTCCACAAACTTCCAGAGAAACTTTAACACGGGCGAGGTTGAGCTGGAGAAAAACGGCGCGGTAATTTACCACAAAACCGAATACAAGGAAAGGCGCAACCATTTCGCGTTCTATGCGGTAAACGATACGGTGGACGGCTACGATACCGACCGTGAGACGTTTATGGGGGACATTTATCACGATTTCCACAACCCGCAAACCGTTATGGACGGCAAGCCCGCCAACTCCATTGCGGACGGCTGGTCTCCCGTTGCCTCCCATTATAAGGAAATCACCCTTGCGGCGGGCGAGGAGAAAACTCTCGTTTTCATTCTCGGATACGTTGAGAACCCCTATCCCGAAAAGTTCAACGCCGACGGCAGCATGAATAAGTCCCAAGCGTATGAGATGATGAAAAAGTTCGATACCGCCAAGAAAGCCGACGCGGCTCTTGCGGAACTTCGGAAGGACTGGGACGAGCTGCTTGCGAAGTACACCCTTACATCCCCCGACGAAAAGCTCAACAGGCAGGTCAATATTTGGAACCAGTATCAGTGTATGGTTACGTTCAATATGTCCCGTTCCGCCTCTTATTTTGAAAGCGGCATAGGCAGGGGCATGGGTTTCCGCGACTCCAATCAGGACTTGCTTGGCTTTGTGCACCAAATTCCCGAACGCGCCCGCGAGAGAATTCTCGACATTGCCGCCACGCAGCTTGAGGACGGCGGTAACTACCACCAGTACCAGCCCCTTACCAAAAAGGGCAACGACGCCGCGGGTACGAATTTCAACGACGACCCGCTGTGGATGATTTTGTCAACCGCCGCCTACATCAAGGAAACAGGCGATTACGACATTCTCAAAGAGCAGGTGGACTACAAAAACGACCCCGCTCTTGCGCAGCCGCTGCTCGACCACCTGAAGAGAAGTTTCTACCACGTTGTAAACAATAAAGGGCCTCACGGCTTGCCCCTTATCGGACGTGCGGACTGGAACGACTGCCTTAACCTGAACTGTTTCTCACGCGTACCCGGGGAGAGTTTCCAGAATACGGCAAGCAATATCGCCAAAGAGGTAAACCCCGAAACAGGCGCGCCCCTGAACGAGGAGACTGCCGAGTCCGTGATGATTGCGGGTATGTTCACCTACATCGGACCGGAGTATGTGGAGCTTTGCCGCAGAATGGGCGACAACGCCGAGGCTGACAAGGCGCAGGCTGAAATCGACAAGATGAAAGAGGCTATCGTTAAGTACGGCTGGGACGGCGAGTGGTTCTTGCGTGCGTACGACGCGTACGGCAAGAAAGTCGGCTCAAACGAGAATAAAGAGGGCAAGATTTTCATTGAACCGCAGGGTTTCTGCGTGATGTCCGACGTGGGCGGAAAAGAGTTCACCGAAAAGACCATGGCGAGCATCGACAAGTACCTCGGCACGGAGCACGGTCTTGTGCTTAACAACCCTGCCTTTACAAGCTATATTGTCGAGTACGGCGAGATTTCCACCTACCCCGGCGGCTATAAGGAAAACGCGGGAATTTTCTGTCACAACAACGCTTGGATTATGTGCGCCGCCGCACACGCGGGTATGGGAGACACGGCGTTCGACTACTACACGAGGATTGCACCCGCTTATCAGGAGGACGAAAAGCTCCACCGCACCGAGCCGTACGTTTACGCGCAGATGATTGCGGGCAAGGACGCTAAGCGTTTCGGCGAGGCTAAAAACAGCTGGCTGACGGGTACTGCCGCTTGGAATTTTGTGGCGATTTCCCAGTACATTCTGGGTATCATTCCCGACTACAGCGGACTGAAAATCGACCCGTCCATACCGAAGGCTTGGGACGGCTACACGGTTTCCCGTTTCTACCGCGGCGCGACATACAACATCAAGATCGAGAACCCGAACCACGTTTCCAAAGGTATCAAGTCCGTTACCGTTGACGGCAAGGCTGTGGACGGCAACATTCTCCCCGTATTTGACGGCGG
Source organism: Ruminococcus sp. (assembly GCA_023665505.1). Lineage (GTDB taxonomy): Bacteria > Bacillota > Clostridia > Oscillospirales > Ruminococcaceae > RGIG8773. Next base: position 16,465 of record JAMPDU010000060.1, read on the forward strand.
TACTCATGAAGTTGTGGCTGTTATGGGTTAATTTACCGAAAGTATAAACGTTATAAAATATTACACCGTCCGTTCCCTCAACAAACAGGGGCGGACGGGTGTTATATAATTTTTATGTGAAAAAAGGAGGATTTTAAAATGAAAAAGAATTATGAAAGGGCTATTGCAGGGTAATCGGGAGGTTAATCTTGCATAATAACCTCCCGAAAAGGGTTTTTTACAACTTTTTTTTGGAGGAGTATTTTTGAACAGAGAAAACAAAAGAAAAGCATACGAAAAGGGTTACTATAAAAACCACCCCTGCAAGGACGTTTTCACCTGCAAGGTCTGCGGACGGCAGGTCGTCCCCGAGGGGGCGGGAAGCGAGCACAGAAACCATTGCCCAAACTGCCTGTCAAGCCTGCACGTTGACAACGAGCCGGGAGACAGGGAGTCCGACTGCGGCGGAATAATGGAACCCGTTGCGGTGTGGATTAAAAAGGGCGGCGAGTGGTCGGTTGTACACCGCTGCAAACGCTGCGGGAAGTTCACCGCAAACCGCACAGCCGCCGACGATAACCCGGTAAAGCTGATGTCGATCGCAATGAAACCGCTGGCGAACCCGCCGTTCCCGATAGAGTTCCTGGAGGAGCTTACGGAGCAGATGGGCGGCGGCTCGATACCGAACGCACCGAACGCCGGGGAGTAGAAAAACAGCGGATTATAAAAGCAGGCTCACGTCATTGACATGAGCCTGCTTTTTATACCTTTGCAAACACCGCCGTAACGCACATCGCCCCGTCCCGTATCTCCGCAAAAATCTCTCCGTTCATTTTCCGCATAAGACGGCGGCTGATGTAAAGTCCCAAGCCGCTCCCAGCTGTGTTTTCAGCGTTCGCGCCCCGCCAAAAGCTGTCAAAAATATGGGGCAGATCCGTGTCGGCAAGGGTACAGCCGCTGTTTCGGACGGTTACAAGAATACAGCCGTCCTCCTCGGAAAAATCTATTGACACGCTTTTCCCGCCGTACTTTACGGCGTTTTCCATAACATTCTGCAAGACCTCGACGCTGCGTTCAAAATCGCCGTTCAAAAGGCAGTCCGCATAACGCGGCACCGAAAAATCCGTCCCGATAAGAGACAGCTTTTCCGTGTAGTAACCCTTGATTTTTGTCACAAGCTCCGAAAGATAAAACTCCCCCATATTCACGTCGAAACTTAAAAAATCTTCCCGCGAGGCGGTAACTATCTGCGAAACATAGTTTTCTATCTCGTCGGCTTTGGCGTTAATGCTTTCCGCAATTTCAAGCTGTTTTTCGCGGCTTTCGTACAGTCCCTTCGACAAAGCTTTTGAGTATAGCTTTATTGCCGAAAGCGGGGTTTTTATGTCGTGAGACAGCGAAAGCAGCAGCATTTTTTTCTCTTTCTGCAAATCAAGCTCCCGCTTTTTCTGCCGCTCGATGTTTTCGCGGAGCATATCCACGCCCCATATGAATTTCCCGAAAAAGCGGTTTTGGGTTTCCTTGACGGGCGGGGTAAGATTTCCCTTTGACAGCTCGTAGGGGACGTCCGTCAGCCGCTCAAAGGGGGCAAGAATTTTGAATTTTACATACAGCATAACTGAAATTATCACCGCCGCCATAACGCCGAGAATTACGTTTACGGCAACGGCAAGCTCCGTTCCGCCGCTGCTGCCGTCGGGTTTGTAATCGAAACGGTACAGCTCCCCGTTTATTTCGCGGACGGCATAATCGTTTTCAGCACTGTAAAAATCCTCACCGTACCGCTCAATGTTCGTTACATATTCGCAGTCCGAAAGGTCGGCACTGCCAAATCCCTCCGTTTCAATTCGGCGGGCAAGACGGCTTATCTCCACTCGGTAGGGTCTGCCGCTGTGGGAGCTGTCCGCCGAAAGTACCAAATTCGCCGCCGCGAACAGTACCGCCAACGCCGCGATTACCGCCGCGAAAATTTTGTTAAACGCTTTCATACCGATAGCCCACTCCCCACACGGTCAGTATTTTTTTCGGGACTTTCGGGTCGTCCTCGATTTTTTGCCGCAGCCGTTTTATGTGCACCGTAAGGGTCTGCTGTTCGGAAAAACTGTCGCTGCCCCATATTTGATTGAAAATATATTCCTTGCTTAAAGTCCTGCCCTTATTTTCCGCCAAAAGCAAGAGCAGCTCGAATTCCTTTGCGGTCATTTCAAGAGGTGTGCCGTTTTTATATACCGTTCTGCCGTTTTTGTTTATGCGGATATTGCCGTCGATCATTTCGTCGGAGGCGTATCACTACCTGCTGAATTTTTCTTCAAAAAGTACCTAAATTTC
>JAMPDU010000061.1 GCA_023665505.1 Ruminococcus sp.
AGCGCGGCGATAATCGCGGCAAGCTTTCCACAAAGACGATAAAACTGCATGTGGCAATGATTTCCACAATCTGCGACTATGCCGTGAAAATGCAGATGATAACGACCAATCCGTGCAGGAACGTAACTATTCCAAAGGACGCCGCCCCCGAAAAGGACTACTATTCTATTGAAGAGGCTCAGCATCTGTTAGAACTTTTCAGCAAAGAGGACGAGGCGAATTACAAATTCGTTCTGTTCTACACTTTGGCAATCTACACGGGTTTTCGTCTCGGCGAGCTTTTGGGACTTGAATGGAAAGATGTGGATTTTAGTACGAACGTCATTACGGTAAATCGTACCTGCCTGTACTCAAAGGCGAAAGGCGGGCTTTACACGGAAACTCCCAAAACTTCCCAAAGCTTGAGAAGTTTAAAAGTTCCGCAAGGCGTGATTGATATGCTGACGAAATGGAAAAATCTGCAAGATACTCAGCGTAAAGAAGTCGGCTCAAAATGGGTCGAAACCGACCGCATTTTCACAACGTGGAACGGGCTGACTATCACACGCTCTGCGCCGGGGAAATTTTTCCGGCAGTTTTGTGAGCGAACGGGTATGCGGTACGTGTCGAACCATTCCATGCGCCACTTGAACGCCTCGCTCCTCATCAATGCGGGTGTGGACGTTAAAACGGTGCAGAGCTGTTTAGGACATGCAACTGCCGCGACGACTTTACAAATCTACGCTCATACGTTCCAAAACGCACAGGCTGCCGCTATGGATGCGGTAGCGGAGGCTCTTCCGCTAACTTGCTCAAATGGCGGTGGGAGCGCATAATGAGATAGGTTACGCAAAGACTGAAAAAACGGGTTCACTTTTCGGTGGTCTTTATGAATTTTAAAAAATAATGACCATTTAAGAACCCTAAATGACTGGAAATGAAAAAATCATCTCCGCAATCCCTGTAAAATAAGGGCATTTGCGGAGATGATTGTAAATGTTAATTATTAATTAATAATTAATAATTTTTTTACAAAAAAGTAAGATATGTACTGAAAATTACCGAAATGTAAAATTATGCGCAGAAAAAAATACAATTTTTTATCGCAAATATTAATCGCAAATTGCCGAAATATCCCGCAAATTGCCGAAAATTCGCCGCTTGACGGCTTTTCGCAAAATTGTTAAAAAAAAGTTGACAAAGTTGCTGAAATCGGTTATAATATATGTGTGTTTAAAAAATACGGAAACTTTTTATTTTTAAGGTGGAATATTATGGGAATTTTTGACGGACTTTTCGGCAGCTACAGCAAACGTGAGCTTGCTAAAATAGAACCTATCAAGAACCGCGTTCTCGGGCTTGAGGACGAGTACGCGGCTATGTCGGAGGAAACTTTGAAGTCGCAGACGGGCATTTTAAAGGAACGGCTCGCAAAGGGCGAGACCCTTGACGACATTCTCCCCGAGGCTTTGGCAACCGTCCGGGAGGCGGCTTGGCGGGTTTTGGGAAAAAAGCCTTTCCCCGTGCAGATTATCGGCGCGATTGTCCTCAATCAGGGGCGTATCGCGGAAATGCGTACGGGCGAGGGCAAGACCCTTGTGGCGTGCTGCGCGTCCTACCTTTGCGCTTTGGAGGGCAAGGGCGTTCACGTGGTTACGGTAAACGACTATTTGGCGAAGTTTCAGTCCGAGGAAATGGGCAAGGTGTACCGCTATCTGGGCTTGACTATCGGCTGTATTTTGCACGACCTCAACAACGACCAGCGGCGTGAGGCGTACAACTGCGACATCACTTACGGTACGAATAATGAATTCGGTTTTGACTATTTGCGCGATAACATGGTAATATACAAAAGCGAAAAGGTACAGCGCGAGCACCACTTTGCCATTGTGGACGAGGTGGACTCCATTCTCATCGACGAGGCGAGAACGCCGCTGATTATTTCGGGCAAGGGCGACAAGTCCACGGAGCTGTACACTATGGCGGACAAATTCGCCAAAGGGTTAAAGCCTTATATTGTGGTGGAAATGGACAATAAGGTAGATCAGGAAGAGGCGTCGGAAAACTGCGACTACATCATCGACGAAAAGGCGAAAACCGCCACGATTACACGTCAGGGCGTGAAAAAGGCGGAAAAGTACTTTAACGTGATAAACCTGTTCGACGCGGACAACTCAACCCTTTTGCACCACGTTAATCAGGCTCTGAAAGCCAACGGCATTATGAAAAAGGACATCGACTACGTTGTGAAGGACGGCGAGGTCATTATCGTTGACGAATTTACGGGGCGTTTGATGATGGGACGGCGTTTCAACGACGGTCTGCATCAGGCTATCGAGGCGAAAGAGGGCGTTAAGGTCGCTCACGAGTCGAAAACGCTGGCGAGCATTACGTTTCAGAACTACTTCCGTTTGTACAGCAGGCTGTCAGGCATGACGGGTACGGCTATGACGGAGGAAGAGGAGTTTAAGGAGATTTACAAGCTGGACGTTATCGAGATACCCACGAACCGCCCCGTTCAGCGTATAGACCACCCCGACGTGGTGTTCAAGACGGAACACGGCAAGTTTGTGGCGGCTATCCGTCAGATAGAGGAGTGCCACGAAAAGGGGCAGCCCGTACTGGTGGGTACGGTGTCTATCGAGAAGTCGGAAATTCTTTCCAAAATGCTTTCAAAAAAGGGTATCAAGCATAACGTGCTCAACGCGAAACAGCATGAGAAAGAGGCGGAAATCGTCGCCCAGGCGGGTAAGTACGGGGCGGTGACAATTGCCACGAATATGGCGGGACGAGGTACGGACATCATTCTCGGCGGTAACGCGGAGTTTATGGCGAAAGCCGAAATGAAAAAACGGGGCATGGAAGAGGGTCTTATAAATGAGGCTATCAGCTATGCCGAGACTGACGACGAGGAAATTCTCGAGGCGCGTAGGGTGTACCGGGAATTATACGATAAGTATAACGACGAGGTTAAGGAAAAAGCCGAAAAGGTTAAAGAGGCGGGCGGTCTGTTTATTTTGGGTACGGAGCGGCATGAGTCGCGGCGTATAGACAACCAGCTCCGCGGACGTTCGGGTCGTCAGGGAGACGTGGGCGAAAGCCGTTTCTTTCTGTCGCTGGAGGACGATTTGATGAGGCTTTTCGGCGGAGACAGAATTACCGGCATGATGGAGGCTCTCAAGGTGGAGGAGGATATGCCTATCGAGGCGAAAATGCTGTCGAAGGTTATTGAGTCCTCCCAGAAAAAGGTGGAGGGCAGGAACTTTGCCATACGTAAGAACGTGCTTAACTACGACGACGTTATGTCCGCCCAAAGGCAGATTATTTACAGTCAGCGCGCTAAGGTGCTGAACGGGGAGGACATTCACGAGTACATCTTGAAGATGATACAGGATATGATTGCGGAGACGGTTGACCAGTACCTGCTGGACGACGGCGTTAAGGACGACTGGAATTTGGCGGGTCTGCGGGACAGGTTCATGGGTTTGTTTACGGTGAACGAGGACTTCCGCTTTACCACCGCGGAACTGGAGAATACTTCCAAGCAGGATATTGTCGACAAGCTTGTGGGTCGGGCGATGGACTTTTACACCAAAAAAGAGGAGAAAGTCGGTCACGACGTGCTTAGGGAGCTTGAGCGGGTTATTCTGCTGAAGATAGTCGATATAAAATGGATGGCGCACATCGACGATATGGACGAACTGAAACGGGGTATCGGGCTGCGGTCGTACGGTCAGAAAAACCCTGTGGTGGAGTACCGTTTCGAGGGCTTTGAGATGTTCGACGCGATGATTGAGTCTATCCGGGAGGAGACGATACGGCTGCTGTTTACGATACAGGTTCAGCAGAACGGCGCGGCGCCTCAGCGCGAGCGGGTTATGAAACCTATGGACACGGGCGGAGACGGCACGGTTTCCAACGCGCCGAGAAAGGTGGGCGCAAAGGTGGGCAGGAACGACCCGTGCCCCTGCGGCAGCGGAAAGAAGTACAAAAAATGCTGCGGTATGGATTTAAAATAGTGTATTAAAACGGACGGTTTGGAGTGTGTTAAATGGCTGAAATAAAGGCTTTCAAGGGTATGAGGTACACAAAGGCGGCGGGTAAGCTCGGGTCGCTGGTTTGTCCGCCCTACGATATAATTTCCGAGGGCGAGCGGGAAAGGTATATTAAGGAAAATCCTTACAATATTATCCGTTTGGAGCTGCCCAAAGGGGGAGAGGAGCGGTACAAAGAGGCGGGAGATACTCTCAAGGATTGGTTAAATAAGGGAATTCTTGCCCGCGACAGCGAGGACAGTATTTATGTGTACGAAATGGTTTTCTCGGCGAACGGTCTGCGGCATAGGCTGAAAGGGTTTGTGACCCTTGTTAAGCTGACGGACTTTTCGGAGGGGATTGTTTTGCCCCACGAGGAGACCCTCTCGAAAGCCAAAGAGGACAGATTTAACCTTATGAGCGAGACTTTTTCCAATTTCAGCCAAATATACTCGCTGTATATGGACGGGGACGGGGCGGTGTACAGCCTTGTGGACGGCTGCTCGAAAGGTATGCCGGATATGGAGGTAAAAGACCCGGACGGAACGGTGCATAAAATGTGGAAAGTGTCCGACGGGGAGGTTGTTAAGAAGATTGTCAACCTGTTTGAAGATAAAAAATTATACATCGCGGACGGGCATCACCGCTATGAGACGGCGCTGAATTTCCACAAAAAACAGGGCACGGCGGAAAGCGGGTACGCAGCAATGATGCTGGTGAACATGGAAAACGACGGGCTGGTTGTGTTCCCCACTCACAGAATTGTAAAGAATTTGGAAAATTTTAACGCCGAAAAGGTTATAGAGGACTGCAAACCTTACTTCGACATCGCAGAGGCTCCCGGGGAGGAGCGCATGCAGGCGGCTTTGAACACGTTTTACGATGAGGGGAAAAAGGCGTTTGCGATGTACACGGGGTACGGGAAGTGCTATGTTATGACGTTAAAGGACGAAACCGCGGTGAAAAAGCTGCTGCCGGAAAAGTCGGAGGCGTACTGCGGGTTGGACGTGACGGCGCTGCACAGCCTTGTGCTGGAGAAAATTTTGGGCATTGACAGGGAAAATATGGCAAATCAGAAAAATCTCGCTTATACCCGTTCGCGGGAAGAGGCTTTGACGGCTGTGGATATGGAAGAGGCGGACTGCTCGTTTATTCTCAACCCCACGAAAGTTTCCGAAATTCGGGACGTTGCGGCGGCGGGGGAGAAGATGCCGCAGAAATCGACGTACTTTTACCCCAAACTAATTACGGGGCTGGTTATGAATAAATTTTCCGATTAGGAGGAATTTCTTTGGCGGTTTTGGCAAATGAATGCAGGAAAGAGCTTACGGAGCGTATAATTCCGTTCTGGAACAGGCTCAGGGACGATAAGAACGGCGGGTTTTACGGCTTTGTGGGAAACGATTTGAAGGTCGACAAAAAGGCTGACAAGGGCGTTATTCTCACGTCGCGGATACTGTGGTTCTACTCGGCGGCGGCTATGGCTTTGGAGGACAAAGGTCTGCTGGACAACGCGGGGCACGCGTTTGAGTTCCTGAAAAAGTGCGTCGACAAAAAGAACGGCGGGGTTTACTGGCTGATGACGTACGACGGCAAGCCCGCCGATACCATGAAACACACTTACAACCAGGCGTTTGCGATATACGCGCTGTCTCAGTACTTCCTCGCCTCGGGGGAGAGGGAGGCGCTTGACCTTGCGCTGGAGCTGTTTGAGACGGTGGAGGGAAAGTGTACCGACGATGTGGCGTACCTTGAGGCTATGTCGGCGGACTGGAAAGTAATTCCAAACGACGCGCTGTCGGAAAACGGTCTTATGGCTGACAAGACCATGAACACGGTTCTGCACCTTATCGAGGCGTACACGGTGCTGCTGAAAGCCTGCGATACGGCGGTGAGCGCGAGGATTGAGGAGCGTTTGCTGTTCCTGCTGGAAATTACAAAGAGCAAGATTTTCAACGGGGAGAAAAACTGTCTGCGGGTATTTTTCGACAGGGAGTTTAACGAGATTGGGGACATTCATTCCTACGGGCACGACATCGAGGCGAGCTGGCTTATCGACCGCGCCTGCGAGGTTATCGGCAACAGGCGGCTGTCGGCGGATTGGCGGTTCATCAACCTGAGGATTGCGGAGAATATTCTCGAAATCGCCTTTGAAAACGGGGCGGTTAACAACGAGAGGGAGAACAGTAAAATCGACAAAAAGCGGGTCTGGTGGGTACAGGCGGAAAGCGTTGTGGGCTTTGCGAACGCCTTTCAGCAGGGTGGCGAAAAGAAGTTCATAGACGCGGCGGAAACCGTCTTTAAGTGGATTGTTACCAAACAGGCGGATAAGCGGAAAAACTCCGAATGGTGGGGAGAGGTCAGCTTTGAGGGCGAGCCGATGGAGACGGTGGCGATGGTTAACCCTTGGAAGTGCCCGTACCACAACGGGAGAATGTGCATAGAAATTATTAACAGAAATATTGAAATTTAGGTCGAAAACGGAAATGTTCCGTATTTTATAGGGATTGACGTATTTGCTTAATCATGGCTTTCAATTTTTTTCGGAAAGGAATGTTGAATTATGTCGGAAACTAACGTTGTTAATGCTGCGGACATAAATGTTGTGAACGTTATGGAGGAGGTCGTAAAGGAGCGTTTGGAGCTGTTCCTGATGGACGTGGACTGCTGCAAATGCGACACTTGCAAGGGGGATATGCTTGCGATGGCTTTGAACGCTCTTAAGCCGAAGTATGTCAATTCCCGCAAAGGCGAGCTGTTCACAAAGCTCAACGCCACGAAAATGCAGAACACGGTGGATATAGACGTTGCGGTGGCAAAGGCTATAGCCGTGGTAAGCGCGTCCCCTCACAGAAAGTAGTGAAAGCTCTTGCGGAAAAATCTGATAGATAAGATAAAGGAATCGCTGGGCGCGGTTCTGCCTGTGACGGCGGTGGTGTTCCTTTTGACGGTAACGGTGGTTCCCGTCAGCGGCGAGCTTTTCTTTATGTTTTTTGTGGGCACCGTTTTCCTTATTTTGGGAATAGGTATGTTCACGCTGGGCGCAGACACGTCCATGATGATAATAGGCGAGAAAATCGGCGCGGAGCTTACGCGGTCGAGGAAAATGCCGTTTATACTGCCTGTGTGCTTTTTGATCGGGGTGCTGGTGACGGTTGCCGAACCCGATTTGAAAGTGCTGGCGGAGCAGACCCCAATTGTCGATTCCACGGTCATGGTATGGGCTGTGGGGATTGGCGTGGGGTTGTTTCTCGTGCTGGCGTTTTTGAGGATTTTTTTGCAGTTTAAGATTTCGCTGCTGTTTATAATTTTTTACGGTATTGTGTTTCTGTTTGCCTGTTCGCCCCTGATTTCGGCGGACTTTATCCCTGCCGCCTTTGACGCGGGGGGAGTGACCACGGGTCCCATAACCGTGCCGTTTATTATGGCTTTGGGCTTGGGACTTTCTTCCATACGCGGCGACAAAACCTCCGCGGAGGACAGTTTCGGGCTGGTGGCGCTGTGCTCGGTGGGACCGATACTGACGGTGCTGATTTTAGGTGCTCTGAATAACACGGAAACGCCGCAGCAGGAGCTTTCCCACCCGAACGATTACGACACGATTTCGGAGGCTTTCCGCGAGTTTTTGGTGAATTTCCCGCACTACGCCAAGGACGTGCTTTCGGCGGTTCTGCCGATTGTGCTGTTCTTTTTGGTATTTGACATTGTTTTCCTGAAATTGGATAAAAAGACCATGCTTAAAATTTTTGTGGGTATTGGGTTTACATATGCGGGGCTGGTGCTGTTCCTGACGGGGGCTAACGTTGGGTTTATGCCTCTCGGTCAGTACATCGGGGAAAGCCTTGCGGGGGGACGTTTTTCCTGGCTGCTTGTGCCGATTGGAATGATAATCGGTTACTTTATAGTTTCCGCAGAGCCCGCCGTACACGTGCTGAAACAGCAGGTGGAAAATATTACCGAGGGGAGAATTTCGGGGAAGTCTCTCGGAATGAGCCTTGCGCTGGGCGTGGCGGTTTCGGTGGGGATTTCAATGCTGCGGGTGCTGACGGGGATTTCCATAATGTGGTTTTTGATACCGGGTTACGCCCTGTCGCTGATAATAAGCTGTATTGTCCCGCCGATTTTTACCTCGGTGGCGTTCGACGCGGGCGGGGTCGCCTCGGGACCGCTGACGGCGACGTTCCTGCTGCCCCTTGCTATGGGTGCTTGCGCCGCGTCGGGAGGAGACATTGCCGTTGACGCTTTCGGCATAGTGGCAATGGTTGCAATGACGCCGCTGCTGACGATACAGATTTTGGGGCTTGTGAGCAAGTTTAAGTCCGCGGCGGTTTCCGAAATCGGGGAGCGGAACGAGGAGGCGGGGGCGTTGTACCCCATATTGCTTGACGAAAGCTGCGACAGAGCGGTGTTCCAAAAAATGACGGAAAGGGGCGCGGGCGTATGAGGGCGTTGTTTTTGATTGCGGATTACGGCTGTACGCAGACGGTGCGGGAAATTTTTGAGGAAGAGGGGCTGCCCTGCCGATTTATGCTCCGGGGGCATGGCTCGGCGGACAGCGCGACGCTTGACTATCTGGGTTTGGGGGACAACAAGAAGATTATCGCGGTGACTTTTGCCGCAAACGGCGCGGTGCTTGATTTGTACAGAATTTTCAACGACAGGCTTTCCCTGCGGAAAGCGGGGCGGGGGATTGCTTTCGCCGTGCCTGTTTCGGGGGCGTCGGGGCTGGCGTACGCATTAAACGGAACGAACGCGGAGAGTGAGGAGGAGACGGAAATGTCCGAGCCGAAATACGAGCTTATTATTACGATTGTGAACAGAGGCGGTTTCGAGGCGGTGAAAGAGGCGTCCAAAGCGGCGGGGGCGCGGGGCGGAACGCTGCTCCACGGCTTGGGGCTTGGGGGCGAGGAGGCTGCTAAGTTCCTTGGTATCTCAATTCAGCCGGAAAAGGATATTGTGCTGATAGTGGTTGAGCGGGAGGATAGGGAGAAAGTCATGCAGGGTATTCTTGACAAGGCGGGGATACTTACCGAAAACCGCGGGATTTGTTTTTCTCTCCCTGTGGACAGCGCGCTGGGTCTTGCGGGAAAGAACGACGATATTTCCCAAATAATAAATAGTTAGGCAGATGTTGTAAAATGTTAAACGGTACATTAAAAATAGCGGGGACGGTCAACGATTCCATTGTGGACGGTCCGGGGTTTCGGTTTACGGTGTTTGTGCAGGGGTGTCCCCACAGGTGCGAGGGGTGTCACAACCCCCAGACCCACGATTTTGAGGGGGGCGAGGAGGTTTCCCTCGAAAGCCTTTTGGAGAAAATTAAGGGCAACCCGCTGCTGGACGGGGTGACGTTCAGCGGGGGAGAGCCGTTTTGTCAGGCGGAAAGGCTTTACACCCTCGGTACGGAAGTGAAAAAGCTGGGGCTGAACGTTGTGACGTATACGGGGTACACCTTTGAGTATTTGACGGAAAAGGCAAGCCCCGAGAATTTTTACGGGGAGCTGCTGTCCGTTACAGATTATTTGGTGGACGGGCGGTTCGAGCTTGACAAGCGGGATATTCTGCTGAAGTTTCGGGGGAGTTCAAATCAGAGGATTATTGATGTGAAGAGAAGTCTTGCGGAAAAACGGGTTGTGGAAACGGAAATTTAGATTATAGCAAACCTTATAAATAAAACTTTTGTAGGGGCGCATCCTGTATGCGCCCGTTTAAAATGTGCGGAAATGTATGTGGCGGGCGGATACAGGATCTGCCCCTACAAAGATGTTACAAAAAAATTTATATTATTTAGAATTTATTTACAAAACGAAGGAGTATTGGTCTTGAAAAATATAAAACGTACGGCTTTTATTTTTTTGATTGTTTTTTTGATAACGCTTATGCCTGCCTGTACCGAGGACGATGGGTCGGGGCATATTTTTAAAATGAATATCGCAGGCAACCCGCGAAACCTTGACCCGCAGCTTGCGGAGGACGGGGCGTCCTTGATGATTATACGCAACATGATGGAGGGGCTTGTGCGGGTGCTGCCCGAGGGGGGGATTGTCCCCGCGGCGGCGGAAAGTTTCGATATGTCCGAGGACGGGCTGGTGTACACCTTTTATCTGCGGAAAGGCGGCGAATGGGAGAGTATTGCGGATTTCTCCGAGCCGGTTACGGCGGCGGATTTTGTGTACGGCTTTCACAGGCTGTTCGACCCCGCGATTAATTCGCCCTACAGCGGCGATTATTTGTGTGTGAAAAACGGGAAAGACGTACTGAACGGTACTAAAAGCCTTGAGGAATTGGGCGTTAAGGCGTTGGACGAGTATACGGTGGAAATTACGCTGGAGTACGCTTATTACGACTTTCTGCCGCTGCTGGCGGAAACACCTGCGTACCCTTGCTGCGAGAAGTTTTTTGTGTTCTCAAAAGGGCGGTACGGCATGGCTGCGGACGCGGTTGCCTCAAACGGGGCGTTCTATCTGCGGGAGTGGAATTTCGACCCGTACTGGGACAACAATTATCTCATTATGCGGCGGAATAAGTCCTACTCGGAAGAGAGGTATGTGTACCCTTACAGCTTGAATTTTTTCATTACGGGGGACGACGACGGCAATTCTAATTCCAACCGCGACAGCACCGACTTTTTGGCGGGGGACGTGGACTGCTGCGCTGCGGACGGTTACGGCGAAAAACTTTTTGCGGAAACGGTTTTTTTCGAGGGTCAGAACAGGACGGCGGGGCTGGTGTTCAACCCGAAGTCGAAGTATTTCGGGGGGACGGCTTTGAAAGAGGCTTTGGCGAAGTCGGTGAACAGGGAGGAGCTTTCCCGAAATCTGCCGACAGGGCTGACGGCGGCGTACGGGGTTATTCCCGGGGGGATAACGGTGCAGGGGAAGAGCTATCGGGAGCTTGTTCCCGACAGGACGCTTTCGGTGTACGACGCGGGCTGCGCCGAGCTTTGGGAGGACGGGCTGAAGTCTATGGGTCTTGAAAGCGCGGATAATGTGAAGATTACCGTCCCGGACAGTTTCGGCGGGGTGGAGACGGTTTATGAGATTACCGAATATTGGCGGCGGAATTTGCTTTTCGACTGCGGGGTCGAGGTGGTTTCGGAGACGGAGTACAACGAAAAAGCCGAGAGCGGCGATTATGAGATTATGCTTGTTGAGCTTACCGCCGACAGAAATTCCGCCTATGATTTGGTGAAAAATTTTGCGGACAGTTACGCGGGGGGACGGTATGCTCCCGAGCTTAACGCCTTGCTGAGCGGTACTAAAACGGCGGCGAGCATAACCGAGGGTACGGAGAAATTCAAGGCGGCTGAAAGGCTGATTACCGAAAATTACCTGTTTGTGCCGATTTGCTATGAGAGTTCTTACCTCGTCTGCGGGGAGGACGGGGCGGATTTGGATTTTTATCCTTTTGATGAAACCGTTTGGTTCGGGGAGGCTAAATATTTTGACTGATTATAGCAATTCTACAAAATAATAACCATATCCGCGGAAAAATTTACTGTAGGGCGGGGGCTTTGCTCCCGCCTAACCCTAACAATGGCAATTTCATCAAAAGGCGGGAGCAAGCCCCCGCCCTACAGAATTTGTGTGAATATTTAGAGGTTTGTTGAAATAAACCAAAAAGCTGTACAAAATTTGTACAGCTTTTTTATTGACATTGGTGGTTTGTTGTGATAAACTAATTACATAAGGTTTGTTGCGGTAAACCAAATTACAATTGTTACATAAAGGAGAAATTAAAATGGAAGAGTACAAACTTTTTGACGCGGAGTACAGATTTTTGTCGATTATTTGGGACGCTGAGCCTATCAATTCCACCGAGCTTTCACGGGTGTGTTTGGACAGGCTGGGGTGGAAAAAGTCCACCACGTTTAATATGATACGCAAGCTGTCGGAACGGGGCTTTGTGCGGAACGAGAACGCCACCGTCACCGCCCTTGTGAAGAGGGAGCAGGTCGCCAAGTACGAAAGCGAAAGCGTGGTGGAGAAAAACTTCGGGGGGTCGCTGCCTGCGTTTATTGCGGCGTTTTTGGACGGGCGGAAGATTTCCGCGGAAGAGGCTGCCGCCGTGAAAAAGATGATTGACGAGGCAAAGGAGGAATAGGTGTGGAGAATTTTACCAAAATGGTTATCGAGGCGAGCCTTACGGCTGGAATTGCGGTTTTGGCGGTGCTGGCGGTACGGGCGGTGATGAGGAAAGCTCCCAAGCGGTGGGCGTACGCGCTGTGGGCGGTGGTGTTTTTCCGCTGTTTGTGCCCCTTTTCGGTGGAGAGCGGACTTAGCGTTTTTAACGCCGTCCCCGATGTTTCCGAGGCGGGACGGTTTGAGGAATTGCCCCAAACGGCGGAGCAGCCCGAGATTGAAAACATTCTCCCGGTGCGGACGGATTTGAACACGTACGGCTATCAGACCGCCGCGCCTGTTGCGGAAAGTCCAACCGTCGAAACGGTTACGCCGAAAAAGGCGGCGGACAGGTACGCCGTGATGTTCGCGGTGTGGGCTGCGGGGGCGGGGGCTATGGCTTTGTACGGCGTTGTTTCCTACGTGCTGCTTATGAGAAAGCTGTGTACGGCGGTTAAAACCGAAGATGGGGTTTACGAATCCGACCGCATTTCGACGGCGTTTTCGGCAGGGTTTTTCCCGCCTAAAATTTATCTGCCCCGAGGACTTTCGGACGGGGAACGGCGGCTGATAGTCGCCCATGAGAGGGTGCATATCAAGCGGCTGGACTATATCGTCAAGCCGGTGGCGTTCCTTGCGCTGACGGTGCACTGGTTCAACCCGCTGATATGGGCGGCGTTCGCGCTGATGACGCGGGATATGGAGCTTTCCTGCGACGAGGCGGTGCTGAGGACGGTCGGCGCGGGGGAGAAAAAAGCCTACTCGGAGGCGCTGCTGCGGGTGTCTATGAAACGCAGCGGGCTGGGGGAGAGTTACGGTTTTCTGCCCCTTGCTTTTGCGGAAACGGGCATTAAGGGCAGGGTCAAAAACGTGCTGAAATACAGGAAACCCGGGGCTGCGGTTACGGTTATCGCGGCGGTGGCTGTGGCGGTTGCTTGCGTGGCTTTGGGTACTGACGCGAAAAGTCCTGCCGACGGGGGCGGCATGGGCGAGAGCGGGATTGAGTATGCCGAATTCGACTTGTCCGACGGCGGCTTGACAAGTCATCTTTCGGACGTGAACGGCAATACGATTTTCATTTCGCAGAGCTTTAACCACTTGAATAAGGAAAAAGGAGATTATTCCCAAAGAGCGTTTTCGGAGGGGGACTTGGTACCCACCGCGACTTCCGAGCTGCCGATGTACTTTGTTGACTTCAGCGAGGATTTTCCCAAAGGGATTGTTATGGCTGCGGATATGACGGAGTTCAAAATCAATAATTTGGAAATTTCCCAAAGGGACGGCAAGAGCTTTTTAAACGCGGAGTTTGAGTTTACCCTTGCGGAGGGTGCGGAAGTTCCCGTCTGGGACGGTTCGGTAAGGCTTGACGGCAAAGGTACGTTTATGACGGGCGGCGGCGGAACACTGTATAAGGTTAACGCCGAGTATGAGCTTAATCAAAGCGGGGAGTACGGCTATGCGTTTAGTCTGAATGATTTTTGGGATATTCCCGTGTATATCAACAAAACGCTTTTGGCTGACGGCGACGGTTACAGCGTTGTAACGTATTCGGAGTATGAGCAGGTTTACGAAAATACGGGCAAGGACGGGTATTATCAAGTTACCTCGGGGAATATGAACCTTTCTCTCGAGGGGTACGTTCCCGCCTATTTCGCCTGCGGGTTGGAGGAATTTCCCGCGACGGGGGTTGTCAATTATGAGTGGAATTTCCAAAACGCTTACACGGGGGAAATTAACAGCTTTACCTTTGACAGGCAGGGTGAAAACTGCGTGCGGATACTGGGTATGAGCACTAAGTTGGGGGCGTCGGCAAATTCCGAAATTCTCGATTTCGGCGACCGCGAGATTAACGAGGTCACGCTGGAGGATATGTACACCGAAACAAGCGGCGGGAAAACGCGGCTTTGGACGGTTATAAAGGTTAAAACCCCCGACGGGGAGGGTCTTATGAACCTTATGGCGGTGAATGATGGGCGGTACGAAATGGCGGTGGCTAAGCTTATTGACGACGAGTATTTGTTTGACGTGATTACCGAGTACAACGCCGAAGAGGCTGACAGTTTCGGGGTAATTTTTGAAGGCTTTGAGGGGGCGGATAAGTACGTCAACAACAAGCTGCTGCTTGACGGGTGGTACAACGTCAACAGCGGCGGGAAAAGCGCCGTCTATCAAAACGCGAAACCCGAGAAATACTACACGGGCAAGGACTACAGCAACAGGGCTTTAACGCTTTATGAGGACGGGACGTTCGGTTACATTGATTATACAAGCAGCGCTTTCCCTTTGCCGAACCCCTGCGGGGAGTACAGGCGGGAGAACGGCAGCTTGATACTGACCTTTGACGACGGCAGCGAGCTTTGGTTTGACGAGGGGAGTACCGTTGGCGAGCCTTTGAGTTCCATTCTGACGTTTAACGAGGCGGCGTCGCGGCTTACGGACGCGAGGTCGCGGGATATACCGTTGTTTAGGGACGGGGAGGCGTTCGAGCTTGATTTGGAGACGACGGAGGAGCTGAAAGCCGAGTGGGTCGCCGAACACAACGTTACGGCGGACATTGGCAGCGTTACCGTGCAGAATTTCAGCGATGAGGAGGAGCGGGAGCTTGCAAACAGGACTGACATTCAGAACAGGATTGCCGTTCAGCTTAAGGAGATTGAAAAGGTAAATTCCGCGGAGGTTACCGTTGAGGATGGCTCGGTAAGGGCGGTTCTCGGCGTAAACGGGGAGCTTTCGGAGACGGAGCTTGACGGCATTGTCAGGCTGATAAAAATGTCCGCGGAGGGCGTTTCGGAGGAAAATATTTTTATCATGGACAAAAATAATAAGGTACTGTTTGGGGAATAGAGGTTAGAAAATTAAACAAAATTTTCTTGACATTTACGCCAAAATATAGTATAATTGCCTTAAAATGATTTTGAAAGGACGTTTGCTATGAGCGTAAAAAATACCGAAAAACTTTTCTGCGGCGGGTGGGAATTTTCAAAAAATCCTATCGGCACGGAGTATTCCGACAGCCTTGACTGGAAACCCGTGGACTTGCCCCACGACTGGCTTATTTATCAGACCGAGAATTTGTACGAAACCTCTACGGGGTGGTACAGGAGAAAATTGGCGTACTCAAAAAAAGAGGGGGTCAGGACGGCTCTGCGGTTCGGCGGGGTTTATATGGACTGCCGCCTGTTCGTCAACGGCAAACAGGCGTTTGAGTGGAAGTACGGCTACTCAACCTTTGAGGCGGATATTACCGACTTTCTCACCGACGGGGAGAACCTTATCGCGGTGCGGGTGGACTACAGAAACCCCAACTCGCGGTGGTATTCGGGGGCGGGGATTTTCCGCAAGGTTTACATAAAAGAGTACCCCCAGTGCCGTATTTCGGCGGACGGCGTTTACGTAAGCGCGGACGTTGAGGGGAACGTTACCGTGTCCGTTGAGGTTGCGCGCCCCGAGAACGTGGGCGTTGGGGGGCTTTCTTTGGTGCAGGAAATTTTTGACGGGGACGTGCTGATAACGTCCCAAGAAAGACCTTGCTGCGCCTGCGATAAAAGCGTTATTCCCGAGGCGGTGCGGGTCGAGGGTGTGAAGTACGCCCAAAACACCTTTTTGCTGAAAATCGAAAACCCCGTTTTGTGGGACATTGAGAGTACTCATATGTACTGCGCGGTTACGTCCCTTAAAATGCACGGCGAGGTCATTCAGAGGGTGAAAACGCCTTTCGGTGTACGCAAAATCGAGTTTACGCCCGATAAGGGATTTTTCCTCAACGGGCGGCACGTTAAGCTCCACGGCTGCTGCGAGCACCACGATTTGGGCGCGCTGGGAGCGGCTTTCAACCGTGCGGCTATGGCGAGAAAGCTGGACAAGCTCCGTGTTATGGGAATTAATGCCATACGCACAAGCCACAATATGCCCGACGAGGAGCTTATGGAGCTTGCTGACGAAAAGGGTTTCCTCATACTTTCCGAGGGGTTCGATATGTGGGAACGCCCCAAAACCGACAACGACTATGCGCGGTTTTTCCCCGAGTGGGTGGCGAAAGACGTGGCAAGCTGGGTGCGGCGGGACAGAAATCACCCGTCCCTTATCGGCTGGAGCATAGGCAACGAGATTTACGACACCCACGCCGACGACAGGGGGCAGGAAGTTACTTCTCTGCTTAAGGGGTTGGTGCGGCTGCACGACCCGAGAGGCAACGGCTATGTCACCATAGGCTCGAACTATATGGAGTGGGAAAATGCCCAAAAGTGCGCCGACATACTGAAAGTGGCGGGGTACAACTATGCGGAGAGGCTTTATGAAAAGCACCATGAGGCGCACCCGGACTGGTGCATATACGGCTCGGAGACCTCCTCGGTGGTGCAGAGCAGGGGGATTTATCACTTCCCGCTTTCGCAGGAAATTCTTTCGGAGGACGACGAGCAATGCTCCGCTTTGGGCAACAGCAGACCCGGCTGGGCGGCTAAGTCCGCAGAGGCTTGCATTTTCCCCGACAGGGACGCGGAATTCTGCGCGGGGCAGTTTATCTGGACGGGGTTCGATTACATAGGCGAGCCTACGCCCTACTCAACGAAAAACAGCTATTTCGGGCAAATCGACACCGCGGGATTTTTCAAGGACAGCGCCTATCTGTACCGCGCCGCTTGGACGGATTTCCGCAAATCTCCTTTCGTGCACATTTTCCCCTACTGGGATTTTATGGAGGGACAGGAAATCGACGTTCGGGTGGCGACAAACGCGCCGAAAGTCGCCCTGTTCTTTAACGGGGAAAAGGTCGCGGAAACCGACTTAGACCACGCTCACGGCGACAAGCTGACGCTTGACACGGTGCTGAAGTACCGCAAAGGGGAGCTGCTGGCGATTGCCTATGATGAGGACGGAAACGAGGTGGCGCGGGACGTGCAGCGGTCTTTCGGGGACGCGGCGCGGGTGCGTATCATTCCCGAAAAAACCGAAATGAAA
The DNA here is from genome assembly GCA_023665505.1 of Ruminococcus sp. GTDB lineage: Bacteria > Bacillota > Clostridia > Oscillospirales > Ruminococcaceae > RGIG8773. The sequence goes on from JAMPDU010000061.1 coordinate 17,093, forward strand.
GCCGACGGCGAGGACTTGATTTTCGCGGAGATTTCAGCATACGACAAGGACGGCAATTTCGTTGCCAACGCCAACAACCGGGTGTTCGTGACGGTTACGGGGGCGGGTCGGCTTGTGGGTCTTGACAACGGCGATTCCACCGATTATGAGCAGTACAAGGGCACTTCCCGCAGGCTTTTCTCGGGCAAGCTCATTGCAATAATTGCGGCGAAAACCGAGGCGGGGGACGTTTCCGTAACCGTATCTTCCCCTGCGGTCGAGGGGGACAGCGTTACCCTGAAAGCCCTGCCCGCGGAGGTTAAGGAGGGTATATCCTGTACTGCGGAAAACGCCCGTACGGACGCGCTTTGCCCCGACGAAACGAACGATATTCCCGTGAGGAAAATCGTCTTTGAAAGCGAAAGCAGGACGTTCACTCCGGACAGGCGCGAAATCACCTTTAAGACGGCGACGTACCCCGAAAACAACACCTACGCCAAAGATATTGAGTACCGCGTAACCACGGCTATGGGAATTAATTCCAACCTTGCGGAAACCGTCGGCACGGGGGACGGCACGGTCACGGTAAAGTGCAAGGGGGACGGGGAGTTCTACCTGCGGGGGCTTTGCAAAAACGGTACGGAGAAGTGCCGCATTTTAAGCCAAATTAAGCTCGCGGGAGAGGGGCTCGGTTCAGCCTCGTTCAACCCCTACGAGTTCGTTACGGGGGGCTTATTCACCGTGCAGAGCGGCAATGTCGGCAACGGCATAGAGCGGGGGGCGTGTTTCGGCGGACAGGGCGAAAGCTGGTTCGGCTTTGAGAACGTGGACTTCGGCTCTATCGGCAGCGATAGAGTGACAGTACCGATTTTCGCCAACTGCACCACCCCCGTGAAACTGCGGTTTTACGACGGCGTACCCGGCGAGGGCGGGGAGCTTGTCGGGGATTTTGTGTACCATGAAAAGCCCGAGTGGCTGGTGTACAAGCCCAACACCTTTAAGCTGAACAGGGCGCTTAAGGGTACTCATACCCTTGTGCTGGCAAGCGGGGACGGCTACTGCGTGGGCGGTTTCGTGTTTGAAAAGACGGCGAAAGAGTTCGCGGAGATAAACGCCGCCGACGCGGAGAATATTTACGGCGACAAGTTTACAAGGCGGGCGGAGGAGGTTGTCGGCATCGGCAACAACGTTATGCTGGACTTCGGCGAGTTCGACTTTAGCGAGAAAGCGCCGTCAAAGGTTGTTATTACGGGAAAATCCGCGCTGGCTGCGAACAGCATTCACGTCATTTTCATGGGAGAGGCTGAAACCCGCGTCCTGGCGGAATTTGCGGGGGCTGACGGGTACACGGCGAGGGAGTTCCCAATAGAGGGCATAAGCGGAAAAACGAGGGTATCGTTCGCGTTTTTGCCGGGAAGTGATTTTGATTTTAAGTCGTTTAGGTTCGAGTAACCGTTGTGTACATTGCATAAGCGGTGTACGGGTTTTCTGTACATTCCTACAAAATTTTAAAAATCGCAAAAATATTTTTCCGAAAGTTGCACGTCCGCGTGCAACTTTTTGCGTTTTGGG
>JAMPDU010000062.1:135-18185 GCA_023665505.1 Ruminococcus sp.
GTTTTTGTGCAGGATTACCCATTACCCCAAATGTCAATGAAGTGTACTTCATATTGTTTTTGTGCAGGTTTGCCTATTACCCCAAATGTCAATGAAGTACACTTCATATTGTTTTTGTGCAGGATTACCCATTACCCCAAATGTCAATGAAGTGTACTTCATATTATTTTTGTGCAGGATTGCCCATTCGCCCAAATGTCAATGAAGTACACTTCATATTACAGCAAATTTGTAAAACAACGCTTTTGTAGGGGCGGATCCTGTATCCGCCCGTGTGAGGGTAAACCGTTTTTTTGCGGGCGCATACAGGATGCGCCCCTACAGAATGTACGCAAAATAAAAGGGACGGCAAAACCGTCCCGCAAAAACTATCAACTGTCAACTGTAAACTGTCAACCGATAAGCACTCCTTCGCTGTTAAACGTGTAGGTCGTGCCGGAAATGGTGTTCACCCCCGTGACAAACCTGCCCTTCCGGCAGTAGTACTTATTGCCCCGCATGGTTATCCAGCCGGTGTAAGTGCCCGTGCACACGCCGCTTTCGTCAAAGGTGTAGCGGACGTTGCCGATTATCATGTTTTCGGTAATCGCCGCGCCGTCCATGCCGAAAAAGTATTTTTTGCCGCCGACGGTTTTCCAGCCCACGTAGTAAGAGCCGTCCGACTGAACGTAGTACTTCTTGCCGCCTATGTAAGTCACGCCCTCTTCCGCGTATTCGGGGAGAATGTATTCCTCGGCGCTGCAATAGCCGAAAGCCCGTGCGTCCGTCACAAGCATAAAGTACGACCCGCTCTGTTTCCAGCAGTAGTACGCGCCGCTGCGGTACACCGTTCTGCCGTCGACCTTTTGCTTGTCGGTACTGTTTTTCATGCTGTCATAGTGCATTTTTCCCGCCTCGCTGTTTCCGAAGTCGTAAAATGTGTACGCCCCGTTTGAGAACGTAAACGTCACGGAAACATACTCTTCGCAGAATACGATGACGCTGATACTGCCGTCGTACTGAGAAAAACCCGCGGGAATACGTATTGACTGAACGTCCTCAATATTAACCTGCCTGTCTGTAACCGTGTCCCGCATAACCACGCTGCCCTTGTATTTTGCGATATGCTCGTTAAGCTCCTCAAGCGAGGAGAACTCCGCATAAGCCGAGCCGCTTGCCGCCGCAGGTATTGCCGCCGCAGGTATTGCCGCCATGAGTACAGCCGACACCGCCATAACCGCCGCCGCCATACAAGCCAATAGTTTTTTCATTTTCATACAATCAATCCTTTCTGAAATTAACGGAAATTTTGACTTCCTATAATAAATACACTTCGGAAACCCGAAATTTTTCACGGATTTCCAAAAATATTTAATTTTACAATATGTTCATAATATGTTAAAACTCGGGGAAAAAATTACCCCTGCAAATATAATAGCATAAATTTCCTCAATTGTAAATACTATCTAAAAAATTGTAACCAAATTGTAACCTTTTGCTTTGTAAAAAATTTAACAAAAACCTTGCTAAATTTTTCAAAATGGTGTATAATAGAATTTGTATAGGACTTTACGTCCCAAAAACTTATAATGAAAGGGTGTCATTATTATGGCAGGTTTAAACAAGGTAACAGTTGACGACATCAGCGTCAAGGGCAAAAAGGTTCTCGTGAGAGTGGACTTCAACGTCCCCCTCAAGGACGGCAAAATCACCAACGACAACCGTATTCAGGCGGCTCTCCCCACTATCAGGAAACTTACGGCGGACGGCGGCAAAATCGTTCTTTGCTCACATCTGGGCAAGCCTAAGAACGGTCCCGAGGACAAATTCTCCCTCAAACCCGCCGCTGACAGGCTTGCCGAGCTGCTCCCCGGCACTAAGGTAACTTTCGCGGCTGACGATACCGTTGTGGGCGACAACGCAAAGGCGGCTGTTTCCGCTATGGCTGACGGCGATATTGTGGTACTTCAGAATACCCGTTTCCGCGGCGCTGACGAAACCAAGAACGGCGAGAACCTCTCCAAGGAGCTTGCGGATTTGGTTGACGGACAGGTTTTCGTTATGGACGCTTTCGGCTCTGCACACCGCGCTCACGCCTCAACTGCGGGCGTAACCAAGTTCGTCAAGGAGACGGCTGTTGGCTACCTCATGCAGAAAGAAATCCAGTACCTGGGCAACGCGGTTGAAGACCCCGTTCGTCCTTTCGTGGCTATCCTCGGCGGCGCAAAGGTTGCCGACAAGCTGAACGTTATCTCCAACCTTATCGAAAAGTGCGATACCCTCATTATCGGCGGCGGTATGGCGTACACATTCCTCAAAGCCAAGGGCTACGAGGTTGGCACTTCTTTGGTGGACGACGAGAAAATCGACTACTGCAAAGAGATGATGGCTAAAGCCGAAAAGGCGGGCAAGAAACTTCTCCTCCCGGTTGACACCACAATCGCGGCGGCGTTCCCCGACCCTATCGACGGAGACATTGCCGTTGAAGTTGTTGACGCGGACAAAATTCCCGCCGACAAAATGGGTCTTGACATCGGCACAAAGACCATGGAGCTTTTCGCCGAGGCTGTTAAGTCCGCAAAAACCGTGGTTTGGAACGGTCCTATGGGCGTTTTCGAGAACCCCACTCTTGCAAAGGGCACAATCGCGGTTGCAAAGGCTTTGGCGGACACCGACGCAACCACAATTATCGGCGGCGGCGATTCGGCGGCGGCAGTAATGCAGCTTGGCTTTGCGGACAAGATGTCCCACATCTCCACGGGCGGCGGCGCGTCCCTCGAATACCTTGAGGGCAAGGTACTCCCCGGCGTTGACGTTATCGCAGGCAAATAATTTTACGTATAAAAATAATCGCGGAGAGCGGGTTTTCCGTTCTCCGTATTTTTACAATAAAATAACGCATTTTGTAGGGCGGGGGCTCTGCTCCCGCCTTGTTGCACCGAACATTTTTGGGAAAGGCGGGAGCAAGCCCCCGCCCTACAGATGTGGTTATTATTTTGTAGGATTGCTATAGTATTTTTATAGGAGGGTAATAAAATGAAAAGATTTCTAAGTGTACTTTTTTCCGCAGCAATTTTATTAACGGTACTTCCCGTACAAAGTTTTGCAAAGTCCGACAAAGTGGAAATTTACGGAAATAAAATTTCGGTGCACGCCAAACAGATATGTTTTGTGCAGGGCGATTACACGAAAGACAATATGATAACAACGGTTTCGGCAAGGTTTTACGAACCCGACGCCCCGAAGTATTACTACATTGGGGACGCGGCTGTGGACTTCAAAGAGGTTGCAAAAAAATTCCCCGAGCTGCAAAGCCTGTCGGTAGTGTCCGCCGAGGTGAAAAACATCTCAGCCGCCGCGGATATGAAAAACCTTGTTTGGCTGGGACTTTACCTCAACGACGGTACGGAAAATCTTTCCTTTCTGAAAAACACAACGGGACTTAAAAAATTCCGCTACGTTAACAGCGGCTGCGAAAGCATAAAGCCTTTGGCGTACCTTAAAAACCTGACGGAGCTTTATCTCGACGCCCGCGACGGCGGCGAGCCGATTACGGACTTAAAACCCGTTTCGGGTCTTACAAAGCTGAAAAAACTTGAAATCAAACAATGCAGGATTGAGGATATGTCTTGGTTCGCAAAGCTGAAAAACCTGCGTGAACTAAGCGTTGACGGCTACCGTCTTTCGGACGTTTCCGCCCTTAAGGGACTTCCGAAACTTCGGTCGCTTTCGCTGGACGGCGCAAACAATGTGTCCGCCAAAGAATTTTGCGAGCTTACTCAGCTTACCTCGCTGGAGCTTGCGAACTGCACCGTAAGCGACTTCGACGGTTTCGCCGAAATGAAAAACCTGAAATCCTTCGGCGTTTTAGGCGGCAGCGTAAACAAGAAGATAACTTCCGCAATCGCCGAAATGACTTGGCTTGAAAGCCTCACGCTTTTCAACGCAAGCGTTGAGGACTGCTCTTTCCTTAAAAATCACAAAAACCTTAAGGAGCTTACTCTCAGCTTAAACAAAATAACCGACGTTACGCCGCTTAAAGGTCTTACAAAGCTGGAAACTCTCGACTTGGGCGGAAACAGGATAAAGGATATTTCCGCGTTAAAGGGAATGAACAATCTTACGTACCTCGACATAAACTCTTCGCCCGTGACGGACATTTCCCCCATTGCGGGATTTGCCGAGCTGACGTACTTAAATATCGCAAGCACAAGCCCCGAGAGTTTTTCGCCCCTTTACAAGCTGAAAAAACTTGAGGAATTGAACCTATTTGAAACGGGTGCAAGCGGCGAGGTTATCGCGAAAATACAAAAGGCGAACCCCAAATGCGCCGTATACAACGGCAATCAGTTTTACGACGAGGATTATTAATAAAGGAGAATTTCTATGAAAAAACTTTTAAGTATCTTTTTTTCCGCAGTACTTATTTTAACGGTACTGCCCGTACAAAGTTTTGCAAAGTCCGACAAGGTGGAAATTTACGGAAATAAAATTTCGGTGCACGCCAAACAGATATGTTTTGTGCGGGGTACCGAGGGCGACATTGGGGAAATCCGCGCGGAACTGTACGAACCCGACGATTTCAAAAAATATTATTTCGTGGGAGACGCGGCTGTGGACTTCAAAGAGGTTGCCAAAAAGCTCCCCGAGCTGCAAAGCCTGTCGGTGGTGTGCGCCGACGTGAAAAACACCGCCGCCCTCGCCGGCTTAAAGGACTTGGTCTGGCTGGGACTTCACGACAACGACGGCGCGGAGGACTTGTCGTTTCTGAAAAAACTTACGGGGCTGAAAAAATTCAAGTACGCCAACATTTACGGCGACAACCCCTGCGAAAGCATAAAGCCTTTGGCATACCTTAAAAATCTGACGGAACTGTCAATCGAGGTCAAAGGGCAGACCGCCGCCGACATTTCGCCCCTTAAGGGACTTACAAAGCTGAAAAAGCTCGACCTGCAAAACGCGGGGGGCGAGGACTTGGCAATTCTCAAAAATATGAAAAACCTGAAAGATTTGACTTTAGACCTGTCCGAAAAAACCGACATGACGTTTTTGAGCAGCCTTACGCGGCTTGAGCGGCTCGACGTTTCGGGGGATACCAAAAACCTAAGCGTTGTCACGGGACTTAAAAAGCTGACGTCCCTGAGCGTTTTCGACAGCGACGAAAACCTGTCCTTTATCGGCGAAATGACCCGCCTTGAAAGTCTGCACCTTTCCTATGTGAGCAAGTCCGCCCTGCAAAACGCGGGCAAGCTGAAAAACCTCAAAGAGCTTAGCCTTATCGACGTCAACTACCACAACCCTTACGATATGAGTTTCCTCTCGGAGCTGACGAATTTGGAGGACCTTTTCATATTCAGCCAGCGGGGTTTGGATATTACGGGGATTTCAAAGCTGAAAAAGCTGAAAAATATTTCCGTACACCTTTGCGAATTTGAGGACTTGTCGGAACTGAAAAAGTGTCCCGCCCTTGAAACGCTGACGGTTTACAACTGCAATTCCAATTTCGACGTGAAGTGGATAGCGGGTTCAAAGCTGAAAGAGCTTTACATTTCCGGCGGCGGCAGCGGCGTGATACTGAATATGGAAAAACTTGCCACGCTAAAAAATATGGAAAAGCTCATCATGGATTTCACGGGCATCTCCGAGGAAACGGCAAAGAAGATAAAAAAAGCCGTCCCGAAGTGCAAAATCGAGGTTTGCGAGCTTGGCTACGGGGATTATGACGTTACGGTTTATTGAGAATATAAAAGAAAGTGCGGAACGCTTAGCGGCGTTCCGCAAAATCAAATAAAATAAAACAAGGAGTTCGGATAACACCGTCTGCATCGGCGTATCATACTAATATACGATTAAAAAGTGTACAAAAATTCAAGCAAAAATTTGAAAAGTTTTAACTTTTTTATATGATTTTTGCGCAGAATTTTTGTCTACACTTTTAATCGGAGATTAGGATCAAATATCATTGGCAGAAAATTCATATAAAAAGTCGGAATTTCCCGCTTGACAAATCATAAATCAACCGTTAATATTCGGCAGAGCAAACTCATACCCCTGCCCTTTGAGACTGTCAATCACCTGCGGCAGTATCTCCGCGTTGGTTGCGGAAACGCTGTGCAGCAAATATACCGCGCCGCCGTGAGCCGCCCCCGTGACCCGTTCCAAAGCCTCGCCGGGGTCGGGCTGACTGTCAACCTCCCAGTCCTTATAGGCAAAGCTCCAAAGCACCGTTGTGTACCCCAGCTCGTTCGCCGTGGCAACCGCCTGCTCCGAATACTCGCCGCAAGGGGGACGGAAGTATTTCATCTCATACCCGAATTTATTGCGGACGTACTCATGCAGGGACATTATTTCGTCCACCGCCTCGTCCTTGGAAAGTTTCGGCAGCGACGCGTGTTTCATACCGTGGTTGCCGATAACGTGCCCCTCGTCAATCATTCGCCGGACAAGTTCGGGGTTTCGCTTAACGTAGTCCCCCGTCACGAAAAACACCGCTTTCACGTCCTTATCTTTCAGTGTATCGAGAATGGGGGTTGTGTACCCGTTTTCGTACCCTTGGTCGAAAGTCAGCGTAATCTTGCCGTCGTCGTCGAAAATGGCGTAACCGCCGTACTGCGACATCTCCTCGTTAAACATCACCGCACCTGTTGGGCGGTTATTTTCGTCCACCTCTCTGCCCTGACCGTAGCCCTTGCAGGTATTGTCCAAAGCCGCGGCTTGTACCGAAACGCAGACAGCAGCCGCGTACGCCGCGAAAGTACATATTAATTTTTTCAGCATAAATTGCCTCCGCTATTATTTTATTTGGTAATAGTATAAGCGTGCCGAAAAAATTTATTACAGGAAAAATAATGCGCTATGAAATTCCGTCGGGAACATAACGCACATAATTTTCTTTTTGGGTCGGGACTTACTCGCCCAAATAAGATTTCACCAACGCCTGAAGCAGCTCGTCGCGGTCGATATGGCGGATAAGGCTGCGCGCGCCGTTGTATGTGGTTATGTATGTCGGATCTTCTGAAAGAATGTAGCCCACGATTTGATTTATGGGGTTATAGCCTTTTTCGCGGAGAGCGTCATAAATAGTCGTCAAATTTTTTTTCATTTCGCCCTCGGTATCCTCAATGACGGAAAACGTCATAGTCTGTTCGTTGTTCATTTATAACACTCCTTTCTGGAAAATCTTTCCTAAAATAATATACTCCAATCCCTACATATATTATAACCCATATCAAGAATAAAAACAAGTAGTTTTTGTTATTTTTTTATAATTGGCAGAAATTTCATGTGTACATTTGTTTAATATGCACAATTTTTAATTAAACCGCCCCCCTTGACAACCCCCCCCAACCGTGCTATAATAAATAAAAAGTGAATAACGTCAACAGGTGTCAAATATTCCCATTTTGGGAATGATTTGGTGAAAAGGGAAGTCGGGTGCAAGTCCCGCACGAACTCGTCACCGTAACTAAGGAGCGAGGAAAGAACTACGTCACTGAGAAATTGGGAAGACCTTTCCGAGCGTTGATATTCAAGCCGGGAGACCTGCCTGTTGTCGGTACGAAAATACAGTACGTAAAAAATGCTGTATTTTATGCCACGAGTAATTGGCAGTACCTAACCGCGGATAAAGCGTTTTTTTAAAAAAACTTGCTTTATGCGCTTGTTTTGGTGCGCCTTTTTACAAACGGGACGCACTTTTTTATTGTACAAATCTTTACCAAAGAAAGGAAAATGCAAAATGAAACTCAAAAAACTGATTGCCCTCATCGCGGCAGCGGCAATTGCCGTCTCAATGACCGCCTGCTCGGAGGACAAAACAAGCGACGGCGGCGTTATAACCTCCGCCGAATTCAGCGTCACCGACCCCGTCACCGAAACCGACACCGCCGAGGTTGAGGACATTATCCCCGATACCGCGGACGACGGTCCCAAGGTCATTTCAGACCGTGAGGGCGGCGTTGTGCAAGTCCCCGACTCCGTAAATACCATCGTCTCCACCGCCCCCTCCGTCACCGAAATTTTGGTTGGACTTGACGCCGGCAGCAAAATAATCGCCGCCGACAAATACTCCGCCGACGTTGACGGCATTTCCCCCGAAATATGCACTCTGGACTTCTCCAACCTCAACATCGAGGAACTCACCGCCCTTGCCCCCGACGTTATCGTCATCAACGGCATGTCAATGATTGGCGCGGACGACCCCTACGCCGCCCTTAAAGACGCAGGCGTAAACGTAATCTACGTGCCCACCTCAACCTCGATAGAGGCTGTTAAAATGGACATCGAGTTTTTGGCGGGGTACATCGGCGCAGAGGCTCGCGGCGCGGAGCTTATCTCCGACATCGACAGCGCCGTCTCGGAAATCTCACTGAAAGCCGCCCAAATCACCGAAAAGAAAAAAGTCTACTTTGAAATCGGCTCTGCCCCCTATTTGTACACCTGCGGCAGCGGCACGTTCATCGACGAAATCATAACCCTTATCGGCGCGGAAAACATCTACGGCGGCGAAGAGGGCTGGATTTCCAACTCCGAGGAAAGCGTTATCGCTGCCAACCCCGACGTTATCGTAACCAACGTGGCGTACGACGGCTACGACTTTAACGAGATAAAGTCCCGCCCGGGCTGGGAAAATATCCCTGCCGTACAAAACGGCGCGGTCTATCAGGTGAACTCCAACGCCACAAGCCGCCCCTCGCAGCACGTGGTTGAGGGCATTATGGCGGTTGCCGAGGCGGTTTACCCCGAAATTTACTCATAATGAAACGTACGGCAAAATTTTTGGCAGTAATTTCCATACTGCTGGCAATCGCCGTTATTATCGTCTGTACAGGCGTTGGCAGCGTTTTCGTACCCCCCGTGCAGATAATAAAAATTTTTTTCGGTAAACTTTTCGGTACTTCTCTTGACGGCGTTCCCGAGGCTAATATTTCCATTATATGGGAAATACGTTTCCCCCGAGTGCTCATGGGCTTTCTTGTGGGAGCGGCTCTATCCGTCAGCGGAGCGGCTGTACAGTCGGTACTGAAAAACCCCCTCGCCTCGCCCTATACGCTGGGGGTGTCAAGCGGCGCGTCTCTGGGGGCGGGGATTGTCATCGCAGGGGAATTCTACTTTCTTGGCAATTTTTCCCTCCCCGCCGCAGGCTGGCTCTCCGGTGTGGCGGCAATGTTCCTCATGGTGTGGTTTTCCGCCAAAATCGACCGCAGCCTGCAAGGCACGACCATTGTGCTGACGGGCATGGTTCTCTCCCTTTTCGTAAACGGCATAGTCACCCTCATGGCGAACATCGCCGACGAAAAGTACAAGCAGATAATGAAGTGGCAGACAGGCAGTTTCAGCGGCAGGAAGTGGGACAGCGCGGCAATTCTCGCCGCCGTTCTCGCCCTGTCGCTGGCGGTTATGCTTTGCAAAGCGCGGGAAATGGACCTGCTTACTTTCGGCGACGAGCAAGCCCGCTCCGTGGGACTTAACGCCCGTTCCGCCAAAATTCTCCTGCTGATAACGGCGGCGGTTTTGTCGGGTACGGCGGTGGCTTTCGCGGGGGTAATCGGTTTTGTGGACTTAATCGCCCCCCACGTGGCAAGGCGGCTTTTCGGCGCGAAACACAGGGTGCTCCTGCCCATGTCCGCCCTTATCGGAGGGGTTTTCACGGTTCTCTGCGACCTTGCCGCCCGAACCCTGACCGCCCCCAACGAGCTGCCCGTTGGCGCGGTAACTGCACTCATAGGCGCGCCGTTTTTTGCCTTTATTTTCCTGAAAAAAAGGCGTGCAAATCCCTGATTTGCCAAAAAATGTATTCTGTTCACAATATATATATATATATATATAAGAAATTTAAACACTTTGTTTAAAATTTGCAGTATAATTGAAATGTTGTACAGTACGAAAAATGTGCACGAAAAAATTTTATACAAAGGAGAACAGAAAATTATGAACATCAAAAAAATCACCGCGTTAGCGGCGGCTGTCGTAATGGCGGCAGGAATTTGCACAGGCGTACCCGCAGGTACGAAAAACGTTTCGCCTATGGCGATTACAGCAGAGGCGGCTGAAAGCGACGTCTATAAACCCACCGTAACATTGTACGATGACAATACCGCCGATGTTACTTGGGACCCAATTGACGGGGCGTATTTTTACGCTATAATTGTAGAACTTTACGATTCAAGCAACTTGTTGCAAGTGTCTGAGGCTCAAAAAACCATTTGCGTTTCCACCACCGCAAAAAAAGATTTTAAATCCGGCAGCCTTACGGTAAAAGCGATTTCGGGAAGGAAGTATACCATTGAAGAGGTTTTTTCATCTGAATTTTCATATTGCGACTATGCTGTTATTTACGTTGTCGGAGTTGATAAACAAAATACAATTCTTGAGATGAAAAACGGCTATGGCGTTTCTACTCAAGAACTTAAAGTAACTAAGAAAGGTGCAGCTGCAACTTCTTCAAAGGTAGCCGCCCCCACAGGTTTCAAAGCAACCAAGACAAACAAGTCCATAACCCTGTCATGGGGCGAGGTTGAGGGCGCGGATATGTACCGCGTATACAAGTACAACCCCGAAACCAAAAAGTACGAAAAGTACAAAGACGTAAAGTCCGCCAAGTGCACAATCACGGGACTTTCCGCAAACACGAAGTACAAATTCAAAGTTGCCGCCTACGACAAAGTTGACGGCAAATACGTCAAAGGCGGAACATCAAAAGCGGCAAGCGTTACCACAAAGAAGTAAATAATTCCCAAAAAACCCCCTATTGGCAAAACATACCAATAGGGGGAAATTTTTGCCCAAACAGCGTCAATACCCGTCCGTGCCGTTGATTGACTCGTCCCTGTCAACCCAGCTTTCCACGTTGATTGTGGTGTATGTATCCCGCGAGTTGCGGATAATCACGGTGGAAATCCCCGCGTTGATAATCAGCCGCTTGCACATTGAACACGGCTCGACGTTGCCGTCAAGCTCGCCTGTTTTGGCGTCATGCCCCGCCAGATAAAGGGTCGCCCCCAGCATTTCCTCCCGCGACGCGGCAATAATGGCGTTCGCCTCGGCGTGCACGCTCCTGCAAAGCTCATACCTCTGTCCTTTGGGGACGTTCAGTTTCTCCCGGGTGCAAACGCCCAAATCCACGCAGTTTGCCCTGCCTCGGGGCGCGCCCACATAGCCCGTTGAGACGATGCTGTCATTTTTAACGATAATCGCGCCGAACTTCCTCCTCAGGCAGGTTGACCGCTCCAGCACGGTCTCGGCAATATCCAGATAGTAGTTAATTTTATCTCTTCTCTTTAAATTTTCCAAAAAAAGTCAGTCCTTTCAAAAAGTTTCTTATTATAATTTTATCACATTTTATTCATATGTCAAGGGTTTTTCGGCACATTTTTTCAGTACTTTTCAGCACGCTTTTTCACGGGGGTTAAAACCGTCCCCAAAATAAATCCTTTACAAACAGCCGTTAATATGGTATACTTGTTTTGAGGTGAAAAAAATGCCCCCCATCACATTTGAAAAACAAAAACTGTCAAGACCCCCCGCCGCCCCCGAAATAGGGCGTTTGAACCGCGTCGGCTTGCTGGACTTGCTCCGCGGGTTCGCCATAATTTTTGTCATGATTTACCATTTGCTCTACGACCTGATTTTTTTCGCGGGCAAGGAAATCCCTTTCTTTTTCTCCGATACCATGGACGTCATTCACAACCTTTTTTTGGTAATTCTCTTCACCGTTTCGGGAATTTGCGCGGGATTTTCCAAAAATGTCCTGCGGCGGGGCGCGGTGATTTTCCTCATGGGCGAGCTGCTGACCCTTGCCACCGCCGCCTTTTTCCCCCGCGACTTAATCGTTTTCGGGGTGCTGTCCTGTTTCGGCTCGGCAATGCTTGTGTACGGCGTGATTGCGCCGTTTTTGAAAAAACTTCCTCAAGGGTTGGTGTTCGTGGTTTTCGCGGCGCTGTCTGTAATCTTTTTCAACTTCCATAAAACGGAAAGTCTGTATTTTATTGTAAAATCCGTCCCCCTTGACCTGCCCGATAACCTGCCGTATCTATATCCAATCGGTATAACAACACGCGATTTCTACTCAATGGACTATTTCCCATTGATACCATTCGGCTTTATCTTCCTCGCCGGGACGGCTCTTTCCAATCTTTTCCGCGACGGCGAGCTGCCAAACTTTGTGTACACCGCCAAACTGCCGTTCGTCAACTTTTGCGGACGGTACTCCCTATGGCTGTACATAATCCACCAGCCGATTTTTTTGGCGGCAACGCTTATACTATTTAAATAGCAAAGGAATTTCTTATGGAAAATTTAACCAATATTAACGTTGTCAGGGACATTTTGGAACGTCACGGCTTTAATTTCAACAAAAAATTAGGGCAGAATTTTCTTGTCAATCCCTCTGTCTGCCCCAAAATCGCGGAATTGGGCAATGCCCGTCCCGGCTGGGGCATTCTGGAAATCGGCACAGGAATAGGCGTCCTGACACACGAGCTTGCCCTCCGCGCCGAAAAAGTAGCCGCCATTGAGATAGACAGCCGTCTAATGCCCATTTTAAGGGAAACTTTGGCGGAACACGATAACGTAAAAGTTATCAACCAGGACGTTATGAAAGCCGATCTTGCGGGAATTATTTCCGAAAATTTCCAAGGATTGGAGGTCGGCGTGTGCGCGAATTTGCCGTATTACATCACTTCCCCGGTGATAATGCGGCTGTTGGAAAGCCGTCTGCCAATAAATTCCATAACAGTTATGGTGCAAAAAGAGGCTGGCAAGCGGCTCTGCGCGGAAATGGGCACCCGTGACGCAGGGGCGGTGACGGCGGCGGTGCGGTACTACTCCGAGCCGAGGCTGCTTTTTAACGTCTCACGGGGGAGCTTTATGCCCGCGCCCAACGTGGATTCCTGCGTTATTCGCCTTGACGTGAAAAGGGAAACGGAGCTGCGAATTTCCGACGAAAAATTCTTTTTCAAGGTGGTTCGTGGAGCGTTTTCACAGCGGCGAAAGAACGTCTGCAACAGCGTTTCCTCCGCTTTGGGGGTTGACAAGCAAACGGTTATCGCGGCGGTGAAAAGCGCGGGGATTTCCGAAACGGCGCGGGCGGAACAGCTGCAATTGGCGGATTTTGCCGCAATTGCAGATAATTTATTGAAAAATAATTGACGAATTGCAGATTAATTATGTTGCATTTGCAGAATTTTGTCTACATTGCGGTAAATTTCCCGTAACGGCGGTTCGGGGGAGTTTGCAGCGCGGGCATGCGACGTATAAAACGGCGGCAAACACGGGAGGCGGCGCGTGGTTTTCCGAAATTTTGGGGACGGTATTTGCTAAGAAATAATTAAGTATTTGCAGAGAAATAATGACGAAATTGCAGATAATTTACTGAATTTTGTTGACATTACAGGAAAATACGCATTATATTTGCCGTAACGGCGCATATGGCAATTCCAACCAAAAAAGGCAGAAAAAAGGCGGCGGCTGTCCATTTAAGGCTGCCCGTTTCCTTTTTTATTGTCATGCAAGTGGTAGAACATGGAAAATGACAGAGCATGAAAAGCATGGTGCAGACGGCGGTTGTGACCGTCCAGCCGTTGTCGGTGAGGAGCTGTTTAAGGGCGTCCAGGCTTTCATATTCGACGATTTTTCCCGCGGACATGTACGCCATGAGCATTATCGGAACGACGATTTCATTGGCAGGAAATCCCAGAATAAACGCCAGCAGAATAACGCCGTCCAGACCGATAAAGCGGGCGAAAGGGTCTAAAAAATCAGCAAAAATTGTCAGCAAGGGCACGCCCCCCACCTGTACCGCGCCCAAAAGCCATATTACAAGCCCCGCGGGGGCGGCGACGGCAACCGCCCTGCCCAAAACGAAAATCGTGCGGTCAAAAATCGAGCGGACTATGACTTTGCCGATTTGCGGACGGCGGTAAGGGGGCAGCTCCAGCGCGAATGAGGACGGCACGCCCTTTAACACGGTGGCGGACAGCAGCCGCGACGCCGCAAAGGTCAGCAGTACGCCTAAAATTATCGCCGCGGTGAGAATGAGTACCGAGAAAAAGCTTTGCCCGAAACCCGCCCCTGCGGTCATAAACATTGTTATCACGGCGATTATGGTGGGGAAACGACCGTTGCAGGGCACAAAACTGTTGGTAAGAATTGCTATGAGCCGCTCACGGGGGGAGTCGATGATGCGGCAGCCCGTGACCCCCGCGGCGTTGCAGCCGAAACCCATTGACATGGTGAGTGCCTGTTTGCCGCAGGCGCCCGCCCGCTTGAAGTATTTGTCGAGGTTAAAGGCGACCCGCGGCAGGTAGCCAACGTCCTCAAGCAGGGTAAATAATGGAAAAAAAATCGCCATTGGGGGCAGCATTACCGCCGTGACCCAGGCGAGAACGCGGTAAACGCCGTCCGCAAGCATGGAGGTCAGCCATGGGGGTGCGCCAATATTTTCCAAAAGGGCGGAAAATTTGTCCCCGAGGGCGAAAAGCGCGCCGAAAAGCAGGTCGGAGGGGTAGTTCGCCCCCTCGATTGTAATCCAAAAAATGACAAAAAGCATTGCCGCCATAATGGGTACGCCCCAGATTTTGTGGGTGAGAACGCGGTCGATTTTCCTGTCCCGCTCGTAGTAGTCGGGCTTTTCAAAGGTCACGCAGGCGGCGGCGATTTCCTCGGCGCGGCGGACTATTGAGGTAACGATTATGTCCTTTAGGTTTTGGGAATTTATGTTATTTTCTGCAAGATATTGGTTTGCACTTTCCACGGCTTGGGAAATTTCCCCGTCCATGTCCACGTCAAAGCCCACAAATTCACTTATGGACTTGTTTAATTTCTCGTCTCTGTCAAGCAGGCGGATAGCCGTCCAGCGGGGGGAAAGCCGTCCGCCCAGCTTTTTTTCGAGGACGGGAATTACCTTGGCGAGGGCGTTTTCCACCGTTTCTCCGTAGGTTACGCAGGGTTTTGCGGACGGTTTGCGGGCGATTACTGCGGGAAGTTTTTCCATCATTTCGGAAATTCCCGCGCCGCTCCTTGCTGCCGCGCCGCATACCGAAATGCCTAAAAGTGCGCTTAATTTTGCCAAATCAACGGAAATTTTCTTTTTGTGCGCCTCGTCCAAAAGATTTACGCAGACGAGGGTGCGCTCGGTGATTTCAACGGTTTGCAGGACGAGGTTGAGGTTGCGTTCGAGACAGGTTGCGTCGCAGACCACGATGACCGCGTCCGTCCCCCCAAAGCAGATAAAATCGCGGGCAACCTCCTCCTCGGCGGAGTGCGCCAAAAGGGAATATGTACCGGGAATATCCACCATAGTGTAGGTATTATCCCCTATAGTGCACGTACCTTGGGCGTTTTGGACGGTTTTGCCGGTCCAGTTGCCGGTGTGCTGGTTCATGCCGGTGAGGGCGTTGAAGACGGTGGACTTGCCCACGTTGGGATTTCCTGCCAGAGCGACCACCTTGCCGCCCTCGGATTTTATCACGGTAAAGCTGCCGCCGCAGGCATTTTTGCCCACGGAGCTTGAAGTAAGTCCCAAAAAAATCAGTCCTTTCTGAATTTGAGAAAAAATTTTCCGCAAAACACTTTACAAATTAAATTTTTTGTGGTATAATATTTTATGCCGCAAGCGTGAGAGTGTTCGCGGCTTTGTCGAGGCGTGGCTCAGTTTGGTAGAGCGCTGCGTTCGGGACGCAGAGGCCGCGTGTTCAAGTCACGTCGCCTCGACCACAAGGCTGTAGCCTTGACCCTTTCCGTTAGTTACACTTTCGGAAAGGGTTACTTTTTTACTCGGAAATTTACATTTCTTTTCTCATGTACAAGTATAAAGGGTGCCGCAGGCATAAAAGCTCTTGTAGAAATACGGGAGCTTTTTCTTTGAGATGGGTGTCAAAAAATCTGTCCCAAAACAGGGACAGATTTTTATAATTTATTGTCAAAAATAATATAAAAATTTGTTGAAAAAAATACAATTTTCTGATATAATTAAAATGTATATGAGAATTAGGAGTTGATTTTTACGGTAAATATAGCTGTTTGCGAGGACAACCCGCTTGATATGGAGAGGCTGCGGGGTCTGCTTACGGACGTCGGCGGGGGCAGGTTCGCCGTGGCGGAGTACGGCAGCGCCGAGGAGCTGCTCTGGGACATCGAGACGGAGCGGCGGCATTTCGATATTTTCCTTTTGGACATCTACCTTGAAAAAATGAGCGGCGTTGATGCTGCACGCCGTATCCGCGCGGAGAACGAAAACGCTCCCGTGATTTTTATTTCCTCAAGCGAGGACTTTTACCGGGAGGCTTTCGATGTGTACGCCTTTCACTACCTTGTCAAGCCGTTTGACCGGGAAACCGCCGCAGCGGTACTGAAAAAAGCCGTCAAAGCCGTTGAGCGGGACATAGATGAAACCCTGCCGATTGTGTACAAAGGCAAGCACACCATGCTTAAGTACGCGGATATTGCGTACATTTCAAGTATGAACCACCATTTGCAGTACCATATGCGGGACGGCGGCGAGTACATATCTTACGACAAGCTGGACGAAATCGCGGATAAGATAAAGTCGGAGATGTTCGTACGCTGCCACAAAAGCTTTATTGTGAACATCGCAAACGTCAAGGAGCTTACCGTCGAGGGCTTTATCACGGACAGCGGGATTGTTCCCATTTCGCGGACCTATTCGGCGGCGGCGCGGGAAAGCTACAGCAAGCGGCTGTTCGGCATTTTTCAGGATAATTAAGGAGATTTTATATGACCGAAAATGTTGCTCTAATAGGCTTATTTTTAATATTTTTCTGGCACGTGCTTTTTATGTCGCGGCTGGGAGAGCGGAAATTTTCCCGCCGAAAAAATTTTGTGATATGGCTTGTTTCAATGGTGGTAATGCTTTTGACGGGGTACGTGCTGATGTACACCGTGGGCATAAACGCGGGCGCACCGATTTTGACGGTGCTGGCAATGTTTGCGGCTATGACGGTATTTTTCATAACTGCGTCGGACCCGTTTCCCAAGAAATTCTTTCTTTTGGTAACTTATTACAATTTTTTCTATATGGTTTTGCAGGGCGGATTTCTTATATCGGCAATTTTTTACAAACCCGACACCGAGCCGTACCAAATACTGTCAATAATTGTCAGAAATATTATACAGCTTACTGCGTATCTGCTGTACTTTAAATTTGTGCACCCAAAACTGCGGGCGGTGAACGTACGCCGAAACAGCGAGTGGTGGTATCTGAGCGTGATTTCGGTGCTGTTCACGGTGATTTACATTACACAAGCGATGTTTTTGAACCGCGTGTGGCTTTTGCCCACGGGGTACACGCCCGTTTTCGCGGCGATTTTTATTCAGGGTATCGCCACGTCCCTTGTGGTTTTTCGGACGATTTCCTACATGGACAAAAACGCCGAGGCGGCGCTTGCCGAGCAGAATATGAAACTCCTTTCGGAACAGGTTGACCGCCTTATGGAGTCCGAGGACGAAATACGCTCTTTGCGGCACGATATGAACGGGCATCTTGCCACGGTTTCCGCCCTCCTGCGGGAAAACAAAACGGAGGAGGCGGTGAGCTATCTTGACGGGGTTACGGAGCTGCACGCAAAGGCGAAAAACGAGCCGTTCAGCGACAACCCCTATATGAACGCGGTGCTGAACGAATACAGGGCGAAGTGCGAAAAGAACGGGGTTTCCTTTATCTGCCGAATTGGCGCGGACAAGTACAGCCTGCCCGCGGCGGAGCTTTGCCTGATACTCAACAACGCGCTGGAGAACGCCTTTGAGGCGAGTATGAAACTGCCCCGAGAGGAGCGGTACATCAAGGTGCAGGCGGCTGTGCGGCAGAACCGTTTTCTGCTGCGCATCAGCAACCGTTACGGCGGGGAGATACTTTGGAAAGACGGCTTGCCCGTCACCGCAAAAGAGGGCAAGGAGCACGGTTACGGGCTTGCCAACATTTGCCGAGCCGTTCGCTGCAAAGGCGGCACGGTTGACTGCCGCGCGGAGAAAGGGTATTTTGTGCTTGATGTGCAGTTTGGGGTGTGAGTAAAAATTGGTAAAAATTGCAAATATATGTTTCAAGCTTAAAAAAC
>JAMPDU010000063.1 GCA_023665505.1 Ruminococcus sp.
CACCGCACAAAGAACGGCTAACGCCTTTGCGCACGTCTTGCTTGCATATTTTCCGCCATATTACACTAAAATTTCTTGACATACGTCAGTATGCCTGCAAAATTTTAGTGCAATCTGACGAAAAATCTGACTGCGCAATCCGCACGCAATCTTTGTGCGGTGTTGCCTATAGCAAAACTTTTAGGAGGAATTTAAAATGAGCACAAAAATCACCGAAGATATGATAATCGGCGAGGTTCTCGACCTCGACCCCGACACCGCGCCTTTTTTCCTTGAAATGGGTATGCACTGTCTGGGCTGCCCCTCCGCAAGGGGAGAAAGCATTGCGGACGCCTGCGCCGTCCACGGCGTAAGCGCGGACTCGCTTATCGAAAAGCTGAACTCGCATTTCGCCAATAAGTGAGCCGCGATTGCCGATAATGCAGCCTTGCTTGCGTTATCGGCAGCTTTTTTATTTTACAAAAAATTTACAATTTGTTTGTAGGGGAATTTACTATGCTTGACAAACGTCTTAAACTCTGCGCCGATACGGTAAAGGGCAAACGGGTCTGCGACGTGGGTACGGACCACGCCTATCTTATTGCGGAACTGCTTTCCTCGGGGAAGTGCGAAACCGCCGTCGCCGCCGACGTGAACGAAAAACCTCTCGCCGCCGCAAGGGCGAACCTTGAACGGGCGGGGGTGCTTGACCGGGCGGAAATTATTCTTTCCGACGGGCTTAAAAACGTCCCACAAAAGGGCATAACCGACATAGTTATCGCGGGAATGGGCGGCGAGCTTATCGCGAAAATTCTGTCGGAGTGCAATTGGCTCGACGGAGTAAACCTGATACTACAGCCGATGACAAAATCCGGGTATCTCATGCGCTTTTTGTGGGAAAACGGCTTTGAAATACTGAAAAGACAGGCGGTCTGCGAGGGGAAATTCTGCTACACGGTTATAAACGCGGTGCAAAGTGAAAAGCCTTTACACCATAGTGAAATACCCCCGCTTTTTGAGTATATAGGCGGACTTGACCTGTCCGACCCAAATTCAAAAGAATACGCAAGGCGACAAGCCGAAAGCCTTTACACCTCCGGGAAAGCCCTGCGGTGTTCGGGACGGTACAGACAAGCCTTGAAACGTATGGGACTTGCCAACCAAATAATGATAAAAACAGGAGGAAAAACAATGTATACAGTAAATGATATTTTCGCGGAAATGAACGTTATCGCGCCAATGAAAAATCTTCACAAGGGGGACAATTCGGGGCTTTTGGTGGGGGACGGCAACGCTCCCGTCAGCAAGGTTCTGTTCGCCCTCGACATAACCCGTGAGGTTGTGCTGGAGGCTGCCGAAATCGGCGCGGAGGCGATAGTGGCGCACCATCCGGTGATTTTCCACCCGCTGTACACTCTTGACGAGAGCAACCCTGCATGCCTTGCCTTAAAGCACGGTATAGCCTGTATTTGCTTTCATTCGCCCCTTGATATGGCGGACGGCGGCATAAACGACATTATTTTCGATATGCTCACCCCCGCCCTAAAGCTGAAAAAGCAAGCCGTCCTTGAACCCATACACCCCGACGGACGGGGCTACGGCTGGGTTTGCACTCTCGGAATTGAAAACGGGATTATGCCCGACAGGCTTGCCGTACTTCTAAAGGATATTTTTGGCAATAAGGTTGTACGCTATACAAACAGCGGCAGGGCGGTGAAAACCCTTGCTTTCTGCTCGGGGGGAGCGGGGGGAAACCTCCCTCTTGCAATCGGTCAGGGCGCGGACGCCTACATCACGGGGGACGTCAAGCACGACCAGTGGATAACCGCCCGCAACGCGGGAATTGCCCTTTACGACTGCGGACATTTCCACACCGAGGATATTGCCGTGCCCTACCTTATAAAGCGTTTCGGTGAGGATATGACGGGGTTGGAGCTTATTCACGCCAAGTCAGACAAAGACCCTGTTGATTATGTGATTTAGGAGGATAACAGTGGAGAAAATTAAAAAATCGTTTACAAAAAATTTACTTCCGTCCGTTGCCGCGGCGGCGGTTTATATGGTACTTAATGCGGTGCTTTCCAAATTGGTAAATATTGGCGCAATTATAGGCTATGCCGCCCTTCCGCCGCTTTTTATCGGATTTTACGCGTTCCTTTTCAAGCGTATGGACGGCGAAAAGCCCCCGGTAAAGTCTCTTTTTGACTTTTACAAGAGCGTGGGAAAAATTGTCAAATCGCTTATTTTGTACTGGCTCGGTATGATAGCGGCGATAACTGTTTTTGTAATTTCTCTGTGTGTTGCCGCGTCAAGTTACGACGGTACGCCCATTGAAATCATTGATGAGGATAAATTTTTTCCCGCGTTTTTGGTGTGCGCCGTCATCGCTTTGGCGGTTACGCTGTTTTTTATGAGTATGCCTTATCTGTACGCAAGGAACGAAAATGCCGGCATAGGCGCGGTTGTAAAGCTTTCCTTTAAAATCGGTTTGAAGTATCTGCCCGTGTTGGCGTTAATTACCGCCGTAACCTTGCTTCCCGAGGTTTTGTACATTGTAGCCGCATTTGCCGCTTTGGACGGAACGCTGTTGGGCTATCTCACGTTTATGAACTTAGGCGGGAGAGTTTTGCAGAACTTTGTTATTAACACGGTATCTATATGGCTGGAATTTACTGCCATATACATAATTTTTGAAAGGGAGCGTGACAATATGCTGAAAGATTTTTTCAAGAGGAAAAACACCGACGAAACCGCCTATGAAGAGCCTTTTATCGAGCCTTACGACTTCTTTATCGAGGCGGACGAGCGGTTTAACGACGAAAAAACCGTTGAAACCGAGAATATTCGGGGCGTTGACATTCTTGCGGTTTTTGACGGAATGGAGCTTGCGGACGATATAAGGGTAAACTACAGCTTACGCCGAAAGCTGAAAAAAATGTTTGACGATTTGGCGTTTGAAATAGGGGAGTACGTCACATACAGCGGCGGACGGGAGATAGAAAATGACTTTACCGAAGAAATTGACGACAGGGATTTTACCGTATCGGTAAATATTTCCAAAAGCTCGGACTATGAACCGTTCAAACTAATTTTAAAGGTAACCACCGAGGACGGGGAATAACACGAATATACACACAAATTTTGTAGGGCGGGGGCTCTGCTCCCGCCTTTCCGACACGTTTGGTACAACATAGGCGGGAGCAAGCCCCCGCCCTACAGAAAGGAAAGGTGAATGTATTATGGCATTGGACGGCGCGTTTCTGAGCAATGTAAAAAGGGAATTGGGCGTACTTATCGGCGGCAGGGTCGACAAAATCAGCCAGCCCTCCCGGGAGGAAATTGTTATAGCTTTCCGCACAAGGGGCGGGAACGAAAAGCTGCTTTTTTCCGCGGCGGCGGGGTCTGCTCGGGTGAACATCACCAAAGCGGCTATCGAGAACCCCAAAGTCCCGCCCATGTTCTGTATGCTTATGCGCAAGCATCTGGGCGGCGGCAGGCTTTTGGACATCAGGCAGGACGGTCTTGAGCGTATTCTGTACTTCGACTTCGAGGCAATGAACGAACTGGGGGATATGGTAAAAATTACCTTAGCCGCCGAAATTATGGGACGTTGCTCCAACCTTGTGATAATCAACGCCGACGGCAAAATCATTGACAGCATTAAACGTGTGGACGCGGAGATGTCCCGCGAACGCATGGTGCTGCCGGGTATGACCTACACCTGTCCGCCGAGGGACGAACGGCTTGATTTCCGCAGCTGCACCGCCGAGGATATTGCAAGTGCGGCAGAGCCTTTCCCCGAGGCGGATCTGGCAAAAACTCTCATAAAAATTTTTGAGGGACTTTCCCCGATAGTGGCGCGGGAATGGGTGTACTACGCGGCGCAGGGCGGCGAGGCGGTTAAAAGCGACCTGCGGGGCGAGCTGCTGGAACGTCTCGCCTTTGCGGTACAGCAGACCGCCCGCGAGTGCGCCGAGGGGAAGTGCGCCTACACCGCGGTAAAGGACGGCGACGGCTTGCTGAAAGACTTTTCGTTCATACCCATATACCAGTACGGCGGGCTTATGACGACAAAAGAATTTGACACCGCCTGCGAGCTTTTGGACTATTTCTATACCGAGCGGGACAGCGTTTCCCGAATGAAACAGCGTTCCCGGGATATGTACGGTCTCCTGCAAAGCACGTCCGAGAGGATTGCGAGGCGGCTTGCCAACCAGCGGGAGGAACTGAAAATTTCCGCCGAAAGGGACAAGCTGAAACTGTACGGCGACCTTATTTCCGCCAATCTGTACCGCGTTGAAAAGGGTATGGGCAGCGTAACCGTTGAAAATTTTTACGACGAGAACTGCCCGCAAATCGAGATAAAACTTGACAAGCGGCTTACCCCGTCCCAGAATATGCAGAGGTACTACGGCGAGTACCGCAAAGCCGACACGGCGGAAAAAATCCTCACCCAACAGATAGCCAAAGGCGAGGAGGAATTGGCGTACATTGACAGCGTTTTCGACGCCCTCACCCGCGCCAAAGGGGAGGACGAGGTCAACGAGCTGCGGCTGGAGCTTGCGGAACAGGGCTATATACGCTCCTCAAAGCTGAAAGGCAAGCCGCCGAAAGCCCACCCGCCGCTGGAATTCAAGTCACCCGAGGGGTTCACGATACTCATTGGCAGAAACAACAAGCAGAACGATATGCTGACCACAAAACTTGCGGAGAAAACCGATATTTGGCTGCACACCAAGGATATAACAGGCTCTCACGTCATAATCCGCGCAGAGGGGAAACCCGTCCCCGACGAGACGGTTTTGTACGCGGCAAGGCTTGCGGCTTTCCACAGCAAGGCGAAAAATTCCTCCCAAGTCCCCGTGGATTACGTCCCCGTAAAACTTGTGAAAAAGCCCGCGGGGGCAAAGCCGGGAATGGTTATTTTTACCGGCAACAGGACGCTTTACGTTAAGCCGTTAAATCCCGACGGGGAGGAGTAATCATTTTTATTTAGCACATTTTGGTAATCTTTTAAAATTTTTTCCATAGTAACGCTTTTCAGACTTTCCGAAAGAGCCGCCGCAACCTCCGCGTAGGACTTGCCCAAAACTGTGTTGATATTTCTGCCCACGGGGCATTTCTCCGACGGCGAGGAATGTACCCCGAAAATTTTTTGCAGGAAATCCGGCTCAACCGCGCGGCATATGCGGTACAGGGAAATTTCCTCGGGGGGACAGCACAGAGCCGTCCCGCCCGTGCCCTGCCGCACGGAAATAATGCCGTCCTTTTTAAGCGCGCTCATAATTCCACGTACGGCGGCGGGGTTCACCCCCGTTGACTTCGACAGAACCTCGCTTGTAATGCGTTTTTCCCTGCCAAACTCGTTTATCACTATAAGGCAATGCACCGCCACGGAACACTTATTGCTGATGTGCATAATGAAACCTCCGAAATTTTTATTTAATTATATCACAAAAATTTTTTTGTGTAAAGTCTTGACATTTCGGTTTTGGCGTGGTATAATTTAGATGTAATTTTAAATTTTACACCAAAGAGGAATTTTATGGTAAAGAGTATTCATATAGTATTCATATAATTTCCATACATATATGGGTATTTTTTAATATATAAAGTGTACAATATTAGTATAGTTTTCTGCAAAGGAAGATTTTTATGAAAAAAACCTTTAAAATATCGGGTATGACCTGCGCCGCCTGCGCCGCGAGAATTGAGCGTTTCGTGAAAAAGCTGGACGGCGTTTCCTCCGCGGGGGTGAACTTCGCCGCCGAAACCCTTACCGTGGACTTTGAAAAAATCGGCGTAAAGGACATCGAAAACGCCGTGGTGAAAGCGGGGTACGCCTTTGCCGACAAAAACGCAAAGCCCAAAATGCCCCACGACAAGGTTATGCTCATTCGGCTGATTTTGTCGCTTGTGTTCGCCGTGCCCCTGCTGACGATTAGTATGGGGCACATGGTGGGAATGCCCCTGCCCGCCGCAATCGACCCGCACCGCAGTCCTATGGGGTTTGCGGCGGTACAGCTTGCGCTGACCGTTCCCGTAATTGCCATTGGCTGGAAATTCTTTTGGGACGGTTTCCGCAACCTTGTGCGCCTGTCTCCCAATATGGACAGCCTTATCGCCCTCGGCTCAACCGCCGCTTTGGTGTACGGCTTTTACGCCATGTACAAAATAGGGCAGGGGGAGACGGATTACGCCATGCACCTTTATTTCGAGTCCTGCGCAACAATCCTCACCCTCATCACTTTGGGGAAATATTTGGAGGCACGCTCAAAGGGCAAGACGGACGAGTCCGTGAAAAAGCTGATGAACCTTGCCCCGAAAACCGCCTTTGTAATGCGGGGGGACAAGGAGCTTGAGGTTGCCCTCAGTCAAGTTAAGGTGGGGGACATAGTTGTGTCTCGCTCGGGAGAAAGCCTTGCGGTTGACGGCGAGGTTATCGAGGGCAGCGCGGTTGTGGACGAGTCAATGCTCACGGGCGAAAGCGTGCCAATCGAGAAAAAAGTCGGGGACAAAGTCGTCGGCGCGACCCTTAACAAAAACGGCTTTATAAAGTACCGCTCCGAGAAAGTGGGGGAGGACACCGCTCTTTCCCGCATAATAAAATTTGTTGAGGAGGCGCAGGGTACAAAAGCCCCTATCGCCCGTTTGGCGGACATAATTTCGGCGTACTTCGTGCCCACGGTGCTTGCCCTTGCGGTGATAGCCTGTCTCGGCTGGCTTATAGCGGGGGAAAGCGGCGAGTTCTGCGTGACTATCCTCATAAGCGTGCTGGTAATAGCCTGCCCCTGCGCTTTGGGACTTGCCACCCCCACCGCCATAATGGTTGGCACGGGCAAAGGCGCGGAAAACGGCATACTCATAAAAGGCGGCGAACCCCTTGAGCAAGCCTGCAAAATAACCACCGTCGTTTTCGACAAGACGGGCACTCTCACCGAGGGAAAGCCCTCCGTGACGGACGTTTTCCCCCACAACTTCGAGGAAAACGAGCTTATACGACTTGCCGCCTCGGGGGAGGCAGCCTCGGGTCACCCTTTGAGCGAGGCTGTGGTAAACTGCGCCGCCGAAAGAAATATCACGCTTTCCGACGCCGAGGATTTTGCCAATCTTGACGGGCGGGGAATTTCCGTGACGGTTGACGGCAAAAAGCTGCTTATCGGCAATATCCGACTTATGGAGGAAAACGGCGTTGCCGTCCCCGAAGAGTACGTTCAAAAAGCGGAGCGCTGCGCCGATATGGGCAGAACGCCTATGTACTGCGCCGCCGACGGCGTTTTCGCGGGAATAATCGCCGCCGCCGACACCATAAAAAAAGAAAGCCTTGAGGCAATTGCCGAACTGCAAAAAATGGGTATAAAGACCCTTATGCTGACCGGCGACAACAAGCGCACCGCCCAAGCCGTGGCGGGGGAACTGAACATCGACAGCTTTGTGGCGGAAGTCCTGCCGGAGGAAAAAGCGGAGCACATCAAAAAGCTCCAGCAGCAGGGGGAAGTGGTTGCAATGGCGGGCGACGGCATAAACGACGCGGTTGCTCTCACTCAGGCGGACGTGGGTATCGCCGTTGGGCAGGGTACAGACGTTGCCATAGAGTGCGCTGACATCGTTCTTATCAAGGACGATTTGCGGGACGTGTGTAAAGCTGTACGCCTTTCCAAAGCCACGATACGGAACATACGCCAAAATCTGTTTTGGGCTTTCGGCTACAACAGCTTGGGAATTCCCGTTGCTATGGGACTTCTCCACATTTTCGGCGGACCGCTCCTCAACCCGATGATAGCCGCCGCCGCTATGAGCCTTAGCTCGGTATCGGTGGTGTCCAACGCGCTTAGATTAAAAACAGTAAAAATTTAATAAAAAATTTACTAAAAATTTATTTTTTAAGAAAGGATTGGTTACCATGAAAAAAATCACAATCGACGGCATGATGTGCGAGCACTGCGTCGCCCACGTCAAGGAGGCTTTGGAGGGCTTGGGCGCGACAAGCGTAACGGTCTCGCTGGAGGGCGGCTATGCCGAGTGCGAGACGGGAAAGTCCGACGGCGAAATAAAGTCCGCCATTGAGGAAGAGGGCTACACCGTCACGCAAATAAGCTGAAAAACGTCTTTTCGTCCGTGTACCGAATGGGTGCGCGGACATTTTTTTGTGTGCAAAAACGCACGCTTATAGATTTTTTGTAAATTTATAATATTATTTTTTAAATTTACTTGCAATTTGGTTTACAATATGCTATACTATAAATGTTAATATCACTAAATTTTTTTAACATTTTTGTGATTTTACAGCTAATTTTTTATAAAGGGTGATACTATGAAATCTATTGAGCGCAAAATTGTTGTAACAACTATTCTTTTGGTAGCAATTTCTATGTATTTATTGGGGTCGGTTGCGGTAACGGCAATCTATCTGTCCGCAACCAACATAGTTACGGACGATATGGAAGAGGTAGTTCAAGTCGCCTCAGACAGAGCCGCGTGGGAATTGCAGGCGTATTCAAACATTTCGGCGGGACTTGGCGGAATAAACGAGCTTTCCGACCCGGACGTTCCCGACGAAACCAAAAAAGAAATACTCAGTACCTGGGCGGCAAGATACGACCTTGAAAGGTGCAACCTCATCGACGAGCAGGGCAACGGCATTGACGGCAATACATACAGCGACCGCGAATATTACCAAATGGCAATGCAGGGTAAGGCTCATATTTCCGAGCCGCTTGTTTCAAAGGTAACGGGCAAGCTGACTATCATCGTCGCCGCGCCACTTTACCGCGACAACATTGTTGTGGGCTGCGTTTATGTTGTGCCCCATGAGGAATTCCTCAACAATATCGTCAGCAATATAAAGGTCAGCGAGAACAGCACGGCGTATATGATTGACAAAAACGGCAATATCATTGCCGACCGCGATATGGAAACCGTAAAGAGCGGCGAGTCCGACGCGGTTAAAAATGATTCGGGATATTCCGACGTTCTTAAAATGCGCGAGAAGATGAGAAACGGCGAGACGGGCTTTGTAACTTACAAGCTCGAGGGCGTTTCAACCATGGCGGCATATCACTCCGTGGACAGCACTAACGGCTGGTCGCTGGCGGTTTGCGCGCCCCGTGACGACTTTATGAGCGAGGCGTTCACGGCTATAATAATTACCGTTGCCATAACGTTTGCGGCTGTTGCGGTTGCGATAGTTCTTTCGGTACGCCTCGGCAGACGTATAGGCAAGCCCGTTAAGCTCTGCGCAAACCGTATCGAACAGCTTTCCGAGGGCGACCTTACAACCCACGTTCCCGCGGTCAATACAAAGGACGAAACCGGGGTTCTCGCCGCGGCGACGGGCACTATGATTTCGGAGCTTGACGATATTATTACAGACATCGGCAGGGTGCTGGGAGAAATTTCAAACGGCAACCTCAAAATAAACTGCAGCTCCAATTCGCAGTTTTATGTAGGCGATTTCAATAAAATTCTTACATTTATGGAAAAAATTGTAAACAGACTTAACGATACCATTAAAAATATAAATACCGCCGCAGACCAAGTAACTATGGGAGCCGAACAGGTTTCCTCCGCGGCGCAGAGCCTTTCTTTGGGTACGACCCAGCAGGCGTCCTCCGTTGAGCAGCTTGCCTCCACCATTCACGAAATTTCGGAGCAAGTTTCGCAGAATTCCCACAACTGTGTAAACGCAAGCGAATTTGTAAACGAGACCGCGGCTTATATCGAGGGCGCGAACCAAGAAATGGAACGTCTTACCGAGGCAATGAACAAGATAAGCAGCACCTCGGACGAAATCGGCGAGATAATCAAGGCTATCGAGGATATTGCGTTCCAGACCAACATTCTTGCCCTTAACGCGGCTGTGGAGGCTGCGAGAGCGGGCGAGGCAGGAAAGGGCTTTGCGGTTGTTGCCGACGAGGTAAGAAATCTTGCGTCAAAATCGGCAGAGGCGGCAAAGGATACTACCGTTCTTATCGAGCACTCCATAGACGCGGTTACAAAGGGCATGTCCATTGCCGCGGCGACAGCCTCCGCCATGAGCAACGTAGGCGAGAAAGCCCGTTCCGTGGAGGAAATTGTCAGCAAGATAGCCGTTGCCAGCGAGCAACAGGCTAACATGATCGGTCAGATAAATAACGGTATGGAGCAGATTTCCTCCGTCGTTCAGACCAACTCCGCCACCGCGGAACAGAGCGCGGCAGCCTCCGAGGAGCTTAACGGTCAGGCTGACTTGCTTAAAAATCTTATCGGAATGTTCGTCCTCCGCGACGAGCATGCCGCCGAGGAATAAGTCTGTAAAATATTGTCAATGTAGGGCGGGGGCATTGCTCCCGCCTTAAATTATTGCAAAACAAAAGGCGGGAGCATGCCATACAGGCTGCCCCCGCCCTGCAAATTCACATTATTTACGGTACGCCAATAATGGTGCAGACTAAGCCTGCTTATTTTTTTTCGGCAGCCTCCGGCTTGACTTCCGTTTCGACAGCCGCCGAAACGGCTGCTCTTGCGGCGGGAGGATTGTTTATATCAAGCTCCTTATAGTCCGAAGTTGAGTGTGAAAGCCGTTTCTTTTTGAGAAGATAGGCGAAAAACTCGCTTAAAAGCGCGTATATTACCGCAAATACGGGAACTCCCAAAAGCATACCCATAAATCCGAATAAGCCGCCACCCACGAATATGGCGAACATCACCCAAAACGGGGAAAGTCCCGTGGAGTCTCCCAAAATCTTCGGACCGAGAATATTTCCGTCAAACTGCTGCAAAATTATGATAAAGATGACGAAAGGAATAACGTGTTTCGGGTTCGTCATAAGCAGCAGCAGCGCGCTGGGTACCGCACCGAAAAACGGACCGAAAAAGGGGATAATGTTGGTTACGCCGATGATGATGCTGATAAGCGCCACAAATTCCCAGTTGGCGATACGCATAACGACAAAGCAGATAACGCCGATGATAAAGGAGTCCAAAAGTTTGCCCGAAAGGAAACCCGAAAGGGTCTGGTTGGCTTTGGCGCAGGTGCGGAGAATGCCCTTGCAAAGGGGTTTCGGGAACAGGGCGTAGGTGATTTTTCTCGCTTGGGCGGTAAAAATTTCCTTGCTGAAGAGCAGATATATGGCGACGATAAAGCCGATAATAAAGTCTTTCATTGAAACCACAAAGCCTATCGCGCCGTCCTTGACCTTGACGAAATTGTCTCCCAGTCTTGAAATTATATTGTTGGCGTAGTCCATAATGGTGGGCTGAATGGTTTCCAGCTGCCCCTCGATAAATTTAACGGCGTCGGGGTAGTCGCCCAAAAGTTTGACAACCAAATTTTCCAGCTGATTGATATAGCTCGGTATATTGTAAAGAATTTCCACCACGCTGTCCCGCACCTGAATGATAACAAGAGCCAAAATAGCGGAAATAACCGTTATCAGCAGTATCATTGAGATAAAAACGCTAAGCGAGCGGTTGAGCTTGGGGTGGGGTTTTTTCTTGTCGAAAATTTTTTTGAAAAGCCTTTCAAGCACTTTCACAATAGGGTTGCAGATGTAGGCAATGGCAATACCCCATGTTACGGGGGCGATTACCTTAAAAAACTGCTTTATGTAGCCGAAAATTTCGGTTGACCGCATGCAGATGATCACCAGCGCGAGGCATACCGCAAAGGTTATTATGCAGTACACGGCAATGGTGTTGTATTTTTTATTGAAATCGACTTTCAATATATCCCGACCTTTCGTGGCTTTTTTAACGTTATCTCTTATATTATACATCAAAATCCCCTCTAAGTAAAGCATTTTTTGTGAATTTTAACAAATTTTTCTTTCAGGTAAATTTTACCTGCCAATAAAATTATTGACATAAAAAAAATAAACTATACTTTAATTATTATAAAAATGTTAAAAATAAAAATAACACTTTAATTAATCCCCGCAATGTGCTATAATATTATGAGTGATATTTATTTCGGCAAATATATTGGAGGTCTCTATGGCAAGTAATCTTGATTTTATCGGGGCAAAAAGAGCCGCTCTCGAAAAATATTTCGGCAGGCTCAACGATATGCAGAAAAAGGCTGTCTTTACCGTAAAAGGTCCGCTGCTTATCCTTGCGGGAGCGGGCAGCGGAAAAACCTCGGTTCTTGTGAACAGAATTGCGAATATGGTAAATTTCGGCAACGCATACGCCGACGAATACGTCCCGGCGGGAATTTCCGATGATGATATAAAGTTTCTTAACGAATACGACGGCAGCCTTGACGAAAACGTCACCTCCCGCCTTGCGGACATTATTGCCGCCGACAGGGTAAACCCCTGGAATATTTTGGCTATAACCTTTACCAACAAGGCGGCGGGGGAGCTTAAATCCCGTCTCTCCTCGATGCTGGGGGAGAACGCCCAAAGCATTGCCGCCGCGACATTCCACTCCATATGCGTGAGAATTCTTCGCAGGGAAATCGCCGCGCTGGGCTATACCTCAAGTTTTACCATTTACGACAGCGACGACAGCCAGCGTCTGCTGAAATCCTGCTACGACCCTCTCGACCTTTCGGACAAGGCTTTCCCGCCCAAAGCGGTTTTGGCGGAGATTTCCTCCGCAAAGGACAAACTTGTCACCCCCGAAAGCTATGAGGAGTCCGCAAAGGGCGACTACCGCAAAACGGGAATTGCCAAACTTTACAAGCTGTACCAAAAACGCTTGAAGGACGCAAACGCCCTTGATTTTGACGACATAATCCGCCTTACCGTGGAGCTTTTTGAGAGCAACGAGGACGTCCTCGACCACTACCGCAACCTCTACAAATACGTTATGGTGGACGAGTATCAGGACACCAACCAAGCCCAGTTCAGGCTTGTGTCCCTCCTTGCGGGCAAGCACCGCAACCTCTGCGTGGTGGGGGACGACGACCAGTCCATCTACAAATTCAGAGGGGCGACCATTGAAAATATTTTGAATTTTGAGGAACAGTTTGAAAATTCCTCCGTGATACGTCTGGAGCAGAACTACCGCTCCACGCAGAATATACTTAACGCCGCGAACTCGGTTATTTCCAACAACAAGTCCCGCAAGGAGAAAACGCTGTGGACTTCCTCGGGGGACGGCGAAAAGGTAACTATTTACAAAGCGGCTGACGAGTCTGCCGAGTCAAGGTTTGTGGCGGACGTTATTCTCGAAAAAATCAAGGAGGACGGCAATTACAACGATTTTGCGGTGCTGTACCGAATGAACGCCCAGTCCAACAGCATCGAGCGGACTTTCACCCAAAGCGGCATACCCTACAGGGTTATCGGCGGTATGCGTTTTTACGACCGCAAGGAGATAAAGGACATCGTCGCGTATCTGGCGGTGCTTAACAACGAGCGTGATATGCTCCGTTTCAAGCGTATAATCAACGAGCCTAAGCGGGGAATAGGGGACGCCACGGTAACTCTTATCGAGCAGATTGCGGGCGACCTTAATATGTCCCCGGTGGAGGTAATGCTTAACAGCGAGAGCTACCCGCTGCTGTCGAAAAAGTCCTCCGCGCTTTTAAAGGCGGCGAATATTTTTGTGCAGCTTAAAGAGGCGGCGGAAACAATGCCTTTGGACGAGCTGCTGGACGAGGTGCTGGATAAAACGGGGTACGCCAACGCAATGAAACAGCTTGGCGATGAGGGCGCGGGCAGACTTGAAAACATAAACGAGCTGAAAACCACTATGGTTCAGTACGTCGAGGCGAACGGCGAAGAGGCGACCCTTTCGGGATTTTTGGAGGAAATCAGCCTGTATACCGACATCGACAAACTTGACGAGAACGAAAACGTGGTCTCCCTTATGACAATGCACAGCGCAAAGGGGCTTGAATTCGGCACGGTTTTCATAATCGGCATGGAGGACGGGATTTTCCCAAGCCTGCGGAGTATGAACACCATGGAGGATTTGGAGGAGGAACGCCGTCTTGCCTACGTCGCCATAACCCGCGCCAAGCGGAAACTTTACATTATCCACGCGAAACAGCGTATGCTTTTCGGCTCAACCAACCGCAACCTTATTTCCCGTTTCGCAAAAGAAATCTCTCCCGAGTACTACGAGAAGATAGACAGCACGGTAAAAACCTACGAGGCGGAGGAAAAGGACGTTATCGTACAGAGCACGTCGAAGTACACCCTGCAAAGCGAGCTTGCGAACCGCAAAGCCGACAAAACGAAAAAGCCCGCCGCGGATTTCAGCGTGGGGGAGAGGGTCAAGCACAATGTTTTCGGCGAGGGAACGGTGGTTTCCGTAAAAAAGATAAGCAACGACGCAATGCTTGAAATAGCGTTTGATTCCGTGGGTACCAAAAAACTTATGGCTAATTTTGCCAAGATTTCCAAGATATAACAAATCGTCCCGAAAGTCCGTAACGGATTTTCGGGACGGTTTATTTTTATGGGGACGGGATACGTCCCGATTTTTAATTTTTCCTCAAAAGCTGAAAGAACACCAGCACCGCCGTAAATATAAAGTTGTACGCCAAAAACATCGATACCGAAAGCTCCTGAAAGCTGTTTAAAATTACCATAACAAGGCAGATTATTATGCCCAAAAGCATTGAAACCGCCTGTAAGCCGATACCCACGTTTATTGTGCCTTTCATGTGCTTGCAGCTTAAAACAAGGGAGGCGAACGCGGAGAATTTCCCCGAGCAGGCAAGGGTCGCCCTCTGATTTACCTGATAGGACGTTACCTCGTTAAACTGCTCGTGAACCCTGAACGGTATCAGTTTAAGGTACTCGGGGGAAATCTCGAAAAGCTCCGAAAGGCGGTTTATGGACACAATCGAGTCCACCGACCGTATCATAATGTAAACGTCGTTTTTCTGCAAATCCTGCAATGCCTGCGCCACTTCCAAAGTGGGAGTGATTTCCACAAGAAACATCGCCGAAAGCTCCCCCGAAATTGAGAGGTAAACCGCCGTCCTGCCGTTTTCGGTGTACTCCTTTTCCTTTGTAACGGGGGGCATACCCTCGATGCTGTGGTTCACCATAAGCTCACGGTTTCCCAAAAGCACACGCTTGTTGTTTATCCAGCCGCAAAGACCCATTGAGTCCTCGAAAATATAGCTTTCCACGGGGTTGAGAAGTTCCGTCTTTCCCGCGATAATGTCGTAAAACATATTTTTCAGTATACTTCCCGCCTGAGTGGTAAGGCTTGCCGCCTCAACAATAGCCTCGTCTATACGTGTGTCGGAGAAAACCTTTATCGCCGCCAGCTTGACGCTGCCCTGAGGGAAAAGCTGGTTAGCGTCCGCAAGAACGCTGTTGGTTTCGGAAAATTCCTCGATGCAGTCATATCCAAGCACCACGCCCTGATTTTCCGCGCCCTTTATCGCCGCCCTCATCATGGGGACGTTCACCACAAGCATCATTGAAAATCCCGTGCATATGGAAATTACTCCCACAAAAACGGATATACCTATATATATTGCCGAGGAAGAGCCGTGATTGGGGCTGCTGATAATGCCCGCCACAACGGCTATTACTATTGCCACCGCTATCACCGCCGGGGTGAAGATACGGCAGAAACTGTCGGTACTGTCGTTTGCGTAGGAGGTTTTAAGGAATTCGGAAAGAAACTCCGTCTTTCTCATAGCCGCAAGATTGGGGAAGTCCCTTAAAGTGCCCCGGGTGAAATTCTGCGCCGTTTCCTCGTCCGCAACGGGGAAAACCGCGTATTTCTCGCTGCCACCCGAAACAAAGCGGAAACTCCTTTGAGTACGGCTGACGATAAGCAATTTGCCTATAGTATTGAAAAGCAGCGAGGCAATTGCCACAGGGACGTATATGTGCACAAAGCTGCCTTTGATAAGGTTGGCGTTGGCAAACATTATCATGGAGGTGACAATGGAAGTAACCGTCGACACCGCGCAAAGGCTGTCGCAGTCCGCCTTAAGGGAAAGGATTTTCGACAGTCCGCAGGAAATTACCGTATAGCTTGAAAACGCCGCCAGCAGACCAAGTATGGCGTTTACAAATAGGTACGTGCTTGTTTGGGTGCGCTTATTCAGCAGCTCCATTATGGGCAAGCCCTGCGTATCGTTCGCAACCGCGATGTACGCGCTTGCCGCAAAGCATATTATCAGCACCACCAGCCGAAGTATAAGACTTCCCTTCAGCTGCGCAATGTCGTGGGCGATTGACGCCGCGTCGTCAAAGCTCTCAAAGTCGTCGATTACCTTTTGAGCCTCGTTGTTTTCCACTTCCTCGCCCGAGACGTCCTCCTCGTCGCCCACAAGGATAAAGTCCTTTATCTTCTTGCTGCGCCGTTCTTTCAGCGCGGAAATTTTATCCAGTTCATGCTGCTCCGTGTCCGTGGGTATCTGGGACGTGTCCTGCAAAATTTTGTCCTCTAAGTTAAGGTCGATGTCGAGGATTGAAGTGCGCTCGATAGGCGCAACGTGCTGCGTGCGGGACAAACGCTCCCGCTTTGCTTTCATCATGCCGTCCAAAAGCTCCGTGTTCCCGGTTACGCCCTCGCCGTCCTGTTTTGGAATAAGCCTTGTAAACAGGTCTGTAATGCCGCGGTGCAGGGTGCTTTCCGACTTGGCGGACTTTTTCTTTTTCTCCGAATATTCGCTCAGAATATCGTCAAGGTTCTTTTCCTCGCTTGCGGGGTATTTTTCAAATGGGTCGTCCGCAGGCTTTTTTACGTCCGCAGCCGCGCTTTGAATAGGCGGCTCGGGAGGGGAGACCGCCGCCCGCACGGGTTCTTTCGGCTCGGTTTTTCTGCGCGGCTCACGCTTGAAAAGTCCCTTATTATCCTCTTCCTCACGTTCCCGTTCCTCGTCGCCGTAAATATCGGACTGCTCCATTTTTTCCGAAAAGGAACGGTCCGGCTTAGGCTCGGGAGTGTAGTTCTCCAAAGGCTTTTTCTCGTGAACGGAGTTTAAAGCCTGAGAAAGTTTTCCGTACTTTTTGGCGAAACCGTCGTCCTCCGCGCCGGCGGGAATTTCCGAATTTACGGGATTTTCGAGTACAGGCTCGTTTTCCGTCCGCAAATCGCCGTCCCGCTCATATGTAGGACTTGAAACAGACTCCGCGCCGTAATTGTTTAAAATATTATCAATATCTATATCCGAAACCTTTTTCTTTTCCGACTTGGAATTTCCCGAATATTCGTTGAGAATATCGTCTATGGAGTATTTTCCGTCAGCCAAATTCAGCGCTCCTTTCTTATATCGGTACTGTTTCAGCCTTTTCGCTGCCTGACCGTTTCATACATAAAAATCCCCGCCGCCACCGAGGCGTTAAGGGAGGTTATCTTCCCGAACATGGGGAGTTTCAGCAGAAAATCGCATTTTTCTTTCACAAGCCTGCCCATGCCGAAACCCTCCGAACCTATTACCAGCGCGGTACTTCCCGTCATGTCGGCTTTGGTGTAATCCTCGCCCTCCGCGTCCGTGCCGTAAATCCATACGCCTTTTTCTTTAAGCTCCTCCATCACCGCCGGAATATTTGCGACCCTCGCCACCGGCAGCCAGCTTGCCGCTCCCGCCGACGTCTTGAAAACCGTTTCCGTAAGAGCCGCGCTCCTGCGCTTTGGAATTATAATCCCGTCAGCCCCCGCAGCCTCGGCGGTGCGTATTATCGCGCCCAAATTGTGAGGGTCCTCAATCTCGTCGCATATTATTATGAACGGCTTTGTGCCTTTTTTCTCCGAAACCGCCAGAATGTCCTCCACCGCGGCGTATTCGGCGCATGCGCCGCTTGCGATAACTCCTTGGTGGGAAACCCCTCCCGACATGGCGGAGAGCTTTGCCTCCGAGACCTGCTTGACCACAATGCCTTTTTCCTTAGCCATTTTTCGGATAAGCCCGAGACTTCCTCCGCCCTCGCTGCTGACGAATACCGTGTTAAGGCTTTTCCCCGCCTTTAAAGCCTCGATAACGGGGTTTCTCCCCGCGATGAGACCGTTGTTTTCGGGTTCGTCCGCGGCGGTAAAATTATTTTTTTCAAGTTTTTCTTTCGGACGGGTATAGCCGTTCCGTTTGGGGCTT
>JAMPDU010000064.1 GCA_023665505.1 Ruminococcus sp.
CGCTGTCTGTACCTCAAATACAGTATGTTGATTGTTTGTTGCAAATTTCACTTTTTCTCAAAATCTGTAGGGCGGGGGCTTGCTCCCGCATTTTGATGAAATTGCCATGTTAGGCGGGAGCAAGCCCCCGCCCTACGAAAATATGCACGCATATTCAGAGGATTGCCGTAATTGTAAAGTTTTTGTAAACTAACATTTCTCACAAAAACATGAAGTACACTTCATACAACCTTTGTGCGGTTTGCGAAAACTACCCACTCTTCCGTTTCAAAACCGCGGCTCATACCAATAAAGCTCAATCCCCGAAAATTGAATAAGACTTCCTTTCGGCGGCTGTACTTCCGCCAAAAATATTTTTACCAAATCCCCCGAACCCGTGATAATATTTATGCACGCCGTAACCGCGGTAAATCCGCTTATCGGCAAATCGGGAAACACCATTGCGAAAGCGAACGGCGTCCAGCCCAAAATAAAGCTCGGCGCAATTCCCATAAAGAAAAAACGCGCTTTGGACATCGGCGAAAGCGAAATGCAAAACGCCAGAAAATTCCTCGGCGAAAAATAAATAAACGCCTCGCCGCCCATTGCAAGCCCGTGAATTATTTCGTGAGGGACTAAGCAAGCCAGCGCCGCCAAAATCCCCGGCAAAAGCATTGGACGGAATTCCTCGGCAAAGTCCATACGCAGCCGTACAATTGCCAAAAGCCCGTAAGCAAGCGGCAGCGCGATTGCAAGCGAAAGCAGATTGAGTACAGCAAAGCTGTCCGGTTCTTTTAATTTTACCGCCCCCGACGGCAAATTGCCTTTCGGCAGTTCGTCATAGCTTTTGAAAAGACCCTTGAATGTGATTTTCATAATTTGCCTCCTCATTTGTTGAACCGCCTTTTACAGCGGGTCGTCTTTTTGCAGCAGGGACACCTGAAACGGGCGGAAAACGGCGTGACCGTCAAACTGCCCTTTAGGTAAGTCCCGCTGTCGGGAGTGAAAACCGTGTGACATTCGGTGCATTCAAAACAGCCCGATTTCATATCCACGGAAAAGCCGAAAGCAACGCCGACAACAAAAACAATAGCCGCAGCGGCGGCGAGAGCGGTTTTCAGCTTTGTACTCAAACCGCCGCCGTTTAGCAGTACGCCGATTATCAGTCCCACCGCAAGCCCCGTGGCTGTAAAAATCGCCCAAGCCGAAATAATACGCCGTATGTTGTCCTGCTTTTCCGAAATAAGATTTACAATATTTTCCTCCGCCCTTTCCCTGTAATTTTCCCCGGAAAGCCTTTCGCCGGACAAAAGCTCGTTCACGCTTATTCCCAAAGCCTCGCAAAGCGGCATCATAAGCGAGACCTCGGGCATACCCTTTCCCGTCTCCCATTTTGAAACCGTCTTGTCGCTGATAAAAAGCGTCTCGGCAAGCTGCCGCTGGGTCAGACCCTTTTCCTTTCGCAGCTGCGCGATAAACCGTCCCGTTTTGATTGAATCCATAGCGTTTTCCTCCCTGTCAAAAGCATAACCGATTTTACCCCCGAAGTCAACCTACGCTCCGCAGATACCGTTTTTTCGGTACTTCTGCGGAGCGTAGAGCGGCACGTTAAAGGCGTTTGCGTACGTCCTCCAAAATATGGTACAAAATATTATTCGGTAATTTTTACCGCCACGCACTGCCGCCCGTTTTCCTCAAAACGGTTCAAAAACTGCTCTTTGAGGTAGGGCGTAATCTCGTCCTTGTCGTCGCAGTCCATAAAATAGTAGCAGCTGCTGTCATAGCCGCAAAGCACCAGCGTGTGGGAATTTCCAATCCAGGAGTACTTCTCCCCCGTGCCGTTGATGAGCCACTCGGCGGGCTGGCGGTAGTTGTAGGGTTTCATATCGCGGCTCGCCCACACTATCATGGGCACGCCCTCGTCAAGGAGCTTTTCGATGTCGGCGGCGTTGATGTCCTCGGGCAAAATCGCCGAATACTCGGGGGCGTGGTCCGCAAAATATTTGTTGAGAGTACTTTGTATAACCGGCGCGAAACAGCCGTACCCCCAGTCGTAAGGGTTGCCCGCGAAAACCTTGCGGGGGTCGGGACCGTGGGAGACCATTTCCTCGTCGTAGGTGAAGTTGTCGTCCCACTCCAAATAGTTGTCGGTAAGGTACAGCTTGTCAACATCGAACCCGAGGTACTGCAAAACCGCCGCCGCGCTGGTTATTTCGCAGCCTATGGGCAGTTCGGGGTACTGGTTGATTACGGGGACGTCCAGCAAGACCCTGCCGAAAACCGAGGAGGGTTTCACATAGCCGTTTCCAAGCTCCTCCACGGTGTAGCCGCAGTACAGCATATGGGGGTCGGCGTTGAGGGACTCGTAGCGGGCGATTTCGGCGGCGCGCTCGTCGAAAACCTGTCCCGTGTAAACGTAGTCGGCGATGACGGTGCACACCGCCGTGCAAAGCCCGAGGGTCGCCACCAAAAGCTTATTTTTCATGTTCGCACCGCCTTTCCGCAAATTTATTTATATTATAGCATAAAAATTTTTTTTTCGCAACATGCGCGGGGAAATAAATTTATATTTTGAGTACGTTTACGCTTTTTTATGGCGGTTTAGCAATTAAATTTTTATAGCACCTAACCAAAAGCCCTTTAGGCATATGGCTAAAGGGTGTTTGGTTAGTTGCTCAATAAATAATAATTTGCCGAAAAAGTGTTGCAAAACCTGAAAAAATGTGCTATACTATAATAAAATAAAAAACTTTCGGAGGTTAATATGGAAATCGGTTTTCACATTCCCGACTTTTGCTCGCATTTTCGCCTTAACAATATTTTGCTGCAAACCATTGAGAACAGACCCGAATATTTTCACGACGGTCTTTCAATCAAATCCGTTTTCGGGACTTTCCCCAGTTCCGTGTGGAACGGCGGCAGATATTTGGGCGGAACCGCCGATATGCAGGCGATAAAGGACATTATAAAAATTTTTAACGACAGGGGCGTACCCCTCAGGTTTACGTTCACAAACCCGCTTATCACAAAGGAGCATCTGGGCGACAGCTACTGCAACCAAATTTTAAGGGCGGCGAATAACGGTCTTAACGAGGTAATTGTTATGTCCCCGATTTTGGAAGAGTACATCAGGGAGAATTATCCGCAGTACCCAATAACTTCCTCCACCTGCAAGCAGATAGAGGATATGGACGCCGTAAACGCCGAGCTTAAAAAGGATTACAAGTACGTGGTACTGGACTACAACTGGAACAACAAGTTCGATATGCTGGAAAAAATTGCCCCCGAGGACAGAGGCAGATGCGAAATTTTGGTAAACGCCTGCTGCGACCCTCACTGCAAACGCCGCGGGGAGCATTACCGCCAAATAGGCGAACAGCAGATAAAAAACTGGGAGCACGGCAAAAATCTTCTCAACAAAAAGCCTTTTGAAAGCGAGGAGTTTGTGTGCCCCTGCATGAACAGGGGAGTTTACGACATAACCGAGCTGGAGAATTATATTTCCCCCGAGGACATTATAAATAAGTACGTCCCAATGGGTTTCAAGCATTTTAAAATCGAGGGGCGGACTTTTGCCGACATAAACCTGCTGGAAACCTATATGGTCTACATGGTAAAGCCCGAGTACCGCGACAGAGCGCGGTTTGAAATGCTGAAGTGGCTTACCAAAAGCGTAAAGCATTTTATGAAGTAATAAAAAACCGTATGGATTAGCCTTTCCATACGGTTTAATTTTTACGCGCTTGCGGCGAGACGTTTCTGTATGAAATCGTTCACGTCGCTTTCTTTTATGCCCAGCACGAACGCGAACTCCCTGTTGATAAGGTGCTCGGCGGCGGTGAGGGCGCGCTCGTCGGCGGCGACAAGGCGTTTTCCGCCCTGCGAAAGTTTGCTCCGCTCGTCGTATATGGACTTCACCATTCCCACGATTACGGAAATATCGTCGTTCCGCAGTATCTCCTCAAAGCGGTCTTTACGCTCGTGCTTGTCGCTGTACCACACCCCCGAGGCGGCGGGCATACCGTCAATAATCTTGTAAATCTCCTCCTTGGTCAAAAGCCGCCGCGCCTTGCTTTCGAGGTACTCCGAGGGGATATAGTACGCCGAGTTCACCGCGTCCACGGGGGTGAGCTTGCAGTATTCCTTTTTGGAAACGCCGTCAAAGCACCTTTCCGAACGCTCGTCCACCCGGCATATTTCGCCCGAGCAGTAAACAACATATTCGCCGATATTAAAATTAAACATAGTTTTTCCTTTCTAAAGACGTTTGCACGTCATTGCGGGTACATCAATTCCTTTATTAATTGTAGCACATTTTCCCCGCTTTTTCAAAGGCATTTTTGCACAATTTATACAGCCCCGCTGTTGGTGAATATTTACCTAAAGGCGTTTTGTGCAAATTTGTGAAAACTGCATTATTTTGGACGGAATTTTTCTTGCAACCCGACAAATTATCAAATATCAGAAACTTTTTGTAAAATATACTTGACAAATTGTAAAGTGTGTGATATTATTAATACAACAGGAGGCGATAACGTGGCAAAAAATTTAAAATTAAAATCCGCAAGGGCGGCTATGGATATGTCCCAGCAGGCTTTGGCGGAAAAGGTGGGGGTTTCCCGCCAGACGATAAACGCTATCGAAAAGGGCGATTACAACCCCACCCTGAACCTCTGCATTTCGATTTGCAGGGCTTTGGGCAAAACCCTTGACGAGGTTTTTTGGGACGGCTGGGTTGACAGTTGACGGTGTACAGTGTACAGTTGATAGTTAAAATTTGGAAAGGAAGATTTTTTATGGCGAACACAAATAAAAAAGATTTTGTTGATTACGACGAACCCGTGGTTGCGGACGAAATGCAGAAAACGGTGAGCTTTGAGCTGGAGCATAAGTCCCTGCGGCTTTGGTATGTGCTTAATTCACTTTCGATGATTTTTACAATGTTTATTTTTGTCGGTACGGAAGACCCCTCTTGGGCGATACCGCCGTCGATACAGATTATGCTTTTGGTACAGTACGGCATAATGTACTTCTGCCTGTCGCTTTATCATTTGCGAGCCGCCGACAAGGGCGTGCTGGACTCGTTTTCGTCGTTTCAAAAGGGCGGAAAAGGGTTAATGGATTTACTCGGCTTTTTGAATTTATATATCCCGACAAGTCCGATAATATCGCATCTTTTCGGCAACGGCGACGATACGTACCTAACATTTTTCGCGGTGTGGTGCGGTATGGCTTGGCTGTACTACATAATAAATGTGTACAGCGTACGGCAAAACAAAAAAGTCCGCGACGGCATTGCCGCCGACGGCGAAAACGAGGAGGAATAACTATGTCAAACAAATCAAGAGAAAGAAACTATGTGGACGCTTTCAGCGATTACGGAATGGACGAGCGGCAGATTGCCGTTCAAAACAAAATTATGTCAAAATGCTTTAAGGCTCTTTTTTACGGGGCGGCGGTTCTTACCTGCGTGTGGCTGATTTTGCCCACGCTTACGGGACTTCAGTTTCCCGCCGAATATGTTGCGGCAAGCTACTTCCTGCTTGCGGTGATATGCTCGAACGCTTACAGCATTATGGCGTCAAAGCACGGCGCGATTAACGGCATTACCGCAACGGCGTGGG
Organism: Ruminococcus sp.; assembly: GCA_023665505.1. Classification (GTDB taxonomy): domain Bacteria; phylum Bacillota; class Clostridia; order Oscillospirales; family Ruminococcaceae; genus RGIG8773. The sequence continues at coordinate 5,604 of JAMPDU010000064.1, forward strand.
AGGGCAAGGGCAGTATCATTATCATACTGTTTGTTGCGTTACCGCTTTTGACGAGATTTTTTGCGGACGACGAGTTTAAACTCGACCCGCCCGCGGTAACGATAATAATACTCTCCGCCGCGGCTGTTGCGAACGCGGTTGTTTCCCACATCTGCGGCAAGCGGAATTTCAAAGCCTTGGACGGCGAAACCGATGAAGATAACGAGGAGGAATAACTATGTCAAACAAAAATAATAAAGATACCTACGATAAACTCATAAGCGGCACAACTTACGGCGACCTGTTCAGCGAGAGCGGCTTTGACGAAATGCAGAAAGCCAAAAACTATGAAATAGGCTTTAAACTTTTCCGCGCGTTCTTTTGGATAATGTATTTCGTTTCAATGGGAATTATAGCGACGGCTGTTGGCGTTGAAAGCACGCTGTTTGCGGCTATCGGGTTCGGCGTTTTGGTTTTGTGTACGGCGTTTTATCTTCTGTACGCGGCAAAAGCCTCGGCGGCGGGGGTTATGAACCCCAAATTCGCGGCGCAGGCGGCGAAAAAGTCCTATCTGGTAAGCGGCATAATTGTTCTGACATTGTGGCTGTTTATGCTGGTTTGCGGAAACGTACAGCTTGAAACAGCGGGAATGTGGATAATACTCAGCGTTATATACATCGGCAATTATATTTGCTCAAGGCGGAATATGAAAGTCCTTGAAAAAATGCTGAAAGAAAACGAGGAGGAATAACTATGTCAAACAACAATTATAACGCCCCCGAGGAAAAAATGGGCTACAACGATATGTTCAGCGAAAAGGGTCTTGACGAAATGTATCTTGCCAAAAAATACAAAATAGGCTTTAAACTTTTCCGCACGCTTTTTTGGGTGCAGTACGCCGCCGCCTTCGCGATAGGTATGTTTGCCGCAGGTCTTGGAAACGATGACTTTGTGTATATCGGCGGCGGACTTCTGACAATAGGCACGGTTTTCTATATTGTTTATCTTGCGCAATTAGCCTCCGAGGGACTTATGAACGCTAAATTTGCGAAATCCTGGTCAAGCATAATATGGCTTATACCGTTAATTTTACTTGAATTGGGATTGATTTACAAAGCAATAAAGGATACGGACTTTTTCTCCGCTTTTATGTGGTTAAATTTGGGTGCTATGTACATAGGCAACTGGTTTTGCGCAAGGAAAAATCAGCAAGTCCTTGAAAAAATGCTGAAAGAAAACGAGGAGGAATAATTATGTCAAACAAAAACACTAAGCAAGAGCCGCCGAGAGAACCCGCCGAACTTTTTCTCGAAAAGGGTATGGACGAAATGCTGCGGTACAAAAATTATGAGCTGGGGTACAGGCTTTTCAAAAATTATTTCTTGGCGGTGTACGGTCTGTCTGCCGTACTTGCGGCGGTTGGCGGCTTTTTGGGGGACGTTCCCCTTGCGGCGGCGGGAATACTGATTGTGGCAATATCAGTGATACTGGAGATTATGTACGCCTCGAAAGCCGCCTCGCAGGGCATAATGAGCCCAATTTTTGCCAAAAGAATAGCGGTGGAAATGGGCGCGGCGCATTTGGTTCTTCCCGTTTTTTATACGGTTATGTCGGTATGCGGGATAATACAGGCGATAGACGAGGGGAATTTCCGTTTCCTGCCGTTATCGGCGGTAATGTTTCTCATCAGCGTGACGGCGTATTCGGAATATTTTTTCGCAAGGAAAAATCAGAAAGTCCTTGAAAAAATGCTGAATGACGATAACGAGGACGGGGAGGAATAAAATTCGGGAGGGTAAAGGCTCAGCCTTTGTCCTCCCGTTTTTTATATTGTAGGGGACGGGTTGCCCGTCCCGATGTTACGTACCTGCGGGCGGGGAAACCCCGCCCCTACATTTTATGGAAATTAATATTTTTTTATCTCCGCCCCCGTGTAGTAGCGCAGCAAAATCTCCTCGTAGCCGCTGCCGTTTTCACCCATAGCGTTCGCGCCGTACTGGCTCATACCCACGCCGTGACCGTAGCCTTTGGTGGTGATGTAAAAATTTTCCTCATCTGCGTTGTACACCGCCGTGAAATTCGCCGACCGCAGAGAGAAAATGTTACGGAAATCCGTCCCCGACAGCGTTTCGCCGCAGACGAGCATTTCCGTGACAGTCCCCGAAGAGCTTGTCTCGCGAATTTCAATCCACTCCCCGGCGGGGGCGGTGAAATCGGCGTTGGGGTACTCTTTTTCAAGCCTTTCACGGAAGTCCTTTTCGGTAAAAATTTCCTCCTCCAGATATGTTGGGGACTCCTTATCCTCGGGACTTTCCACCGGCACGAGATACGGCGCGGGACTTCCCCACACAACCTCCGCACTCTCGGTTTTCCCCCCCGAAGTTGAGTGAAACGCCGCAACTATCGGCTCGCCGTCGTAGAAAAGGGCAAGCCTGTCCGTGTCCTCAACCGCCGTGGCGACTTTTTCACAGTAGGCGTCGTAGGCGTTTCCGTAAAATTCCTTAGCCTGCTCGGGGGAGAAATACGCCTGAAATTTCCTGCTGTCGTTTGAAATATCCGCTCCCAAAAGCAGCGGGTCGGGAGCAAGCCGCTGTTTTTCCCGCTGCCGCAGGGCGTATGTCCGCGCCGCAACCGCTTGGGCTTTTAACGCCTCTTCGCAGTAGGTGGCGGGCATTTCCGCCAAAACCGCCCCTATGACGTACTCCCGCATAGTCAGCTCGGTAACCTGCCCGCTGGTGTAGTCCAGTACTTTCAGCACGTCCCCGTCGGTTTCGCTTTTTTGGGGGACTTCCGTTACGGCGGACGTTTCCGCGGCGGTTTCGGTTTCCGTCACCGCGGTTTCGGGGGCGGGGCTGTCCTCGGCGAAAGTCCGTTGGGGCACGAAAAGCGACAGAGCGGGTATTGCCGTGATAAGCAAGGCGAATATTCCCGCGATTTTTAACAGTTCCTTCATAATAAATTCTCCTTTATATTTTATATAATAAATTTGTATTTATATGTGTACAGCACCGTAGGGCGGGGGCTTGCTCCCGCCTTTATTGTATGTAACAATTTTTGTAGGGGCGGATTCCATATCCGCCCGCCGTAACGATTTCCGAACACGCGGGCGGATACAGGATCCGCCCCTACAATCGCATTACAAAAATTTTGTAGGGGACGGGTTTCCCGTCCCGCGGTTATGCGCCAACGGGCGGGGAAACCCCGCCCCTACAGACGTTGTATATGTTTGATACAGGGTAGGCGGGAGCGTGCCAATGCAGGCTACCCCGCCCTACAGAAACTTTACCGCATACATATAAATAATAATTTATCTTCACATAAATTATAACCTATGCCAAATGTAATATTTTGCCAATTTAAATTTTGATAAAATTATTAATTTTTTCTTGACATTGGGGCTATTTTGTTGTACAATGTTAAGTGTATAGTTTTTACTTAAATTTGAATGGAGGACTTGCTCTGGATAATTACGATAAGTCTGCTTTTAAAAGCTTATGCGATGAGTTTATAAAAAATAACCAAATCTCTCCCTCGCTTTATGAAAAATATCACGTCAAGCGGGGGCTGCGGAACAGCGACGGCAGCGGCGTTATGGCGGGTATTACCAATATCTGTAACGTTCACGGCTATATAGTCAACGAGGGCGAACGCGAACCCGTACGGGGCGAACTTATCTACCGAGGGTACAGTATTAACGATATTGTGGAAAATACTACCAAAAAAGGCCGTTTCGGCTTTGAGGAAACCGCCTACCTGCTCCTTTTCGGGCAGCTGCCCACGGAGAAACAGCTTTCCCGCTTTAACGAGCTGCTCTCGGGTTTTCGGGAACTCCCCGCGGGTTTTTCCGAGGATATGATATTTAAAGCGCCGTCCAAGAATATAATGAATAAAATGGCGCGTTCGGTGCTCGCGCTGTACTCCTACGACGAGGACGACCCCGAGGATCAAAGCCTCGAATGCGAACTGCTGCGGGCTATGAAGATTATCGCGCGGCTGCCCTCCGCTATGGTGGACGCCTACCAGATTAAACGGCGGGTTTTCGACCACGAAAGCCTTTATATGCACCCCCTTAACCCCGACGAGTGCACGGCGCAGACAATTCTGTCAACGCTGCGTATGGACAGGGTCTACACCGAGGAGGAGGCGCGGCTGCTGGATCTTATGCTGCTTATCCATGTGGAGCACGGCGGAGGAAATAACTCCACCTTTACGTGCAGAACCCTTACTTCCGCGGGGACGGACGCTTACTCCGCCTATGCGGGGGCGATAGGCTCTCTTAAAGGGCACAGGCACGGCGGCGCGAATATCAAGGTCATTCGCCAGCTTGAGGAATTTAAGGAAAATATTTCCGACTGGCGCGACGACGGGCAGGTCTCCGACTACCTCGCAAAGGTTATCCGCGGCGAGGCGGGGGACGGCACGGGTCTTATATACGGCATGGGTCACGCGGTGTACACATTATCCGACCCGCGGGCGGTTATACTAAAGGAAAACGCCATGAAACTGGCGGCGGGAACGGAATTCGAGGCGGAATTCCGCTTGCTGGACGCGGTGGAAAGGCTTACTCCCAAAGTGTTCGCCGAGGTCAAGGGCAGCTCGAAGGTAATGTGCGCAAACGTCGATTTGTATGCGGGACTTGTTTACAGAATGTTAAAAATTCCCGCCGAGCTTAACACGCCCCTTTTCGCGGTGGCGAGAATTGTGGGCTGGTCGGCGCACCGTATAGAGGAACTTCTCACGGGCAAGCGTATAATACGTCCCGCGTATAAGGCTGTGGCGCAGCGGCGGGAATATGTTCCTATAGAGGAAAGGTAGAAAGGCAATTACATAGCGTATAAAATCATGCTGTATTAACGTACAGTAAATCCAATAAGAAGGGATTACGGACATGAAAGAAAAAACTGTAAAGGCTTACAAGCCATCAAAGGTAAAGCTCGACAAGAAAGCGTCTATGGCGGCATACGCGCTGACGCTTATCGCGGCGGTAATCGCAAGAACGGTTCAGCTCCAGACAAATATGAATTTCAAAACGGGAAAGTACATTGACAGCTCCCCCGTGAAAAACTACACCGTTTGGGTGCTCATTATCGGGTTCGCGCTGATATTCGCGGTGATGATACTGGGCAAGTCGAGGGACAAGGCTATAAAGTCCTGCATACTCATCAACCCGATGCGGCTGAGGGCTGACAGGCTGAATAAGAAGATTTCCCCCAAGTCGGGAGCGGTTATGTTCCTTATGGCGGCGCTTATTGTGTTCGACATTTTTATGGACTTGTCGGTTATAGTCAAAATGAATAAGTCGATTTCCACGGAGGAAAACCCGGTGGGGGCGTTCGCGGGAGTGTCGGTGCTTAACTGGTTCACCTATGTCTGTGCGGTGATAACGGTGCTGACCCTTATTTCCACGGGCACTAACATGGTCAAGGGCGAGGGCTTTTCAACGGGAAACTGCGTGTTCCTCTCGTTCTTTGCCATATGGAAACTGCTGGAAATATTCGGCATGATTGCGGAAGACCACCTGATAGGCGTTTACTCCGACAAGGTGTACATTATGCTGACGGCTATGACTTCGGGAATTTTCTTTCTCAACGCGGGAAAATTTTTCGCCGGCTTTGAAAAGAAACACACCCGTTTCTGGCTCTGCATATCGGGTTACGCGGCGTCGATATTCGCGGCGGTTTCGGTAATTCCGAGATATATTATGTACTTCACTAAAATTTACTCCGAGAGGGACGGACTTGTTTCCCCCGCTTTGGCTGACGTGGGTATCATATTCGTGACGGTGGCGGTGGTGACGGTATTCTGGAGCACCTATGTGTACAGGGTAATGCCCAAGCTCAACATTCAGGGCAGACGCCGCTGGAACAGAACCGCCTCGGTTATCAAGGCGGAGACTATGCGGTCTATCGACGAAAAGTAAAAAAGTTTGCGGGCGCAGGGGAGGTACACCTTTGCGCCCTTTTCAGAGGGTAGAGGTTAGAATTTTAACTCTTTAAAAACAAAAAGTATTTTCTTGCCTCTTGCCTCTTAATTTCTTGTTTCTCATAGCGGAGGTGAAAGCGTTGCCGTTTAAAAAAATATTTTTATGCGTACTTTCCGCGGTACTGGCGGCGGCGTTTTCCGGGTGTTCCTTTGCGGGGTCGGCGGACTTGCTTTTGTCCCCGCCGCGGCTGACAGCCGAGCAGAACGCCGTGTACGGCGCGCTGGTCAAGTCGGCGGGAAAGGATATTAAGCTCCGTTACCCCCGATACGGGGAGTACCGCTCGGCGTTCGTTTTCGCGGACATCGACGGCGACGAAAGCGACGAGGCTCTGGTTTTCTACGAAAAGGCGGCGGAAAGCGAGGGCGCGGGAAACGTCCGCGTAAACGTTATAGACATGATTGACGGCGAGTGGAAAAGCGTTTACGACCACGCGGGCATGGGCACGAGCATCGACAGGATTATTTTCGCGGATATAGGAAGTCCCGAAAAAATGAGCGTTGTCATCGGCTATACCCTGCTTTCGGGGGAGAAAAGCGCGGTGGTGTACAGCTATGAGGGCGGCAGGCTTTTCAGCGATTATTCGGACAGCTACAGCACCATGTTCGTCCTCGATATGAACAGGGACGGCTATGACAATTTAGTGCTGATACGCCCGGGAAATCAGCTGAAAAAAGCCTCCATGAGCCTTGTTTCCCGCGGCAGGGAGGACGGCGCGGTTTTCGAGTCGGGCAGCATAGCTCTGGACGAAAACGCGGCGGATTTCGTAAACGTAATCTCGGGGTACGTGGGCACGGAAACTCCCGCCATTTTTATCGACGGGCTTTCAAACGGGCAGCTCACAACCGAAATTATCTACGCCGTAAACGGGGAACTCCGCAACCCCCTTTATTTGGGCGAATCGGGCATGATTGAGAACACCCGCCGCGGCTCGGGCTATTTAAGCACCGACATCGACCTTGACGGAATTGTGGAAATCCCCACCCGAACGGCGTTCCCCGGGTACGCACAAGGGTCTCGGGAGAGCCTTTACAGCACCGACTGGAACGTGTTCGACAACTACAGCATTGTGAAAAAATATTCAAGCTACTACAGCATTGCCGACGGGTACTGCTTTATTTTCCCAAGCAGGTGGGAGGGCGTGGTTACCGTGAAAAACGACAGCGCCACGGGGGACGTTGTTTTTTACAGATTTCAGACGGACCTCACAAACAGCGTTACCGAGCTTATGCGTATCGCCGTGGCGGGGGACTACGAAACGGAAACCCTTGCGGAAAACGGCTACACGCTTTTAAAGAGCAACAATCACACCCACTATTTTGTAAAGCTCCCCGACGCGGAGGACGAGCCGCTGGTGCTGACGAGTACGGAAATCAACAATAATTTTTATATAATTGTGTAGGGGACGGGTTTCCCGTCCCGCGGGCGGGGAGACCCCGCCCCTACAGAAAGGTATTTTATAGGAGGGTACGATTATGAAACGCATACTTGTTTGCGAGGACGAGGACGTTATAAGGGACTTTGTGGTGATAAACTTAAAAAGAGCGGGCTACGACGTTATCGACGTGAACTGCGGCGACGACGCGGTAAAGGTTTTCGAGTCGGAACGGGGACGTTTCGACATTGCCATACTTGACATTATGATGCCGGGTATGGACGGCTTTCAGGTCTGCAAGGCTCTGCGCAAAAGGAGCAGCAAGCTGGGGATAATCATGCTTTCCGCAAGAACCCAGGAAATCGACAAGGTAAGCGGTCTTATGCTGGGGGCGGACGACTACATAACAAAGCCGTTCTCACCCTCGGAGCTTACGGCGCGGATTGACGCGGTTTACCGTCGGGTAAGCATGAGCGTTACCTCCGACGATGAGTTTGAGTACGAAGAGGACGAGGAGGATCAAATCCTCGAATCGGGACCTTTCGCGCTGAACATGAAAAGCAGAACGGTTACAAAAAACGGTATCCCCCTTGTTCTTACTCAGGTTGAGTACCAGATTTTGGAGTACTTCGTTCTCAACGAGGAAACCGCCCTTGACAGAGGGTCTATCCTCACCCACATATGGGGGGACGATTATTACGGCGACGATAAAATTGTGGACGTGAACGTCCGCCGCATAAGAATGAAAATCGAGGACGAGCCGTCCCGCCCGAAATATATTTCCACAATATGGGGGTTCGGCTACAAATTTTCGGTACGGGACCCCAATCTGAACTATGACGAAAACGGCAATGTTATTCAAGACCCCCTGCCGCCTTTGCCGCCGTACCCCCAATACTGAAAAACCGTGTTCTGATTTTTGGCGAACAACCGTAGGGCGGGGGCTCTGCTCCCGCCTTAAATACAATTGTACCTAACAGGCGGGAGCAAGCCCCCGCCCTACAAAAATTATTTTCAAGGAGGTTAGGAAATTGCGCAGAGTAACAATAACACGCCGCTGGCTTGTGAATAACCTGGGCGTGATTTCCATAATGCTTTTCGCGGTGGCAATAAGCGGCACGGTGTTCGTGCGCAGCTATTATTACGGCGCGGCGAGGCAGTACCTTACCTCCCGCATAAATATGATTTCCAGCATTTTGCAGCGTTCCTACAACGACCCCGCCGCAAGCTTTTCGGCGGAAGTGCGCTCGGTGGTGGAAAACTGGAGCGAAAAGGACAAAACCGAGCTTATGGTTGTGGACGCAAACGGCAGGGTGGGACTTACCTCGTCGGGGTTTATTCCCGAAGAGGGTCTTGACGGTATGACTGATTTCGAGCAGGCGCGTGAAAGCGGCACAAGCGGGTTCTACACCGGGAAAATGTCCGGCGGGGAAAATATTATGGCGGTGTGCCTGATGCTCCCCGACAACGACCTTGGGTACACGGCTATACGGCTTGTGTCCTCAATGGAAAAAATAGACAGGAACGTAACCGTAGTTGCGGTTATTTTTACAGTCATCTGCGTGGCGATACTTATGCTGATGTTCGCCTCGGGACTTTATTTTGTCAAGTCCATAGTAATCCCCGTGCGGCAGATTGGCACAACGGCGCGGCGTTACGCTGTGGGGGACTTTTCCGTGCGTATCACCAAAAAGAACGACGACGAGATAGGGGAGCTGTGCGACATTGTAAACCACATGGCAAGCGAGCTGGAGCTTGCCGACCAGATGAAAAACGAGTTTATTTCCAGCGTTTCCCACGAGCTGAGAACGCCCCTTACCGCCATAAAAGGCTGGGCGGAAACCGTGGAGAGCATGCCCGACGACGGCGAAACCGTGGGAAAGGGCATGCGGGTTATTTCGGGGGAAACCGAGCGGCTTTCCCGAATGGTTGAGGATTTGCTGGACTTCTCCCGCATGCAGAACGGCAAATTTTCCCTCAACAAGGACACAATGGATATTCTTGCCGAACTGGGGGACGCGGTGCTTATCTACGCCGAAAAGGCTAAGAACGAGGGGATAGAGATAATTTACGACGAGCCGGATATGCTGCCCTTTGTGTACGGCGACCGCAACCGTCTGCGGCAGGTTTTCGTGAACATCATCGACAACGCCATAAAGTATTCCGACAAGGGCGGGGTGGTGTCGGTGCAGGCAACGATGTCAGACCCCACCCATATTGAGGTGGACGTTTCCGACACGGGCTGCGGAATAAGTCCCCAGGATTTGCCGAAGGTCAAAACGAAATTTTACAAAGCCAACCAAACAAGGCGGGGCAGCGGCATAGGGCTTGCCGTCGCGGACGAAATAGTGACCCTCCACGGGGGCAGGCTGGAGATTTTCAGCGAGCAGGGGGTGGGTACGACGGTTACCGTAACCATTCCCGTAAAGCGCAGCTGACGGATTTTTAATTAATAATTTTTTGTAACCTTTTTATTTTTTGGTGTACCAAAAAAATACGACCGTATACGACCGTATAATTTCGTATACCAAAAATACCGATAATGATAAAGATAATGATAGTGTTAATGAAAGTGATAATGCTAATGTTAATGTTAGTGTAAATGTTAGTGTTAGTGATTATAAAGAAATAAATAAAGAAAAAAAAAAAAAAAAAATAATTTATTAATTAATTCAGAAAGGATTTACAAAAAATGAGCAACGAAAAAAGCAAGGAAGTTTTTAAATCAAAAATAGGCGGACAGGCGCTTATCGAGGGGGTCTATATGCGGGGGATTACCACCGCGGCTATGGCGTGCAGGCTGCCCGACGGCTCTGTGGACGTCGAGCAATGGGCTGTGAAAAACGGCAAGGATGCACCTTGGTACAGGCGCGCGCCCTTTATCCGCGGGTGCATAAACTTCGTGTCAAGCCTTGTGGAGGGCATACGCTGCACAATGAAGTCCGCCGAAAAGCAAATCGGCGAGGACGAGGAAGAGGAGGAGCTTTCCAAATTCGAGCAATGGCTCACGGACAAATTCGGCGACAAACTCGTGAACGTGATTATGGTGGTTTCCGTGGTTATCGCGCTGGCGTTCGCGCTTATCGTTTTTAAGGGCGGACCCGTCCTTATCGCGAACCTGCTCATAAAAGCGGGTCTGCCCGAGGGCGCGAGACCCGTTACCGAGGGGCTTGTGCGGCTTGTGCTGCTGGTGGGGTATATGTACGCCATTTCCTTTATGGGCAGCATTAAGACCACCTTTATGTACCACGGCGCGGAGCATAAGTCCATAGCCTGCTACGAGGCGCGGGAGGAGCTGACGGTTGAGAACGTCCGCAGGCACACCCGCTTTCACCCCCGCTGCGGCACGAGCTTTATTCTTATCGTCCTGCTGATTAGCATTGTGGTGGGAATTTTCCTGCCCCGGGGCAATATGTGGGTACGGTTCGGCGTGCAGATGCTTTGCCTTATTCCCGAGGCGTCCGTTGCGTACGAAATAATCAAGCTGGCGGGACGGTTTGACAACATTTTCACAAGAATAGTTTCCGCCCCGGGAATATGGCTGCAGCACATCACCACGAAAGAGCCCACCGACAAGCAAATAGAAGTGGCGATTGCCGCCCTTACGCCCTGTCTGCCGAAAGAGGGGGAGGAGGATAAGTGGTGATTGGGGAATTAATCACTCCCCCGCCTCTTTGCACTTCAGCCTAACGCGGTTCATGCCGTCCGCCATGTATTTTTTATCCCCCGCCGCCTCGCACACGTCCTCAAGAAAATCAAAATACCCGTCGATTACCTCCCCGGGAATATTCGCGGCAAGATACGGGTCTTTAGCCAAACCGTCGTAAAAATATATTTCCCCCTCATAATAAAGCGCACATGGATTTACCAGCAGCCTTTTCATTTCGTCCTCTTCGCTGTACAGCCCGCGGATAATTTCCTCCGAAAAATACATGTTCGGGAAATCCCTGTACTCCTCGTTTTTCTTTCTGAAATCCTCCTCCGAAATATCCAAGTCGCGTATCATCTGATAAAGGGGCGGCGGATCTTCCTGCTCATCGGGGGACTGCGCCAAAAAAACGCTGTTCACCCAATCATCGCTCCTCTCCCGTCCGACAATTTCAGACGCCATATATATGTCGTACACCTCGTCAATGTACTTCCTGTCAAACATCGCGTTGGTGTAATACCCTTGCTCCGCCGTTTCGGCGTTTTCACCCGTTTCATAGCCGTACTCTGCGCTCTGTATTTTCCAGCCGCCGTTTTCGTACTCAAAAGCAAGCGTTTCCGTAAAAAAGCTTTCGCCGCTTTCGTCAAGCGCGTCGGGGCACTTTACCGTACAGGCGGGGCAGCCCTCTGTCGGGTCGGTTTTTTCGTATTCGTACCTGTCGAATAAAACGTCGCAGCCCTTGCAAAGACCGTCCGTAAAGGTAAACCCGTTTACATTGATGTACCTCGCGTCCGTCAGAAACTGTTCCTCCATGCTTTCGCCGTAGACCGTCCGAACGTACTCAACCCACTCGTTCCATTCGTCGAAACGCCGGTCCGTGACCTTATAGTAATCCCTGTCCTGCCATTTGGACGGCTCGGTCTGCTCAAACGGCAGCGTATCGTATTCCGTCATAAGGCGTATAAAATGGCTTTCCTCGATAAGCCTTTGAATTTCCCCGTCGGTGATGTCCGCGGGGATTTCCGTTTCCGAGGCGGACGTTTCGGTAACGGAAACGCTTTCGGTGTTTTCCTCTGCATTTTTCACACATCCCGAAAGCAGCATCCCCGCCGCGGCAGCGGCTGAAAGCGTTAAAGCGATTTTTTTCATAATACGGGACTTCCTTTCGTTTAAACAAATTTTACAAATATATTATAAAACGCCGATTTTCAAAAGTCAATACTTTCCGTCAATCTGTAACCGAATTGTAACCTTTTCCGCGGTTTTGTAACCGTTTTGTAACCTTTGCGAGGTAAATTATTATTTAGCGTACGCATCGGCGGTTTAGCAACCCATAGTTTGTA
>JAMPDU010000065.1 GCA_023665505.1 Ruminococcus sp.
TACGGCGGGACGGGAAACCCGTCCCCTACAAAAGCGTTATTTTATAGGATTGCTATAATAATTTTAAATTGAGTTTCCAAACAAATAAACCGGTAAAATTTCAAATAATTAATTATTAATTATCCTTGCCGCCCTGCCCGTTAAAATTGGTGATTACAAAAACCGTTGAAACGTCGTCGGGGTTTATGGCGGGCTTTATCACGGCGTACATCGACAGACCGCTGTCCTCCATGCCAACCTTTTCAACCGTGCCCACAAGCTGGCTGGCGGGGAAAGTCTCGCTGCCCGAGGTGACGATAATGTCCCCCGCCTTAATGTCAGAGGTCTTGCTGATGTAGCTCATAAGGCAGTACCCGTCCTCCGCAAGCTCATAGTCGCCCTCGAGAATACCCGTCGCCTTGCTGCGTACGACGGTTACGCCCACGGCTGTTCTGGGGGAGTACAGCGTGCGCACCTTGCTTGTGCTCCGTGAAACGTCGTAGCACACCCCCACAAGCCCCGCCGAGGTTATAACCGGGTCGTAAGGCGCGATGCCGTCGTCGCTGCCCTTATCGATAGTAAAGGAACGGTAAGGGTCGTTTGTGGTGCGGGCGATAACGGTGCAGGGGGGCGAAAAGGTGTAGTCGTCGTACTCTTCCTTAAGCTCCAGCATAACCCGCAGCTGCTCGTTTTCACGGACTATCTTGTCATAGTCGATAATGTCGTTGTAGATTTCGTTCAGGGTATTTTTCAGCTCTATGTTTTCGTTGTAATATTTTTCCGCGTTGAAGAGCATGTCCAGCGCCGAGGTAACCTTGTCGGAAATCGCCGTGGAGGCTTTCTGAAACGGCTCGAAAATAAACCCGAACACCGACGCGCTGTCCGAGGTATACCCGCCCATTGTCAGGGAAAATATCATCACACCCACGATAACAGCCATTACCGCGGCGAGAATTTTAAATTTTGTGGTTTTGAAAAAATCTTTCACGGCGGCAGCTCCTACAGTTGATAGTGTACGGTTGACAGTTGATAATTGGAATTATTTTACAAATTATTGCAGGAGACGGTTTTCCCGTCCCGCGAAAAAAATAAAATTGCAAAAATTACGGGCGGGGGAAACCTGTCCCCTGCATAATTATTTTATACATTAATAGTATTTGGAATCGTCGTTAAGAACCTCGCGGAGGCGCTCGATGTCCTCCAAAACCTTGCCCGTGCCGTCGGCAACGCAGTCAAGAGGGGTTTCCGCCGCGTGAACGGGCATACCCGTTTCCTTGCTGATGAGCTTGTCAAGACCTCTTATCAGCGCGCCGCCCCCCGCAAGGGTAATGCCTTGGTCGATAATGTCCGCCGCAAGCTCGGGAGGGGTTTTCTCGAGAGTAACCTTAATCGCCTCGATAACGTTTGAAAGGGGTTCGGCAAGAGCCTCTCTAATTTCCGCCGAAGTGACGGTTATGTTCTCGGGCAGACCGTTCAGCAGGTTGCGTCCCTTTATTTCCATTTCGGTTTCCTGCTCCATTGGGTACGCCGAACCTATGGCGATTTTCACGTTCTCGGCGGTGCGCTCGCCTATGAGCAGGTTGTACTTCTTTTTAATGTAGTTGATGATAGCCGTGTCGAAAGCGTCCCCCGCAACCCGCACGGAACGGGAGGTAACAATTCCCCCCAAAGAGATAACCGCAACCTCGGACGTGCCGCCGCCGATGTCCACAATCATAGAACCCTGCGGCTCGGAAACGGGCAGACCCGCTCCAATTGCGGCAGCCATAGGCTCTTCGATAATGCTGACCTTTTTAGCTCCCGCGTTTTCGGCAGCCTCCTTAACGGCGCGGCGTTCAACGGCGGTAACTCCCGAGGGTATACATATAATAACGTGCGCCTTTGTGAAAATAGCTCCCTTCAAAGCCTTTTTGATAAACTCCTGGAGCATGGTGGTGGTAATCTCAAAGTCGGCGATAACGCCGTCCTTAAGGGGTCTTACCGCAACGATGGAGCCGGGGGTACGTCCGATAACGTCCTTAGCCTCCTGACCCACGTATTTGGCTCGGTCTGTCCGCGTGTCCACCGCCACAACCGACGGCTCGCGGATAATAATTCCCTTTCCTCTCATATATACAAGTGTGTTAGCCGTACCCAAGTCAATTCCGATTTCCTTAGCAAACATTTTTATTCCTCCAAATTTTTTATTTAAATATTCGATAACACGAATTATTCTGCGCCTAACAAATAAAAGAAATTAAATTCCTTTGCGAATTCCCAAAAGCTCATTCCGTAAAAGTAAGCGCCCCGCGCTAAGTAGTTCACATACAAAGCAATACCCGCCAAGAAAACAATCCCGTCGATGATGAGGATTTTCTTAAAGGCGCTTTCTCTGTCCTTTTGAATAAGTTTGTAATCAATAAAGCAGGAAACAACGGCGAAAGCCGCAAAAATATACCCCGCAAGGAGATAAATATTGTAAAACGCTCCCGAGGAAAATTCCGCCAAACCGCCGCCGCTCAGCAAAAACGCCGTCGCCGCGGGCAGTATCTTCGCAGCCGTATGAAACACCCAAAAAAGGATTTTTTTCAGCGCGCCCATAAACTTCCTCCCCTTTACGCAAACGCATGCAAAATAAAAGCCACATATACTATTATAGCACGTAAAATCCCGCTGTACAACATTTTTTTTAAAATTTTTGCGAATTGTAAGTTTTGTTTTTTTGTGTGCAAATTTTACCTGTCTTTTCGTACAAATTTTACAGAAAATATTTTCGGAAAGCCTGCTCTATAGGTTTTGAATTCGGTTATTTTTTAAGTTTTCTTAATATTTCCGCCTTAATTTCGGGAATGTTTAACAATTCCGAAACAAAATAATCCACATTGTCCCGAGCGTCAGCCTTTCTCGACTCAACAATATCATCGTAGTCTATGCTTAAAATTTCGCACAATTCACGCCCCGTCATAATGTGTTCTCTTGTGAAAACGCCTTTGAATCCCGTTTCAATAAAATCCTTGTCCTCCTGATTAAAGCAGCAGATGTAATATTCCGCCACAAACGGGATTTTCGCCCCGAACTTAATGGAGTATTCCTCAAGCTGTTCCCGTTCTCCTCTGGCTTTTTTGGTGTCGAACGTGTCGCCGTCCTTAAGCTCGATAATTTTGCACAAACGCTTTTTCTGCACGAGAAAAACAAGCAAATCGGGTTCGTGATTCGGTACTGTCAGTTTGCTTTTCTTTGCCGTAGCTTTTTTGCATACGTATACGCCGTCGGGCTGTGTGCCGTCTGTAACGGAATCAATAAATTCGTCCAAATCCGAAATATTGTTTGTGCGGCTTAAAATTATTCTTTCAAACTCCGTTCCGTTGGAAATAACCGTCGCCTGCGCCTTTGACAAAAGCTGACCCAGCTTTACGTTGTCAAAAAGTCTTATGTAGCCGCTGTTTTCGTCTCTGCGCCCTTTGGCGTTTTCGATTTTCATACCTCTGCACTCTCCCCATATTCAATATCGCCGCCGATAAAATTTCTGTCTGTCTGTTTGCACGCCTCAAAAACGGAGTACCCTCCCGACGCGGGGTCGCAGACAAAATCGCCGGCGTTTGTTGTGGCTAATATCAGCCGTTTCTGCAGCTCCACGGGCTTTGAATGCGCGTGCGTTTTCGGGACTTTCTCGTCCCACACGTCGGGTATATTATGAATAGTCCAAGTGGCTTTGGCAAGTTTTGGAAGTTTCTGCGCCACAACAAGATATTCCGCCTGCCTGCGGGTTCTGTAACCCATACCGATTTTAAGCTTATTCCAAGTTATCATGTCCACCGGCTCAAGGCTTGTGCCGTCAAACCAAGACGTTACCCCCTCAACCAAGTGGAATTTATCCACCCACAAAAACAAATACCCCGACGGATTCAGCACCCTGTTTATTTCGTTCAAAAATGCCGTTATCGTTTCGGCGGACATCTGCTCCAAGGCTGAACGGGCGCGCCCTCTCTGTTTTCCCTCGTTTCCGTATTTCATTTTGTCAAGCACTCCGCGGTACTGGGGGTCGAAAAACACCGCTTTCAGCGAATTATCGTTTATCTGACCGAGCAATTCGATTCCGTCGCACTTATTGCAAAAATTCGGTTTTATAACGGCGTTTGCCGCAATAACGTCCATAAAATCATTCCTTTCGTACACAAAAACGCAATTCCCGAATTTCGTCAAAGGTTCTTACAAGTCTTATTGTACACAATCAAAGCTATAATAATGCAGATAATCTGCGCGGGATTTACAGTCAGCGTAAACCCGAACGCCAGCTTGAACACAATCAAATCCAGCACCAGCGGCGAGGCGGTGTCAAGCCCCACCGACATGGTGTACGCCAGCCAAGACAGGAACGAGACCCCCTCGCAGAGGCGGGCGATAACCGTCCCCAGCACGACCCCCGCCAATAAAAAGAACAGAAACGCAATCGTCCGCTTTAAATCTTTTGCCATAAATTAACAACCTTTCGCAATATTTGTCAGCCGTCAGTTTACCCCTCTGTAGTACAAACCGCGGGTAAAGCCGCTTTCCAAGCATTTCCTGCGGGCTTTGCAGCACTCAATCACCCGCGCCGTCTCCTCGGGGCTTTCGTCCGTGAAGTTCAGCACCGCGAAATCCGCGCTTATCTCGTCGAGCCTGTCCGTCATCATCAGCACGTCGCTGTTAAGCACCTCGCTGTACGTCCGGCCCCGCTCCTTTTCGCACCGCACGGGGAAACGCCGTCCCGTCCTGTCGGTGAGGAAACCCGTGCAGTTTTTGCAGTCCCCCACCGCTTGCCGTATGGGGCAGTTTTTCGTCAGCATAGCGGGCAGCCTGCCGTACACGATAACCCCCACGGGGAGCGTTCCGCACATTTGGGAAATTTCCCCAAGTTTAGCCTCAAACCCCGCCGTAATGTCCGCCAGACCCATTTCCTCCGCAGCCTTGACGGAGTACGGATTCACAAGGTTCAGCCCGAAATCACCGCTTAGGGTGAAACCCAGTTCCCTGCCGATTTTTATATGGGAAATATTGGTACACAAAATCCGCGTGAAACCGAATTTCCCGAAAACGTCAAGGTCTTTTTTCAGCCGCTCTTCGTCGTCAACAAACCTCGGCAGAGAAAGAATAAACCTGTCTCCCCCCATTATCAAGCCCCCCAGTTTGATGTTAATGGGTACGACAATTTCGTCCGCGTTGGGGTACACAGCCTCCAGCTGTTCCCAATTCGACACCCGCGCCCGTATTTTTTCGGGGTAACGTCTGCCGGGTCTTGACAGTTTGGGAATTTCTCCCTGTAAATATTTAGGCGTTTCCTCGGCAATAACCGCCTCGTCCATTTTTTGCACAGCCTCCCGCCGCAGGGCGTTCACAGCCGCAGCCGAAACCGCAAGACCCTCGTCTATTTCCGCGGAAAAGCTGTTCAGCGTGTAAACCGTGTCCCCCAGCTTTTCAAGCTGACGGCGGAGAAATTCCTCGTCCGCGGGACGGTTTTTCGCCGTTTGAGGTACCGCACCCTCGGCGAAAACGTTTATATTTTTTCGGGACATTTCAAGCCGCGCAGGCTCGCCCCGCTTTAGTTTCACGGTAAAATCCGCCTCGCCGTCCGCCCGCTTGCTCTCCTTGCGGTAAAGCTCCCGCAGCTCGGGTAGGACAGCCTCGGCGGCGGTAACGTCCTCCTTGCGCCGATAGCCGAACATTGCCGCACCCGTTTCCCCCGTGAGGTAGCCGTCGGTAAAGCCGCTCCTGGAAAAAACTGCCTGTAAGGTTTCAAGGTCGGGTTCGCCCCCGTCCAGAGCCGCCCTGCAAGCCGTAACCGCGGCGGCGACGTACTCGGCACGTTTCATACGCCCCTCGATTTTAAGGGAGGAAACGCCGATTTCCGCCAATTTGCCGATATGCGGAATTACGCACAAGTCCTTTAAAGAAAGGTCGTAACGCTCGCCTTTGATTGCACCTATCGGCAGCCTGCACGCCTGAGCGCACATGCCCCTGTTCGCGCTCCTCGAGCCGATAAGCGCGCTCATATAGCACTGTCCCGAAACGGACATACACAACGCCCCGTGTACGAAAACTTCCGTCTCGATACCCGTCTCCGTCAGGGTTTGGATCTGTTTCAGGGAAAGCTCCCGCGCCGCCACAACCCGCGCGAAACCCAGTTCCGCCGCCAGCCGCGCGCCCTCGGGGGTGTGCACCGTCATCTGTGTGGAGGCGTGCAGCCGCATGTCGGGCAGTACTTCCCGCAGAACCCGCGCCGCGCCCAAGTCCTGAACGATAAGCCCGTCCACGCCAATTTCGGCGGAACGCCGCGCCTCATTTACAAAATCTGCCATTTCCGTCCCGAACACAAGGGTATTCATTGCTCGGTAAAGCTTTACCCCGTGCAAATGGCAATATCTTACAGCTTTTTCCAACTCGGCGTCGGAAAAATTCTCCGCGTTTGCCCGTGCCGAAAACCGCGTTCCCCCCGCGTAAACAGCGTCCGCGCCGCACCGCACCGCCGCGAGAACGCTTTCAAAGCTCCCCGCCGGGGCGAGAAGTTCAGGCTTTGGTGTACTCATCTTCTCTGCTTGCCTCCCTGCCTGTTGGCGGCTGGAGGGACGTTCCTGCCCGCCGTTTCTCCCATATCGAGGGTAAGCTGGCGGTCGATGTCGGTTTTCATTTGCTTTATCTGAAGTTCGTTTTCCAGCGCGGAAATCTTCGCTTTCAGCTCCTTTTCGGCTTTCAGGGCGCGGTCGCGTTCGGCGCGGGCTTTTCCGGCGTCGTCCACATATTCCTTTATTTGGGAACGGATATTGTCGATGCTGTCGTTGGCTTTTTGCAGCTCGTCGTAAGCCGCCAAAGCGGTCAAAATTGCCGCCGACTGCATGGGCATATTTGCCGACGAGGACATCATGTCGCCGATAGCCGCGTCCACCTTTTTGGCAAGCTCGGTCATATACTTGGGGGTATCGTCGGTTTTGAGGCTGAATTCCCTGCCGCATATGGTAACTTTTACCTTATTCATATTACGAAAGTCCTTTCAAGTTAATAGGCGTAAACATACATATAAATATTTTACCACATTTTTTTTGGGATTTCAAGATTTTTCTGTAAAAAAACAGGGAAAAAGCATTTATTTTTGCGGGGTAAATTATTATTTAGCACAATACGGCGGTTTAGCAATTAAATTTTTACAGTACCTAACCAAAAGCCCTTTAGGCAAGCGGCTGGTCCAGCGCAGCCCCGCGCTGGCAGGGTCGAGGGGCAGCCTTGAAAGGCTGGCGAACTTTTTGCTTGCCTAAAGGGCTTTTGGTGTGTTTGTTGTAAAAATTTGGCTGTTAAACCGCCGTAAAAAAAGTGCGTAAACGTACGCTAAATAATTTAAATCAGCCGTTTTTCTCCCGCGCACCCATTATCCGCCGCGGCGGCGTATAATTTGCCCCAAACTGCCGAAAAATATCCGTGAAAGGATATGATGAAATTATGTCTAAAAGAACCGACCTTGCAGTCGAAATGATCGACGAGGACGCGTCAAGCCTGCCGAAAGGCATAAAGAGAAAACTCCGCAAAAGCTCGGCTTGCGCCATTACCGAAATTATCGTTTCCGACAGCAGCGCGGGGCGCAGAATCGGCAAGCCGAAAGGACGGTACGTCACCGTCGAAACCGACAGGCTTTCAGCCAACCCCCGGGACTTTGACGAACAGGTTGATAACATAGCCGCGGAAATTTCCGCTCTCAAAGGCGAGGGGCGCAGCTCCGCCCTTGTGGTGGGACTTGGCAATTCCGACATCACTCCCGACGCGCTTGGACCTATGGTGGTCTCGCAGATTATCGCCACACGGCATTTGCACCGCGAGCTGCCCGACGGTCACGACTTAAAAAGGCTGAACAAGGTGTCCGCAATCGCCCCCGGGGTGCTGGGGCAGACGGGAATAGAGGCGGCGGAGGTGGTAAAGTCCCTCTGCGAGGAGGTTTCCCCAGACTTCGTTATAGCCATCGACGCCCTCGCCTGCTCGGATATAAGCCGCCTCGGGTCGACAATTCAGCTGACAAATTCCGGGATTTCTCCCGGCTCGGGGGTACAGAACCGCCGAAAGGAATTTTCCGAGGCAACCCTCGGCGTACCCGTGATAGCGATAGGCGTGCCGACGGTGGTCGATATGCACACAATTGTGGAGAATATCACAGGCGACCCGCCCGACAAGCACCTGCCCAACATGATGGTCACGCCCCGAGACGTTGACAAACTTATCGAGCGCACCGCGCGGCTGCTGGCGTACTCAATAAACAAGGCGGTGCAGCCGATGCTGACGGTGGAGGACATCACCGCGCTGAGTTGATTTACGCAAAAATAAAACGGTAAATTCAGGGAGAATTTACCGTTTTTTGTATTTTGTCCGCCGTTTCAGCCTGTAGAATTTTCTCCCTCAGCACCGCGTACGCCACCGACATAATCGGCACGCCCAGCAGCATTCCCGCCGCGCCGCCGATCCCCGCGCCGAGAAGTATCGCCAGCAGCACCAAAAGCGGCGGAATTCCCAAACTTTTCCCCACCACCCGGGGGTAGATGAAATTGTTTTCAAGCTGCTGCAAAATTATTATGAAAACCACGAACCACAGGGCTTTCACGGGGTTTATCAGCAGCAGGAGAAACGCCGAGGGTACAGTCCCGATAATCGCGCCAACCACGGGCACAAGGGCGGTTACGCCGATAATGGTGCTGATGAGCAGGGCGTACTCAAAACGGAAAAGTTTCATTCCGATAAAGCAGAGCACGCCTAAAATCACCGCCTCGGTAATCTGCCCGCTGACGAAACGGCTGAAGGTGCTGAAAACCAGTCTGTAGCCGTTTTTCAGCTTTTCGTAACGCTCCCCCGCAAGGCGTTTTGCCACGGCGGACACGGCTTTGCGGATATTTTCCTTGTCCAGCAGGATATATATGGAAATTACAAAGCCGATAAGCAAGTCCGCCGCCCCGCCTATAATGTCGGAGGTTTTTGCGTAGGTTGTCCCCAAAATGGCGGGGAGACGTTCCCCAAGCCCGGTGACGGCGGCTTTGAGGGAGGAAAAAATCCCCAGCGCGTCCCGCTTTTCCAATGCGTCGCAGTAGCGCACGAAATTGCTGTAATAGTAGTCCGCGTTGCCGATAAAAAGTTTCACGCTGGCGGCAAGCTGCGGAATAATTATCCAAAAAATTCCTGCGATAAGAGCAACCAGCAGCAGGTACGCCACCCCCACCGCCGCGACAGTCACGCAGCGGGGGCAGTCCCGAAAACGCCCCGAAAACAGCTTTTGAAAGCGGCAAACGGGCATATTCATAACGAACGCAATGGCAAGCCCCAAAAAAACGGGCATAAATAGCTTGAAAATTCTGGAAATCACACCCGTAAAAAACTCCGGCTTTAACACTGCGGCAACCGCGCCCGCAGCCAAAAAAACCGCGGTAATTATAGTTTTTGCCGTTTTTTTATCCATAAAAACACCCGCCTTGCTGTTATTTTATGCAGGGCGGGGCGGGGGTTATTACTGGGAATTTTTTGATAATTTTTTGTCACGATTTTTGCGGCACGTTTCACAAAGTCTTACCCTTTGTCCTCCGTATTCCACAGCCTCATTTTCAGAATTAAATTCCTTTTTTTCGTGACAAGAATAATGACAAAAGCCTTCAATATGTAACTTGTACGTGCTAATGTTCAAAATATATTTCACAGCAATTCCTCCAAACAAATCATTTAAATACTCCTTTGTTCAACATTCAAATTCACAACTATAATATAAGAATTATTTAAGCACCCCCAAGTGCTTTAATAATCCAACTCAAAATCAAACATACGCTCGATGTATATGCCATAATCATCACGCTGAAACTGGTTGTACGTGCTTATACATATGCAATCTTTTTTTTCTTCGTTTATCCACCCGAGGTCATAGTCTTCTTCATAAGTATCACCAAACAGTTTGTCAAGGTATTCATACATTTCATCATATACATCATCACGGAAGTCTATATCGCGAGAAACACGAAATCTTATTTTCCAACCGGTTAATTTTTTATCTTTAACATATAAATAAATAGTTGCTTTATAATCAACATTTTTCCATGTAAATATTATATCACTTTCAAGAATGTCGTAAGTAATATCAGCATAAGTATAAGCTTTATAGTTTTCTATACCTAACTTATTCAAAACAGTTTTCTCGCTTGTTCCTTGTTTAAGGTTTAATAATGTTGCCATAGTTGCGTCAGATTTTTTTGTTGTAAAAGCAAAACCATTGCTCTTTGAATTTGCCTTTTCTTTGTATTTTTCGCCATTTTTTGTAAGTACCGAAACTTTAAAATAATATTTTGTACCCTTTTCAAGTCCCGTAACTTTGCAGGAATTTTTGGTAACACTCTTATATTTTTCGTATTTGCCTGTAGTCGGATTTTTCATATAAACTCTATAGCCGTCCGCACCCTCGACCTCGTCCCATTTCAAAGTAATTGAGTTCGTGGTTTTTGAGGCTTTGAAGTTTGTGGGTACAGCACTTTGGGTTGTTGCGGTCTTAGATGTTTCCGCATAGACAACGCTGCAGGGAGCAATTGCCGATATGGAAATTACTGCCGCAAGAATTGCGCCGATAATTGTTTTTCTGAATTTCATTAAAAAACACTCCTTTAAATAAATGTATGTACATCTATTCGTATGTACAAAATAATTATAATACACAATCGAATAAATGTCAATACATTTGTTTGAATGTATGCTAAAATATATACACAAATAACAATAAAAGGAGTGTATTTTGTGTATTATTACCAAAGAATACGTGACCTGCGGGAGGACGAGGATTTACTCCAAAAACAGGTTTGCGGCGTGATTGACTGCCACCAACAGCAGTACCATATGTACGAAAGCGGCAAGCGGGAAATCCCCTTTCACTGCGCCATAAAGCTGGCGGATTTTTACGGCGTTTCGCTGGACTACATCGCGGGGCGCACCCACAACAAAAAGGGGCTGAACCGCTCCGAGCTGCCCGAAAAGGAAACGGAGCTGATAAACAAATTCCGCTCGTTGTCGGACGAGCGGAAAGGCAGGCTGTTAGAGCGTTTGGACGTGCTTTATGAGTTTCAGACTAAATCAAACCGTTGATTATCTCCGCCGCGCGGCTGTTGTCGGCGCAAATTGTCAAAATTACCCAATCGCCCTTTTGAATGAGGTTCGCGCCCTCAAGCTTGTACACCTCGTCGGGCGTATAGTCGGTGTACAGCGCGATTTGGCTGTCAAGCCGCTTTTGCACGGCTGCCGCGCCCGCCTCCGCGCCCTCGCTGAACTTGAACACCGCAAGCTCGTCGGGGTACGCGCCGCTGCCGCAGATGAACACGGACATTTCCTCAACCGCAGCCGCGTCCACGTCGTAGAACGCGCCGATGTTTTCGGCGGTTTTCTCCACCGCGGAGGGGATTTCGATTTCCGCCATAACCGCCGCGGTGATGTCCGCCGCAGTCACGGTCCCGGGGACTTCCGCGCCCGTTGTGCCGGCGTTTTCGGTGTTCTCCGTGCCGACCGTGCCGTCGGCGGGAACGCTGTCCTCCACGTTTTTACAGGCGGTAAAAATTGCCATGGCAATAATTGCCGATAAAATTACAGAAATTGACTTTTTCATACATTATTTTCCTTTCATTGTATAATCTCTATATTTTCTTCCATAACAACTGTTTCCTGTTCGCTGACCGTTTCCTGCAGGGTTACTTCGGTTAAAGCCGTGGTTTCGGTTACCGTCGGCGGGGGTTGGGAAACCGTTGTGACCGGCGTGGTTGCCGCGGTCGGGGTTGTCTCTGTCGCAGCAGGGGTCGTGACGGGTGCGGCGGTCGGTACATAGCCGTCGCTTTCCACGGCGGTTTGGAGGGCACTCAATACCACGGGGTACGCCGCGCCTTTAAGGTGCAAACCGTCGCTTTCGGCGTAATCGGCGGCAAGGTAGCCGTCGCTGTCCTCCAAAAGTTGGTAAATATTAACAAATATCGCGGACTTTTCCTCCGCAAGTTTTGAGATATGCTCATTATATTTGGTAATATTTTCAATTTTTTCCGGCTTTTCGCTTTCGTGCGCCGCGGTAACGGGGGGTATCGACACCAGTAAAATTTTGGCATTTGGGCAAATCTGCCGCAGACCGTCTATAAACTCGCCCATTTTTTCCGCCATAAAATCCTCGGAAAGGTAGGAAAGACCGTTAGTCCCCAGCATTATGCAGATGTAGTCGGGAGCAAGCCCCGCCGCTTTTGCGTAGACGCTCGTGCCGCCAACCTCGGCGGTGAGTACCGAAGAGGGTGTCAGACCGATTTGCGCGAAAACGTTTTCGGGCTGTAAATATCCGTAATTTACCAAACCCACGGAAATGGAGTCCCCCACAATAAGTCCCCTGCAGAAAAATTCGGGGGTGTATTCTCTTGAAACCGCCGCAGTTTCGGCTTTTTCGCTCTCGGCGGACGTTTCCGTCGTCTCGGAAACGGTGGTCGTAACGGCTGCGGTTGTGGTTTCCGCCGCAGTGGTTTCGGGGGGAATGTAGGACGTTTCCGTGCCGATAATTTTAATTCCCGAGGTTTCGGCGTCTGCCGAGGGTACGTCCGCAAAGCTGTGGTTACGCCAAAAATAAACGCCCACCAGCGCGGCAAGAACCGCCGTCAAAAGGACAATTGCCCATATCGCGGCAACGTCCGCGGGAGAAGTCTTTTCGTTATAACTTGCCATAAAAAACCTTCTTAAAGAAAATTTCAAACACTATATTATTATACAACAATCCGCGCCTTTTTTCAAGCATTATTTTTATTTTCCGCTATAAATTTTTTACAAAAGCGGCGGCGGATTTTTGGCGGTTTTTACTGTAAAAAATAGAAAAGGCGGAACGTTTTGCCGCTCCGCCAACGATTAGCCTTTGTGATGCAATCTGCCGTACTCGGCGGCGGCGGCGTTGAGTTCCTCCGCCGACATATCGCCGAATTTGTCCTTGCGCCATTCGGTGTAGTCAAATTTTTCGCGCTTTAATGTGGAAATAAAAATTTCCGTCTCAATCACGCCGAGATTTTTTAACAGACAGTCCATAGCGTCGTTCATAATAACAGCTGTACTTCTCATAAATTACACCTCCACATTACTTATAAAATCAACGGGGTTCATAATATTAATTTTTTCGGTTGAATATTTTAACAATCTTTTATCAACCGTCAAAAAATAATCCGCTTTGCCGATAATGGCTGACGCAACATGAAGTGCGTCCATTTCCTTAACGCCTGTTTCCGTAATTTCTTTCGTTTCCGCCAGCACGTCGTCTTTTCGTGAATAATCAACATAAACCGCGGCATTGGCAAAAAACTGCGAAATAGACAAACTGTGTTCACCGTTGGGGTTATTTGAGTTTTCGTACTCCGAAACATAAGAGTACACCAAATTCAGCTTTTTATCGGTAATCATCTTTTGAACATGGAGCTTTGCCTGCGTTTCAAGCTGTACTTTCGGCTGCTCCTGGTCGTCGTACGGGCGGTTATAGCAGCAGTTATCAAGGTAAACACTAATCATACGCCGTCTCCTATACATCTTATTATTAACATTATACAAAAAAAATTCCCAAAAGTCAATACTCCCACCCCAAAAAACCGGCGGCTCAGCCATTCAGCCGCGCCGCCGTTTAAGGATATGGAATTAAAAGAAAAACTCTAACTCAACCGTTTATCGCCGCCACAAGCTCGTCGTAAAGCTCGGGGAAATAAATTTCGCCTTTATATGTAATGTCGGCGGAGACGTTAAACGTGTCCTCTTCAACGCTTTCAAGGCTGTCGGGCAGGGTCAGTTCCGTTATTTTTGTGTAACTAAAAAGTGTCGACCCCAGTTTTTTCAGACCCTCTGAGAAAGTCACGCTTTCAAGAGATTGACAACCGTCAAAAATGCTGTCGCCGATTTCGGTTACACTACTCGGTATGGTTAAGTTTGTAAGTGCGCTGTATTTAAAAGCATTATTTCCAATTTTTGTTACGCTGTTCGGTATTGTGACACTTTTAACAGTACACTCGCTAAAGGCATAATCCCCAATTTCGGTCACGCTGTCGGGAATTGTTACGTTTGTAAGTAAAGTGCTTTGATAAAAAAGATAATCGGGAATTTTGGTAATGCCGTTTGGAAGTGTTACCTCGGTAGCTCTGGAGGGTCCAAAAGCTCCTGCGGCAATCGATTTAACAGTATCGGGAATAACAACGTTTCCACTACACAATTGACCGTTAATAAGGTTGCCGTTAACAATTACAAACGGGTCTGCATTCATTTTATTTTCAAGCCACGGAACATAATTATTCCATCTACCAAATATTTGCTGCCCCATTTCCACGGTATTATTGGGGAACGTCACATTTTCAAGAGCATTGCAGTTAAAAAAAACATAATCGCCGATTTTATTAACGCTGTCGGGAAGAGTTATTTCTTTAAGTCTTTCACAGTTGTAAAAAGCCATCTCGCCTATTTTTTCAATGGTGCTCGGCAAGGTCACGCTTGTAACGGCTGTACAGTCATGGAAAGCGCAGGCTGCTATACCCTTTATCCCCTCGGGTATTTCAACGTCTCTTGAACAGTCCTGTCCGCTGATAACAATGTTATTTATAATTACAAGGGGGTCTTCCTCTTTTTTAGCTTTAAACCAAGCGGTATCTTCCAAAAAAATTCTCTTATACCAACTATTATTGCGGTCTCGTTCCGAGAAAATTATTTCCTTAAGACTTTCGGGAAGAGTTATATCCGTAATTTTTGACTTGCCCTCAAAAGCGCCCGTGGTCGCGGCAACTACGGGTTTTCCGTCAATCTCGCCGGGTACAACGACTTTTTCATCCCAGCCCTTGTATACTGTTATGACAATCTCGCCGTCCTCCTCATAATAATCAAAATCCTCCGCGGGGGTTGCCTCGGGGGCGGGTTCAGCGGTGGTGGTCTCCTCGGTTGTGGTCTCGGGGGCGGCTGTAGTTTCCGCCGCAGCGGTTTCGGTTTCGTCCTTAACGGTTTCCGCCGCCGCTTTGGTGGTGGTCTCGCCCTCGGCAGAGCCGCCCTCGGAACTGCACGCCGCAAACGACAATAACATTGCCAGCGCGATACTTAATGCTGCTATTTTTTTCATACAAATTTCTCCTATTTTTCATAAATTTGGCATATTTAACAAAAACGCCACTCTAAATTATAACAAAATCTGCAAAAAAAAAAAAAAAACAGCAAATATTCAGTAAATTTTTTGTTAACAAAACCAATATATGTAAAATTGTGCACCGTACCGAAATTTTCATCATATTATCACAAAAATATTTTAAAAATGTATTCACTTTTGCCAAAAGATATGTTATAATTAAAGTAACTATTTTTTGCAAGGAGATTGGCAATGAGCTACGTTGAGT
The DNA here is from genome assembly GCA_023665505.1 of Ruminococcus sp. Lineage (GTDB taxonomy): Bacteria > Bacillota > Clostridia > Oscillospirales > Ruminococcaceae > RGIG8773. The sequence goes on from JAMPDU010000065.1 coordinate 15,351, forward strand.
TTAAAGATGTGTACAAGCGTTACAAAATGGGAGAAGTTACCATTTCCGCCTCCGACGGCGTAAATTTTGAAATTGAAAAGGGCGAATTCGCCGTAATCGTGGGCGCGTCGGGCGCGGGCAAAACCACGGTGCTGAACATGCTGGGCGGCATGGACACTTGCGACGAGGGCGAAATTATCGTGGACGGCAAAAACATCGCGGCGTTTTCCAAAAAGCAGATGACAGCCTACAGGCGGCATGATATTGGGTTTGTTTTCCAGTTTTACAACCTCGTTCAGAACCTCACCGCCAAGGAAAACGTGGAGCTTGCCACGGAGATTTGCTCCGACGCCATGGACGCGGAGGAAGTCCTGAAACAGGTGGGTCTGGGCGAGCGTGTAAACAATTTCCCGGCGCAGCTTTCCGGCGGCGAGCAGCAGCGGGTTTCCATTGCGCGGGCGCTGGCAAAATCCCCCAAATTGCTGCTCTGCGACGAGCCGACGGGCGCGCTTGATTACGCCACGGGCAAAAATATCCTCAAACTTTTGCAGGACACCTGCCGCGAAAAGGGCATGACCGTGGTGGTTATCACCCACAACCAGGCGATTGCGCCAATGGCTGACCGCGTCATCAAAATCAAGAACAGCAAGGTTTCCCGGGTGACGCTCAACGAAAATCCCGTGGCTGTGGAAACCATAGAATGGTAAAATTTACATATATTAGGTGAAATTATGAATAAAAAGTTAATTCTCAACACTTTAAGGAGCGTTAAAAATACCAAAAGCCGCTTTATCGCGATTATGGCGATAATTGCCCTCGGCTGCGGATTTTTCGCGGGGGTCAAGTCGGCGGGTCCCGATATGAAACTCAGCGCGGCTGACTATTTCCAAAAACAGGGTTTGGCGGACGTGCACCTGATGTCCGCTCTCGGCTTTGACGACGAGGACGTGACGGCGGTTTCCGACCTCGGTCTGGCTGACGAAATTTACGCGGGGTACTCCGCCGACCTGATTATTTCGGGCGAAAAAAACAACGGCAAAATCGTCAAGGCGTACTCATACGACCCGGACAGCGGCATAAATATGCCCTACCTGACCGAGGGGCGGCTGCCCGAAAATGCCGATGAAATCGTGGTTGACGACCGTTTCTACACCGCCGAAACCCCGCAGATCGGCGATAAAATTTCCCTCGTTGCCGACGGCGAGAACGATGTTTCCGACTATCTTTCCCGCAGCGAGTTCACGGTTGTGGGAAAGGCTCATCTGCCGATTTACGTTGCGTACGAAAAGGGCAGCGCGAATTTCGGCAACGGCATTATAAACGGCTGGCTGCTCGTCCCCGAGGAAAATTTTGCCCTCGATGTGTACACGGACATTTACGCGCGGCTTTCGGAAACGGCGGGTGTTGACCCGTTTACCGACAATTATGAAGAAATTATGGACAGGAATATCGAGGTACTGGAAAATCTTGGCGAAGTACAGATAGAACACCGTAAAAACGTCATTTTAGACGAGGCTTACGAGGAAATCGACGAGGCAAAAGCCGACGTGGCGGAGGGTGAAAAGGAAATTTCCGACG
>JAMPDU010000066.1 GCA_023665505.1 Ruminococcus sp.
GCAAACTCGCGGAGTTCCGCCGCCGCGTCCGCCGAAATAACCCCGCCCCCCCGCGCAGATAAGGGGTCTTTCGGAGTTTTTCAAAGCCTCGCAGACCTTTTTTATCTGAAAGCCGTTGCCCCGCAAAGTGGGCTTGTACGTCCGCAGCTCGACGCTTTCTGGGTACTCAAAATCAATCATGGTCTGCTGAACGTCCACGGGGACGTCGATAAGCACCGGACCGTTCCGTCCCGAACCCGCAAGGTAGAAAGCCTCCTTGAAAACGCGGGGGAGGTCGGCGGCGTTCTTAATTAGATAGCTGTACTTCACGAAAGGCTCTGCCGCGCCGGTTGTGTCCACCTCTTGAAAAACGTCGCAGCCGATTTGGTCGGTGGAAACCTGCCCCGTAATGCACACAAGGGGCACGCTGTCGGCGTAGGCGGTGGCGATTGCGGTCATAAGGTTCATCGCCCCCGGTCCCGAGGTTGCAATGCACACCGCAGGCTTGCCGGTGATGCGGGCGTAGCCGTTTGCGGAATGTCCCGCATTAGCCTCGTGGCGGACGAGAACGTGCCGTATATCGGAGTGTGTAAGCTCGTCGTAGAACGGGCAGATCGCCGCTCCCGGGTAGCCGAAGACGACTTTGATACCCTCGTTTTCCAGACATTTTACCATAGCTTTGGCGGCTTTGATCATATTTACTCGCTCCTTTACTTAGAAATTAGAGGTTAGAGGATAGAAGATAGAACTTCGTTTCTCTAAAAGAATAGTATCTAATAATTATACTATATTTTTCCGCTAATGTCAAGGAAAATTCGGTTAATAATTAATAATTAACAATTAACAATTTTGGGCGGAACTTCTCCCGCCCATACTTTACTCAACTAAAACTTTGGAGCTGTCCTCCTCCCGCAGGGCAATGACCGCGCCCCTGATAAGATAGGCGATAGGGTCGCCCGAGGGACTTCTCTGCAAGCACAGCACGGGCGTACCCTCGATAAGCCCTATATCCTGCAGTCTGCGCCGCATACTGCCCTCGTTCATAAGTCCGACAACTTTGGCGGACGTTCCCTCACGCATGCCGTGGAGGGTTTTCGATGTATTCATAAATGCCAATCATTTCCTTTCGTATGTTAAGGCGTACTTTGCCTTATTACCAAAATATGCCATACATAAAGATTTGTGAAAACCAACCCCCGGCGCAATTAGCCCCTATTGGTAAATTGTACCAATAGGGGCGCTGCTTTTTTGTAAATATTTTCCTTTTAAAGGGTGATAACCTCGTTGCCGTTTTCGTCCCTTTGGACGGTTGCTGCTGCGGCTGCCTTTGTGGTGAACGAAAAGCCGTTTGTTGCGGTTTGTGCAACGTACTTGCCGTTTTTGGGCACAAGGGCGCAGACTTTGAATTTATACTTCGTGCTTGCTTTAAGACCCGTCACCGTGCACTGCGTGCCGCCAACGTCTTTGTATTTGGTGTACTTGCCTGTTTTTTCGTCGTACTTGTATACGCGGTAGGCTTTTGCGCCGTCAACTTTATTCCATGTGAGCACAATTTTGTTTTGCGTTGTTTTGCCGTTTACGCCTGTGGGGGCAGCGAGTTTCGCGGCGGTGCTTGTACTGCTTGAGGAACTTGTTTTTGCGGCGGCGGGAGCGTTGCCGTAAGCGTATTTAATGCCGTTCGCTTTGCAGTATTCCTCGGCGGGTGAGCCTTTTGTCAGGTATACCGTAAGTTGTTTCGGGACAACATATTTATATTTCCAGCCGGTATCATCTTCCCAGTATTTAAAATAACCGCCTGTTTTTCCGTCCGCTACAACAATATCACGCTGTATATAGTCATCTACATATCCACTGCCTCTCCTTACTCTGCTTTTATCGTAAAGCCAAACGTAGCCAAAACAGTATTGTTCTATATCCGGGTGATTTCCGTCAAGACCGGCATAACCGCCGCACGTTGTTTGGGGAGGAATTGTTAATGTTTCAAGACTTAGACAATTTAAAAACGCTCTGTAACCAATACTTATACACTTGCCGGGTATATTTATCGACGATAACGAATTACAGTTCTCAAATGCGCCGTTGTCAATGCTAAACTCATTTTCGTCTTTTTCTATTTTTACCGTTTTAAGTGAAATACAATCCGAAAATGCGTTGTGCCCAATACCGAATCTGTAGATACTGCCTTTAACGGTAACGCTTGTAAGAGAGCTGCATCTGTAAAAAGCGTTGTCTCCAATTTCAGCGTCTCCTTCGAAAACGACGGTTTTTAAGGACGTACATTTTTCAAAAGCATTTCTTGCAATTTCTTTGCAGCTTTTCGGAAATGTAATGCCGGTAATAGTAGTATTTTCCTTAAACACGTCGCCCGAGATATATTCAACCCCGTCGGGGATAGTAATGTTTCCGCCTTTACCGTTATAACCCGAAATAAATTTATCCCCGTTTTCACCGGTTTCAATAACAAAATCGCTGTTCGCCGCCTCTGCCGTTACCGCAAGCGGCGAGGTGTCAGTACCGACGGGTACGCCCGTGCAAATTCCCGCCGCCATGACAACGGCTGCCGCAAAGGCGGTTATTTTTTTCATGTTCATAATTAGTTCTCCTTTGTAATTTTTTTATGCACACTTTGTACAATGTACTAATTATACTACAAAATTTGAACGAATTGTTTAAATTTCTTATATATATATATATATATATATATTGTGAACAGAATACATATTTTGGAAATCCCCCGCGAAACGCAGAATTTGACATTTTTTGCTTTGTAACCTTTTTTGTAACCTTTTACAGTCGGTTCATAAAAAATTCACGCAATATCCGATAATTTTGCCAAATAATGTAAAAATGGTTACAAAGGTTACAGCAAAAGCCCCAAAAGGTTAAAATTTGGTTACAGTTTGCCGTTAGGTATAGCAAAATAAAATTAAATGTGTTATAATGTATTTGAAGATTAGGAAAATACTTGCCGAGAGAGGTAATGCGTATGATAAAACAAAAAGCAAAAGCGGCGGGAAGTCCCCCAAAAAGGGAAAATTCCCCGAAAAATGTCAAAACAACGGCGAAAAAAGCCGTGAAAAAGCTTAAAAGCGACGGGGTGTTCCCCTATCTTTGCCTTGCGCCGAGTTTGGCGGGGGTGCTGGTTTTCTTTATTATTCCGTTTTTTGTAATAATTTACTACTCAATGGTTGACAGCGCCTTTAACAAAGATTTCGTTTTTCTCGACAACTACATAGCTATCGTGAAAAATTCCTCGTTCAGGCGGGCGGCTGTCAATACGCTGACGTTTTCGGCGGTTGCCGTGCCGCTGGCGGTGGTGCTGTCCCTGATGCTGGCTATGCTGCTGGACTGCAAAATACCGTTCGTAAGCCAGTTCAGAACCAGCTTTCTCTGCCCGATGATGGTGCCCGTCGCCTCAATCGTGCTGATTTGGCAGGTGATTTTCCACTACAACGGCGTTATGAACGACTTTATCGCGCGTTTCGGCGCTGAACCCGTGGACTGGCTTAAGTCGGGGGCGGGGCAGTTTGTTATCATAGCCCTGTTTTTATGGAAAAATTTAGGGTACAATATGATACTCTTCCTGTCGGCGATAAACAACATTCCCACCGACCTTATGGAGGTTGCCACCTTAGAGGGGGCAAGCCCCGCCTACCGCTTTTTCAAAATTAAGCTGCGGTATCTTTCACCGACGATTTTGTTTGTGACCATACTCTCGCTGATAAATTCGTTCAAGGTTTTCCGCGAGGTGTACCTGCTGACGGGGGATTACCCTTACACCAGCCTGTATATGTTACAGCATTTTATGAACAACACGTTCCGCAACATCGATTACCAAAAGCTTTCCTCGGCGGCTATACTTATGGCGATTGTGATGATAATTATTATCGGAGGACTTTTCATTGCCGAGAATAAATTCGGAGAGGACGTTGAGAGTGATTAACGCGGATACCAAAACCCTGCCCGAAAGCACGCCGTTAACGCCCGTTAAAAGGAAAAAGATACACCGAATTTCCCGAAAACGGCAAAAGCTGATAATGGCGGTGCTGACTGTGTTCGCGGGGATTGCGGCGGTGATTTTCCTGCTGCCCACGGTGCTGACCATAGCAAACTCGTTCATGAGCGCGTCGGAGATAAACGCCAATTACGGGGCGATTTTCACCACCACCGAAAGCGGCGGAAAGGTGTACGTTTCGGAGAAAATCAACCTGAAATTCATACCCGATATTGTGAGTTTCAGTCAGTACTACACGGTGCTTTTTAAAAGTCCCGATTACCTTTTGAAGTTTTGGAACTCGGTGATTTTGGTTGTGCCGATAGTGGTTTTCCAGCTTGCGACGGCAACCCTTGCGGCGTACGCGTTCGCGCGGCTTAAAGGGCGGTTAAAAGAGATAATTTTTTTCGTGTACATAATTGTTATGCTGATGCCTTATCAGGTGACCCTTGTGCCCAACTACCTTGTGTCCGAGTGGCTGGGTATTCTGAACACCCGGTCGGCGATAATTCTGCCGGGAATTTTCACGCCGTTTGCGGTGTTTATACTGTCGAAGATAATGCGGCGGATACCCTACTCGCTGATAGAGGCGGCAAAACTTGACGGTGCGGGGGAAGTACAGATTTTCGCCTACATCTGCATGCCCCTTTGCAAGAGCGCGCTGTTCTCGGTGGCGATACTGGTTTTTATCGACTACTGGAATATGGTTGAGCAGCCGTTAATCCTGCTGTCGGACACTAATTTGTACCCCTTGTCGGTGTTCCTGTCCCAGATAAACTCGGGGGAAATCGGCTTGGCGTTCGCGGTGGCGACGATTTATATGATACCCACCCTGCTGATGTTCCTTTACGGCGAGGATTACCTTGTGGAGGGAATTGCCTACTCGGGCGGAATAAAGGGCTGATATGCCTGTAGGGGACGGGTTTACCGTCCCGCATGTTACAAAATAAATTTTTGATTGAGGTGCAATGTTATGAATGAAAATAGAGAAACCAAACGGCGTGAATGGGTGAAAAACGCCATAATCATTTTTCTTGTGATTATGCTTTTGCTGACGTTTTTTTCCAATACCATTATGAATTACTCCCTGCCCGAAGTGTCCGCCAAATATGTGGACGGCGGCACGCTTTCCGAGCAGATTAGGGGCAGCGGCACTATCGAGGCTAATCAGTCCTATGATGTGAAAATGGGAGAGACGCGAACGATTGCCTCGGTGGAAGTGAAAGTCGGGGACGAGATTGAAAAGGGTCAGACCCTTATGAAACTGGAGGACAGCGACAGCGAGGAGCTGGAAAACGCCGAAAAGGAGCTTGACGCCGCTCAAAAGGCTTTGCGGGAGGCTAAGAAAAGCTACTCCGAGGCGCTGCTTTCGGTGGGGGTGGACTACCGCGCCGACGAGCTTGACATAGAAAATCAGGAGGAGACCATTGCGGGGCTTAAAGAGGATTTGTCAAAAATTGCCGATTATCAAAAGGCGTACGACGCGGCAAAGGAAGAGGTAAAGTCCGCCCAAGCCGAGGTAAGAGAGCTTGAAAAGGAAAATCAGAAATATCAGGACGTCGCCGCGGCCGTCGCCGACGAGAACAGGTACGCCGAGCTGGACGAGGCGGACTACGAGAGGATTACCGCCGCCAAGAGAAAGCTTGACAACGCCGAAAAGGCAAAGGCAAAAACCGAGGAAAATATCAAGCGGTACGAGGCGGAAATCGCCGACGCGGCGGACACGGCGAGCATACGGAAGTCCATTGAGGAAAAGCAGCTGGAGATAAGCAAGCTCAGCAGCCAAATATCACGGGAGCAAATGGAGGACGAGCCGGATTACGATAAAATATCCGAGCTGCAGGCGTCTCTGACGCAGGCTAATCTCGACCTTAAGTACCTCGAGGAGGAGCTTAACAAGGTTAGCGCGAAAGCTACCGAAAACGCAAGGAACGAGCAGAAACTGGGCGCGGAACGCACTACCTTGAGGTACAACGAGGATTCGCTGGACAAAGCGCAGAAAGCGTACAACGAAGTGGTGGACGAAATAAAAAGAGCCGCCAACGAAAAGGCGGAGGAATCCGAGAACCGTCTCGCGGAGGCAAAGCTGCGGCTGGAGGACGCCCAGGCTGCCGAGGCGGAGGCTAAGGAGAAAGCCTCGGTGACCGAGGAGGAGCAGGAGGCTAAGATACGGGAGGCGGAAACAGCTCTCGAAAAGGCGAAAATCGCCCTCTCACAAAAGCAGAAAGAGGACGCCGTTGCGAGCGGAAAAAGCAATCTTGCCATACAGTCTTTGCAGGACGGCATTACCGACGCGGAAAAAGTCGTCGCGGAGGTAAACGGGAAAATCGAGAAGTTAAAGAAAAATACCATAGGCGCGGAAATCACCGCTCCCGTGGGGGGAAAAATTACCTCTCTCGGCTTTGTGGCGGGAGAAGAGGCAGCAAAGGAAAGCGTTGCGGCAACTATCGAAATGAGCGAAAAGGGTTACGCAATGTCAATAACCGTTACCGCCGAGCAGGCTAAAAAAGTCAAGGCGGGGGACACCGCGGAAGTCCAGTACTTCTGGGGAGGCGAGGCGAACGTTGTGCTCCAATCGGTAAAGCCCGACGAGAAAAACCCCGCTAAGAGCAGAATTCTTGAATTTTCCGTCACGGGGGACGTTTCTCCGGGGCAGACCCTGCAAATCTCCATGGGGGCGAAAGGTCAGCGGTATGAGTACATAGTGCCCAACAGTTCCGTGCGGGAGGACAACAACGGCAAGTTCGTGCTTGTGGTTGTGGCTAAGAGCAGTCCTCTCGGCAACCGTTATACCGCGGAACGCATGTCTGTCGAGGTGCTTGCCAGCGACGACACATCTTCCGCCGTTTCGGGGGACTTTACCGGGGGCGAGATGATAATTTCCACCTCGTCAAAGCCTATAGAGGCGGGTATGCAGGTGCGCTTTGCCGAAAGTTAAGGCGGTGGAGCTATGAAAAGAAAGCATATTTACCTTATTTTGGCAAACCTATTGTCGGCAATATTTTTCCTGCTGATGACGGTTTTCTTTGCGCGGCTTAAAAGCTCCCTGCCCGACCAGCGGACGGCGGAGCGGTGGGCTGCGGAAGAGCCTTACTCGCTGGTGAGCGTTTATACCGAGGTTAACAAGCCCATGTCCCTGAACGGCGTTTTTACCGCCCGGGTGAACATTGAGAAAAAACTGGTGGAAAATTCCATCGCCGCGGAAAAGGAAAACGCCCGGGTCTGGGCGGACGCGTTCTCGGCGGCGCAGGAAAGTATTACGATGACGGCGGGAGTATCGGAATCGGAGGTTAATTTAACCGTCACCGGCGGGGATTTCGCCCTGTTCCACCCCATGGATTTTCTGTACGGCGGATTTTACGGGAGCGACCCGTTAAGTCCCGACGTTGTGGTAATCGACGAGGTGCTGGCATGGCGGCTGTACGGCTCGTCAAACATTGTGGGGAAACCCGTGCTGATTAACGGGAAGTACTTTTTCGTGACGGGAGTTTTCCGCCAAAGCGAGGACAGGAACGTGGAGCGGGTTTACGGCGACAAGCCGAGGGCGTTTATGCCCTACGCGGGGTACGACATTATCAGCGATAAAGAGGCGGAATTCATCTGCTATGAGGCTTGTCTGCCCAACGAGGTGAGCGGGTTCGGAAAGAACATTCTCACCGAGGCAATGGGTTTACAGGACAACGCCGACAGGGTGATTGAAAATTCCACGCGGTACAGCCTGAAAAGCCGTTTTGACATAATCAGGAGTTTCGGTATGCGGTCGGTTTCGGATACCCCCATAGTTTACCAGTACTGGGAAAACGCCGCACGAATTACCGAGGACAAAGCCGCTCTGCTCCTTGCTGCACAGGCGCTGGGGCTTGTCATACCGATATGTACCGTCACATACTATATAATAAAGCTTGTCCGAAACAGGAAAAAGCTGGCTAAAAACGCTATAAACGCCCTGAAGGACGTTTTGCATAAAAATACCAAAAGGAGGAAAGAAAAGTTAAAAGAACCCACAACCGTGTGAAATTGCGCGGTATTTCAGGAAGAGAGGAATATTACAATGAATAAAATTTTCAAACGAATTGCGGCGGCGGCTGTCGCGGCGGCAATGCTTGTACCGCTGACGGCGTGCGGCGGGCAAAAGGGCGACGTTATCGCCTCTAAGGAACACGTCTTTACCTCGGAGCAAATCGCGCTCCCCGAGGGGATTGACGGCATAAGCACCATTAAGTACGCAAACGAAAAGCTCTACATCATCGGAACTCATTACTGGGAAGAGGGCGAGGGCGAGGAAACCCAGTACAAAAACGAGACAAAGCTGATTGTTATGACTTTGGACGGCGCTGTGGAAAAGGAAAACATCATATCCTCCAGCGACGACAACGAGGTTAAAGAGGGCGTAAGCTCATGGAGGAACATACAGGATATGGCTGTGGGCAGCGACGGAAACCTTGTTTCCCTTGAAAACGTGAACACTTGGTCGCAGGACGAAAACAGCGAAGAGTACTTCATTATTAAGTACGACAGCGAGGGCGGACGTTCGCAGGAAATAAGCCTTAAGAAAATCCAGGACAGCGTGACGGATGACGAGAATAGTTACTTCTATGTAAACAGCTTTATGCCCACCGACGACGGCAAGTACCTGCTTTTGTGGGACAGCAAGATTTTCGTCACCGACGACAGCGGCGCGCTGCTTAACACTATTGAGTACGGCGCGGCGGGGGACAATACCTATATGTACGGTCTGTACAAGGCGGGGGACGGCAGGATACTCACAGGCGTGAGCATCACCACCCAAACCGGCGATGAATGGAAAAGCGAGTATAAGCTTGTGGTTATCGATACCGCCGCCAATAAGTTCGGGGACGAGTTCCCCGTGACGACGGGCGGAAACAACTTTATGAACGGCACGGACAAGTACGACCTGCTTATAAACAGAGAGTCCGGGCTTGCGGGGTACGACATCGAGACGGGCGAAAGCGAAACCATTATCGACTGGCTTAAGTCCGGCTTTGACACCACCGCTATGGAAACAGGCTCAACAACCGCTCTCCCCGACGGCAGAATACTCTGTGTTACCTATAATTACCAGTACAACGGCGGCGGCGGTTACAGCTGGAGCGGCGACGATATGGTAATTTCCGTCCTCAGCGAGGTTGACCCCGAGACTTTGCCCGACAAAAAGCTTATCAAGATGTACGCAATGTGGCTGGACGTGGGCGTTAAGCGGCAGGTGCTGGAGTTCAACAAAGAAAATTTGGAGTACGAAATCGAGCTGACCTGTTACGCCGACGACATGAACTGGAGCGACGCCCTTACCAAAATGAACAACGATATGATTGCGGGAAATATCCCCGATGTTCTCCTTGTGGAAAGCGGTATGCCTATGGACAGCTATATTGCTAAGGGAATTTTTGCCAATCTTTACGACTTTATGGAAACCGACCCCGAGATAAACAAGGAGGACTTCCTCACAAACCTGTTTGAGGCGTACGAGGTAAACGGCGCGCTTTACACCTTAGTGCCCGACTTTACCGTAAACACAATGGTGGGCAAGACTTCCGCAGTGGGCGAAACCGAGGGCTGGACAATGGAAGAGTTTATTGCTCTCGCCGAGGAAAACCCCGACAAGAACATTATGGAGGCAAACTACGCCACCAACACAAGTATGCTTTCAAACCTGTTCTCCTACAGCTACGATACCTTTATCGACCGCGACACGGGAGAGTGTACGCTTAATTCCGACGAGTTCATTAAAATGATGGAATTTTGCAGCCGTTTCCCAAGCGAGATAAAGGACGAGGATATTGTGTACGACGAAAACTACTGGAACGAGCAGGACGTGCAGTACAGAGACGACAAAACCCTGCTTTCAAGCGAGTACATCGGCAGATTTCAGGTCATAAGGGAGCTTGAGCAGGGCAAGTTCGGCGTGCCCGTAACCTTTAAGGGAATGCCCGGCGTAAAGGGCAACGGCGCGGTGTTCAACGGCAGCAGCACCCGGCTTGCCATATCGGCGAAAGCGGCGAATCCCGAGGGCGCGTGGCAGTTCGTGCGCTACTTCCTGACGGACGAGTATCAGGATTTGTACGCGGGCAGGGACAGCTACAACTTCCCCGCGAAACTTTCCGCCCTCGAAAAGAAAGCCGAAACCGCCAAGGAACGCCCCTACTGGGAAAATGAGGAAACAGGGGAGAAAGAGTACTACGACAACAACTACTACATGGCGGGGGAGAGCATAAACATCGGCGTGAACACCGACGAGGACAACGAGCGCATGATGAATTTCCTGAAATCGATAAAGACGACCGCCAGCTACGACTCGAAAATCCAGGACATCATCACCGAGGAGGCAGCCTCCTATTTCAGCGGGCAGAAAACCGCTCAGCAGGCGGCGGACATTATTCAGAACCGCGTTGCCAACTACATTGCGGAAAACCGTTAAATTGCACAAAGAATGCCGTCCAAATGGGCGGCATTTTTGTTATTCTTGACGTAATTCTATAGGCTGAATTGATTTAATATTGTCAAAAACAGGAACTTCCACCCCTCTCACGGTGTAGTACCCCTCTTTCGCCACGGAAACGGTGTACGCGCCGTCGATAACGGGGAGGGTCATAACCTCGGTTTCGCCGTGCTCGTCGGTGCAGAACGTGGCAACCAGCACGTCCCCGTGCTCGCCGCCGCGGAAAACCGCGCAAACCGCGCTGTCAACGGGATTTCCGTCCGCCGTGACCTCAAGTTTCAGCAGCCCCTCGCCGCCGGGAAAATTTTCCTGCTGCTCGGTAAATTCATAGTTCCCCTGCCCACTGTCAAAAGTTGGAAGATTTACCAATTGCTCGGGGGGTAAAAATTTTCCGTTCTGCACAATTTTTTCGGTAGAATTTTGTGTACTTCGCGGAATTTCCGGCATAGGCGGGTGCTCGAGGCGGTTAACCTCGGGGGGAGCTGCGGAAACCTCGCAAACCCTTTCCGGAACAGGCTCTGACGGGTGCTTGGCGTAGAGCCTCATCATTTCCTCCTTGTATTTCTGCGCCATGGCGTTGATAGAATTATCCTGCATAAAAAAGACCTCCGTTTTTTACCAATTTTATGCGGGAATTGGAAAAAATATGCCGCTCATACAACATGCACAAAAAACACCCAAAACTTTTTTTTTTTTTTGTCAATATTGCACAAAAAACTTTCCAATCATTGTGTAAAATTTCTGTTGAATTTTTTGTACACATTTGCTATAATAATGCTGTACAAGTTTGAAAAATTTTTTCAAACAAAACAAAAAATTTTTGCCCGAAAGGGCGAGCGAGAGGAGAAATGTTTTATGAAATTTAAAAAACTGCTGGCGGCGGCGGCAGCTGTTTCGTTGGCAATTTCATCTATGGGCGTGACGAGTTTCGCGACTATCACTCCCGGCTCAACCAATGCTGATTGTACTCATGAAAATGGTTGGGAAAACGGTGCGTGCAAAGATAATTGCGGTGCAACTTGCGACCATGAGAATTCTCTTACATATACAGCAACAGGCGGTTCACATACGGGTACCTGTTCAGTTTGTAATGGAACCGTAACAGGCACTTGTGATGAAGACGGTGTATATGACAAGGACGCTACTCAACACTGGAAAAAGTGTTCAGTTTGCGGTACTGCAAAAGATAACGCTGCGAAAACAAACCATTCTTATGACGGTACAACTCATTTGTGTGATTGTGGTGCAGAAGACCCCGATGCTGGCAGCGGACAGACACCGGCTGCTCCTGCATGGTCTGGAAGTAACGGTTCTTATACTATATCAGGAGCATATAGTGGAGAACCTTCACCCGAGATAGCTATTAATGTAGCTGCTCTTGCTGCTGCTGATGAAAAAACAACAGCAGACATACAATCTATATCTATATCAATCTCATGTACCAAGTATGCTAATGGTTGCATTGGTGCAAATAAAGATGGCACATGGAAACAGGTAACATGGGATCCGGATACGGGAGCATTGACAATAACCGCAAGTGATTTTGATAGTATTGACTCTCTTCTTTTGCAATATTGGTATGGCGAAGATGGTGCTGGGGCAGCGGTATCGGTTGCAATTAATTACAAAGGCGCAGGAAACAACGGCGGTGGTGCTGGCGGTGGCGCAGGTGCTGGTGCAGGCGATGACGATAACAAAGATGACGACACACCCCCACCTGCCGGCTCAATTGTAATAAACGGCAGTGATTTCGCAAGTACAGAGTGGGGCGTTGCATATGAATTTTCAGACGCTATCAAGGCTTTGCTTGCTAACCCCGATACTGTTATAGTTATCGAGTACAACAGCCCCAACGGTTGGGAAGATATCGGTTTCGGCGTGCAGGGCGGTACAGCCGGCGATTGGGCAAACAAAAACTTTGCCGCAAATCAGGGCAGCGGCGTTTTGACTATAACTGCTGCTGACATTGCCTCCGGCTGCGGAATTGCTAACCTTAACGGTCTTACATACGGCAAGCTCGAGGGTTACAACGGCACAACATTCACAAAGGTTACATTTAAACCCGCGGGTGATGTGTCCGACGATAACAACAATAACGACAACAATAACAATGATAACAACAATAACAACAACAGCAGCACAACCACAACAAACCCCGCGCCCATAGTTTACACCCCCACAACAGTAACGTCCGCCGACATTGCCGACAAGGTTGCGGCTATTGAAAGCGGCAGCGGCACAATTTCCCTCGGCGCAAGCACAAAGCTCGACAAGGCGGCTATCGAGGCTCTCGCGGGCAAGGCTGACACAACGGTTACTTTCAAGGTTTCCGGCAACGCCTACTGGGAAATCACCGGCGCGAACATCACAAACGCCAAGTCGGTTGACCTCGGCGTTAAGGTCAACAGCAACAAAATCCCCGAAAATAAGGTCGAGAGCTTTGCCGGCGACAAGAAAACCGTTCAGCTCTCCCTCAACCACAACGGCGATTTCGGCTTTACAGCCGTGCTGAATATCCCCGTGGGCAGCTCAAATAACGGCAAATTCGCCAATTTGTACTACTACCACGGCGGTCAGTTCGAGTTCGTGGGCAGCTCGCCAATCAGCGGCGGCAGAACACAATTCGCGTTCTCTCACGCCTCCAACTACCTCATCGTCGTTGACGATTACGCCTACGGCGAGGACGTTTCCTCCGCGGCTCCCGCTTTCGAGACCCCCGCAGAGACAAGCGCGTTCCCTTACGCGGCGGTTGTCGTTGTACTCGCGGCGTTCGGCACTTCCGCTATCGTCCTCAAAAAAAGACTTTCTAAGTAATCTTTAGCAAATTTTTCCACGGCTTGTACTTCGGTGCAAGCCGTTTTCTATTGCAATTTTGTGTACAGTATGTTATAATAATAACAATGCTAAATGAAAGGATTGACAATTTATGGTATATCTTGACAACGCCGCCACCACCAAGCCCTGCGAACCCGCCGTCTCCGCTGTTTTCCAAAATATGGTTGAGGACTTCGGCAACCCCTCCTCCCTCCACAAACTGGGAATTACCGCCGAGCAAAGCCTAACCGCCGCCCGGAAAGCCGTCGCCGCCGCCCTCGTCTGCGACCCCAACTGCATTACGTTTACATCAGGCGCAACCGAGTGCAACAATATGGCAATTTTTGGTACAGCTCAAAACTACGGCAAACGCAGAAAAAAAATAGTGGTTTCCGCCGTTGAGCACCCCTCCGTCTCCGAGCCGATTAAGTACCTCGAGGACAAAGGGGACTTCGAGGTTGTCCGCGTGAAACCCTCCCGCGGCGGCGAAATCGACCCCGAAATTTTCCTCTCCGCCGTGGACGAAAATACCTGCCTCGCCTCCTGCATGCTCGTCAACAACGAAACAGGGGCAATTCAGCCCGTCCGCAGAATTTTTTCCCAAATCAAGCGGGACTTCCCCGAGTGCGTTACCCACTGCGACGCGGTGCAGGGTTTCCTGAAAATGCCAATAAAGTCCGCCGAAACTTTTGCGGACGTGATAGTCGTTTCGGGGCACAAAGTCCACGCCGTCAAAGGGGTCGGCGCAATGTACATACGTAAGGGAATACGTATCGCACCCCTGCTCCTCGGCGGCGGTCAGGAGAAAAACCTCCGCTCGGGAACGGAGTCTGTCCCCCTTATTGCGGGGTTTGGCGCGGCTGTACGGGCTTTGCTGCCGACGGTGGGTGTCGCCCACGAAAACGCGGAGAAAATTTCCGCCTATCTCTTGAAAAAATTGGCAAAACTGGATTATATTACCGTAAACTCAACGGCGGAAAATACGTCCCCCTACATAACAAATTTTTCCATAGACGGCGTTCGCTCGGAAATTATGCTCCATTATCTGGAAAGCCGTGAGATTTACGTCTCCAGCGGTTCGGCGTGCTCGAAAGGTGCGCACAGCTCGGTGCTGACGGCAATGGGCGTGCCCGACAAGCTTGCGGACACGGCTGTCCGCGTGTCGGTTTGCCGCACCACAACAATGGGAGAAATTGACATTTTAGTAACTGCCTTGCAGGAGGGGTACCAAAAATTAGCAAAAACTACCTGAGTTTCGGAGTGGTCTGCAATGCGTGCTCGATGAGCTTATCAAGGTCGTATGAGTGCCCGCCGCCCTCGGCGGAACGCGTCCCGCGCCGCTTTTGCGCAGGACGCACTGTATCTTTATCCGTATCTGTATCTTTTTCTGTTTCTTTATCTTTATCTGTATCGGCGGCTTTTGCAGCTTTTGCAGCTTTTGCTTTCCCGCCCTCGGCACGGGCGGCGCAGGTTTGTTCCCATTTTTTGCCGTCCTGCTCGATTGCCGAGGACAGGAACATAAAGAGCATATCCAAAGCACCGTCAAACTGCGGTTTTTCGTCCCTTTTGGCAAAGGCGAACAGGGCTTTGAAAAGCCGCCCCGCGTCCTTGTCGCTGATTTTCAGCACCTTTTCCTCCCAGTCCTTGTAGACCAGAAACGACTTGTTGTCGGTATGGTAATTTCTGTTCATTTTGCGTACCTCCAAAAAAGTTTTTCTATAAAAAGGCTGAAAAAGGGAAAAAGTTGCACGTTGGCGTGCAACTAAGAATGTTAATTTTTTGTGTACGGCAAAACTTTGTGGGAAGTCACAAAAAATAAGTACAAAAATAATGAAAAGTGCCGAAAAAATTTTTGTAAGAAATTTCGGTGCGGTTGCAAAAAAACGCAAAGTGTGCTAAAATAGATAGAGAAAATTTTTAAAAGGATTGGTAAAAAATGCAAGAACTGATAATCTTCAAGGAGGGCGAAATCGCCCTTAAAGGTCTTAACAAACGCAGTTTCGAGGACGCGTTCGTCCGCAACCTGAAACGCCGTTTCGCACCGCTGGGAAAATTTGACTATATTAAGTCCCAGTCCACGATTTACGCCATACCGAAGTCAGATGATATTGATTTGGACGAGGCGGTTGCGGTTGGGTCAAAGGTTTTCGGCGCGGCGGCTCTGTGTCGGGCGGCGGTGGTGGAAAAGGATTTTGACAAAATCTGCCAAAAAGCCGTTGAGTACATCGAGGAAACAGCGCGGCTCTCCCGGACTTTCAAGGTCACGGCAAAGCGGTCGGACAAGCAGTTCCCGCTGAAGTCCCCCGAAATCTGCAACGAGCTGGGGGGGCGCATTATCGAGGCGTACCCGCATCTTGCGGTGGACGTGAAAAACCCGCAAATGACGGTGACGGTGGAAATCCGCGACACGGCGGCGTACATTCACGCGGGGAATTTGCCCGCGGCGGGGGGAATTCCGGTGGGCACGTCGGGCAGCGCGATGCTCCTGCTGTCGGGGGGAATTGACAGCCCCGTGGCGGCGTACATGATGGCAAAGCGGGGGGTCAAGCTGTCGGCAATACACTACGTTTCGCCGCCCTATACCTCCGAGCGGGCGCGGCTTAAGGTGGAACGGCTCTGCGAGAAACTTGCCCCGTGGTGCGGCGAAATTGCGTTCTACTGCGTGCCGTTCACAGAGATACAGGAGGCGCTGCGGGACAACTGCCCCGAGGAATTATTTACCATAATAATGCGGCGGCTGATGATGGAAATCGCCCAGCGAATTGCCGCAGATAAGGACATTCAGGCTCTCGTCACGGGGGAAAGCGTGGGGCAGGTGGCGAGCCAAACCATGGGGGCGATTGTCTGCACCGACGCGGCGTGCCGAATGCCCGTGTTCCGCCCCGTGATTGGCATGGACAAGACGGAGATTATCGAAATAGCGCGGAAAATCGACACTTTCGACATTTCAATCGAGCCGTACGAGGACTGCTGCACGGTGTTCACACCCAAGCACCCGAAAACCCGTCCCACACTCGCCGAGGTTGAGGCGGCGCAGAACGGGTATGATTTTGAGCCGCTTATTGCCAAGGCGGTGGAGGGGACGGAGTTGAAAGTTATTAAGTTTTAGGTTTTTTGAGTACTTTTCAGCACGCGTTTTTCACGGCGGTTTAGCAGCCAAACAGTCAGCAATATCTAACCAAAAGCCCTT
>JAMPDU010000067.1 GCA_023665505.1 Ruminococcus sp.
ACAAAAATTTTCAAGAAAGTTTGTAAAAATTGTGCAAAAGCGAGAAAATTTATATTGTCATAAAATCTGCTTTTATTGCCCCGAAATTACTGCTATAATGTTTGTGTATGAGAAAAAATCAAGAAGTGAAAAGAAATTGGGAAAACTTCCCAAAAAGGAGAAAAAAATGACGGGTTCGGAAATTTTGCTTATTGCAATTCAGGCGTTCGGCGGGGTCGCGCTGTTTATCTACGGCATGACCATGCTGGGCAGCGGTCTGGAAAAAATATCCGGGGGAAAAATGGAAAAAATTCTCTCCGGTCTTACAAGCAACGTCTTAAAAAGCGTGCTGCTGGGCGCGGTGGTGACGGCGGCGGTGCAAAGCTCGGGCGCGACCACGGTAATCATCGTCGGCATGGTAAACGCCGGGATTTTGAAACTGTCCTCGGCGATAGGGGTCATAATGGGCGCAAACATCGGTACTACCGTAACCGGACAGATTTTGCGGCTTGCGGGTATTGAAAGCGATAATGCCAATATTTTCCTGCAACTGATGAACCCACGCTACCTTGCTCCAATAATTTCCATAATTGGCTTGATAATTTTCATGCTCTCGAAAAACGACGTAAAAAAGAGCTTTGGCGAGACTTTGATAGGTCTGGGAATTCTGTTCACGGGAATGCTTTCCATGAGCGATTCCGTGCAGCCGCTGTCCGAACTAAAGGAGTTTCAAGACCTTTTCGCAACCCTGTCAAACCCCGTGCTGGGCGTGATTGCGGGGGCTGTCGTCACGGCTCTGCTGCAAAGCTCCTCGGCGGCGGTGGGAATTTTGCAGGCGATTTCCCAAAGCGGCGCGCTGAAAAATTCGGCGGCGTTCCCGATAATAATGGGGCAGAACATCGGCACCTGCGTCACTTCGCTGATTTCGGCGGCGGGGGCGTCCAAAAACGCCAAGCGTGCGGCGGTTGTGCACCTTTATTTCAACGTCATCGGCACGGTTGTGTTCCTGGCGGCGGTTTACGCCATTAAAGCGGCGGTGGGTTTTCCGTTTTGGGACGAGCCTATCGGCATGGGAGGAATTGCCAATTTCCACACATTTTTTAACATTGTGGTAACAGTTTGTTTTCTCCCTTTTACCAAATTTTTAGAAAAACTGGCATGTTTTACCATTCGAGATAAGGCGGAGGGCGATGTCAACCCCGACGGCACGGAGGAAATCACCGTAAAAGCGTTGGACGAGCGCCTCCTGAAATCGCCGTCTTTAGCCATTCAGCAGGCTCACAACACCGTGGTGACAATGGGACGGCTCGCCTTGCAGAATTTTACGGAAATGCGAAAACTTTTCGGAGACGGTTTCAGCGAAAAGACCGTCAGCCGCCTGAAAGCCAACGAAAACGGCATCGACCGCATGGAGGACAGGCTCAACGCCTATCTCGTCAAGCTCAACGAATGCGGGCTTACGGACTACGAAAACCGCCGCGTTACCGAGCTTTTGCACCTCACCTCCGAGTTTGAGAGGATTGGGGACTACGCCATGAACCTTATTGAAAATGCCGAAAAACTCCACGATTTAGAGGTATCTTTTTCGCAAAATGCACTAAAGGAACTGGAAGTTATTTCCGACGCGGTGCAGGAAATAATTGGTATGGCGGTTGACACGGTGAAAAATAACGACGTGTCTCTTGCCAAAAAAATCGAGCCTCTCGAGGAGACTGTGGACTACTTGAACGAGATACTCAAAGCCCGTCACATAGAGCGTTTGAAGGGCGGCGAGTGCGTTGTTGAAAGCGGCGTAAACTTCCTTGATTTACTGGTAAATTTGGAAAGAATTTCCGACCACTGCTCCAACATCGCGGTGTACGTCATGAGCGCACAGAAGAGCAGGGCGGTTCTCAACCGCCACGAGTACATTCAGTCGCAGCACGAAAACAGCAGCGCGGAGTACCTCGCCCTAACGGAGCAGTATATGACAAAATATAATGTTTAGCATTGACATTTTATTAAAAATGTGTTATGATTATGTAAATTTTATTTCAGAGGTTAAAGCTATGTTTTGGAAAACGGCAAATTTACAACTGGCAAAAGGTTCCATTTTTCCCTTTTACGGGGATAGTGCGCCCTTTTGCGGGAAGCTTTTGCTGTAAATTTCCTGTTTTTGGAATATGGCGCACTATCTTCTTAACGAACTGTAAAATTTTTGTTAAGGAGATTTTTTATGTTTAATATTAAAAAGCAGCTGGCTAAGCTGTACGCCTCCGACGTGTTGGGGAATTTGTCCCTCACGGGGGCATGGGTCGCGATTTTGGCGGCAAGGGGCTACAGTTTGGTGGAAATCGGCGTCGCCGAAACGGTTTTCCACATTACGAGCCTTATTTTTGAGATACCGTCGGGTGCGCTGGCGGACGTGTTCGGCAGGAAAAAAATGTTAATTGTCAGCGTTATTATGCAAATTTTGGGAAATATTGCCATGATACTTTCCGACTGCCTTTTTATGGTATGTATTTCCATTTCATTCCAGGCGTTGGGGTACAATTTTTCCTCGGGCACGGGGGACGCGCTGGCTTACGATTCCCTGAAAACCGCCGAAATGGAGAGCGTTTTCGAGAAATTTATGTCCAACCGGCTTGCGATTTACCGTCTTTGCGGCGGAATTTCCACGCTGTGCGCGGGGTTCGCGCTTTTTATCGGTCATCGGCTCGCTTACGGCGCGGACTTGATTATGTGCGGGCTGCAAATCGCGGTACTGACGACACTTCGGGAGATTTACCCGGGTGACGGAAGCCCGCCCAAAAGAGGTCTGACCGAGACATTTGGGGAGCTTGCCGCTTGCTTTTGGGAAACCTTTTATTTCCTAAAAAAGGCAAAAAATGCCATTTTATTAATGCTGTGCAACTCCCTTGTGGGTGCGGCGGACGTCCTGCTGCTGTTCTTTTTGCAGGCAAAATTGCAGGAAAAGCTGCCACAATGGGGGTTGGGGTTTGCTCTGCTTTTTATGGAACTGGGCGGAATTGCCGCTTCAAAGCTGATTTTAAAACTGCCAAAATTTGGCTATAAAAGTGTATTCACGGCGGCGGCTCTGCTTGTGACGGCGGGGATTTTGGCGGAACACTCGGCGGCGTGGACGGTTGCGGTCTTAGGCGGTTTCCTCGCGGCGGCGGGGGACGACGCCCTGCAAGTGCGCACAAACGCGGTTTTGCAGGATATGTTCCCCTCGGAACAGCGGGCGACCCTCACCTCAGCGGAATCCTTTTCGTTTTCCGTGATAATGGTGGTTTTGTCGCCGATTGCGGGGTTTGTTTTTACTTATTGGTAATTTTTACCTTATAAATTTTATGCGCCTTATACAAAACATAAGGCGCATTTTTGTGCAAAATTTTTGAAACAAATTTTCCAAAACCCCTTGACAAATTCAAACGGTTGTTCTATAATAATATTTAGAACATAGGTGCGGAACATACGTACAAAAGAAAGGACGATTTTTATGAACGCCTCAACCGCGAGAAAATTAGAACCTCAAAGAAAAATAGTCATGACCGTTTGCGAAAACGGAGAAAACCTCGTCCCGCAAAGGCTTGCTGGGCTTGGAATGCTCGTTTTGATTGCCTTCGCCCTGTTTTCGGGGACGGAGTTTGCCGCGCTGGCGATAGTTTCGCCAATGGCTTTGGCGGCGGTTTTTTCCGGGGAAAAACTCCTTGATTTTGGAATTTTTCCCAAAATAAGGCTTAGGGTAAAACCTCGAAAATTTTCCCGGAAAAAGGCGCGAGGGTCACGGTAAAGCTGTGTCCGAAACGCTTGTGAGGGACGTCTTCCGTGCTTATGGGCGGGACTTTCGCCGTTGGCGTGCTGCCGCCGTAAATATCGCTGTCGCTGTTAAAAATTTCCTTTAGTTTGCAGGAATTGTCAATTCCAAAACGGTAATTTTTAACAGGCTTGTCCGAAAGATTTAGTACGACAACAAGGCTGTTTTCCCCCGCCGTCCTGCGGTAGCAGTAAACGCAGTCCGCCATGGCGTCCGCCTCCAGCCACTCGAAGTTTTTCATGTTGTACTCGCCGTCGTACAGCGCGGGGCTGCCGAGGTAAAGCCGGGAAAGCTCGGTGAAAAACCTGCGGAAAGCGTCGTGGTTGGGGTATTTGAGAATGTCCCAGTCCTGCTCGCGGCCCTCGTCCCACTCCCGAAACTGGGCGAACTCGTTTCCCATAAAATTCAATTTTTTGCCCGGGTGCGTGAACATATACAGGTACAGCGCGCGGCACTGAGGGAATTTCACCTTGTAGTCCCCCCACATTTTCTGGATTATCGCTGCCTTTCCGTGGACGGTCTCGTCGTGGGAAAAGGGCAGCAGGTACAGCTCGTTGTAAAAATACTGCATAGAAAATGTAATTTTATGGTAATGTTTGGGACGTTCGGCAGGGGGCGTGCGGAAAAAATCCAGCGTGTCGTTCATGAACCCCATGTCCCACTTGTAGTCGAAACCCAGCCCCTCATACTCCACGGGAGCTGTCACTTTCAGGTAATTTGTGGAATCCTCTGCCATAAGCAAAGCCGTGGGGTGAATGTGGTGCAGCCCGCTGTTCATGTTGCGAATGAACGTCACCGCGCCGCTGTTTACGCCGCGGGCGGCATCGCCTTGCCAATAAATGGCATTGCTGATGGCATCCATGCGCAAGCCGTCGAAGTGGAATTCCTCAAGCCAGTAATTCGCCGCCGACTGCAAAAACGAGCAGACCTCCCCGCGGTAAAAGTTGAAGTTGTACGACCCCCACTCGCTCCTGCCCGCGCCGTCGTTGGGGTACTCGTAAAGCCCCGTGCCGTCGAATTCCGCAAGCCCGTAATCGTCCACCGCGAAATGGACGGGCACAAAGTCGCAAATTACGCCGACCCCCACCTTGTGGAACTGATTTACCATATATTTCAAGTCGTCTGGCGAGCCGTACCGCGACGTGGGGCTGTAAAATCCCGTCACCTGGTAGCCCCAGGAGCAATCGGCGGGGTGCTCGCAGACGGGCATCAGCTCAATGTGTGTAAAGCCACGCTCCTTTACATATTCTATCAGCGGTTGGGCAATTTCCCGATAGGTGTACCAATTTTCGGCAGAATTTTCCAAATCCTCGGCGGGTTTTGGAAACCTCGTCCGCCAAGAGCCGAGGTGCACCTCGTAGATGTTCATGGGGCGGTTGTAGCCCTTGTCGCGGGACTTCAGCCACTTTTCGTCGTCAAACGCGAACGTCCGCAAATCGGTTATTACAGACGCGCAGTTTGGGCGCAGCTCGGTCTGAAAGCCGTAGGGGTCGCTGTGCTCCGCCGTCCTGCCGTCGCGGTGGAAAACACGGTATTTGTACATTTGACCGACCTTTGCGCCGTCGCAGTACACCGAGTAAACCCCGCTGTTGTCCCGGAACATTTTCACGCCGTTCCAGCCGCTCCACTCGCCGATAACCTCGACAGCGGCGGCGTTTGGCGCGTACACGCGGAAGGTCACGCCGCTGCCCTCGGGGTGCGCCCCGAAATATGTATAGGCGTCGAAACTGCGCCCGGTAAAGAAGTCGTTCATTACCATAATTATCCACTCCCAACGGTTTTTCTTTATTATAAAACATTTTTCGACCGCGGTCAATAGTCAAAATTCCCCGAATGTCTATTTTTGAAAAGCTCTTGCAATTTGCCCCGAAATGTGGTACTATTATAATAGAATAATTGCCGAGGAAATGATTGCCATGAAATGGAAAAAATATGCTCCGCTCATGCTTGCGCTTGCATTGGCGGGGTGTGAAAAAGTTGAGGACGCCGCTCCTGCGGTGGGAAACGTCCCGTCCACGAACGTGAGCCTGACTACCGTTGGGACGGTCTCCGAGCCTGTTTTGGAAGATTTTGTAACCTCCGAAACGGCGGCGGAAACCGCTCCGCCCGATGTTGTGGAAGTCGGCGGTGAAACTCTTTCCGAGACGGAAACCCTGTCTCCCGAAACCGCCGCGGACGAGCCTGTTGGGGTTGAGGGGATTACTTTAAGTGTTTACAGCGTTGAATTGCAGGTGGGACAAAGTAAAATGCCAATTGTTGCCATGTTCCCGGAAAACGCGTCCGACAAAAGCGAGATTTGGACAAGCAGCGACCCCGCAATCGCCGCAGTGGACGGGCTTGGGAACATCACTGCCGTTTCGGAGGGGAAATGCGCCGTCACGGTGGTTTCCGCCCAAAATCCGTCCGTTTCCGCAGAGGTAGAGGTCACCGTCTCCGCCACTCCGGGACTTACATATTTTGACGGAATTCTCGTTGTGAATAAAACCTACGCCCTCCCCGCGGACTACGCCCCCGGAGTGAACGCCGAGGCGCAGGCTGCCTTTGACGAAATGCAGGCGGACGCCGCTATCGAGGGACTTAACATCTACATCTCGTCGGGTTTCCGTTCATACGACTATCAGGCGGGACTTTATCAACGGTATGTTGACAAAGACGGCAAAGCCGAGGCGGACAGGTACTCCGCCCGCCCGGGACATTCCGAGCATCAAACGGGGCTGGCGTTCGACCTGAATTCCATAGATTTTTCCTTTGCCGACACCGCCGAGGGCGAGTGGGTCAGCCAAAACTGTTACAAGTACGGGTTTATAATCCGCTACCCCGCCGACAAGGAGGACGTTACCGGCTATATGTGGGAACCTTGGCACATTCGCTATCTCGGCAAGGAAACCGCCAAATCCGTCTACGACAGCGGACTTTGCTTAGAGGAATATCTTGGAATAACTTCCCAATATGAGGAATAAATAAACGGAGTTTTCCAATTGGGAAACTCCATTTATGAATTATTTATAGACATTTGCAGACTATTTGCTAAGAAATTATTAAATATTTCTTAAATTACCTCTCGATTTGCTGCTCCCTGTCAGGACCTACTCCAATCATTGCAATGCGGCACTCGCAAAGCTCCTCAAGCCTTTTGATGTAGCTCCTGCAAATTTCGGGAAGTTCCTCAAAGCTCCTGCATTTGGAAATATCGTCCTTAAAGCCCTCGTGTTCCTCGTAAACAGGCTCGCAGCCCTCCAATTCCTCCAGAACCGCGGGGAAATCCTTTACAATAGTACCGTCAGGTTTTTTGTAGGCAACGCAGATTTTCAGCTTGTCAAGTCCCGCAAGAGTGTCAAGTTTGTTTACCACAAGGCAGTTAAGCCCGTTCACCCGAACCGCGTGGCGGACAATCACGGAATCGAACCAGCCCGTGCGGCGGGGACGTCCCGTAGTCGTGCCGAACTCGCCGCCGTTGTTGCGGATATACTCGCCGGTTTCGTCGTTAAGCTCCGTGGGGAACGGACCTTTTCCAACCCGCGTTGTGTAGGCTTTTGCGACGCCGTAAACCTTGTCGATAACGGTGGGTCCCGCCCCCGTGCCTATGCAGACCCCCGCCGAAATGGGGTGAGAACTGGTAACATATGGATACGTACCGAAATCGATGTCCAGCAAGGTCGCCTGCGCGCCCTCGAAAAGGATATTTTTTCCGGCTTTGTGCGCCTCGTAGGTCAGCACGGAAACGTCGTCGACGTACCGGGCAAGGCGTTTTCCGTACTCTGCGTACTCCTTGATGACCGCCTCAACGTCCACAGCCTCGCCGCCGAAAACGTTTACGATGATGCTGTTGCGGAGCTTGCCCGTCGCCCGCGCCTTTTCCGCGAAAACCTCGGGGTGAACCAGGTCGTAAACGCGAATGCCGCTGCGCTCGTACTTATCCATATAGCAGGGACCGATGCCCCGCTTTGTCGTGCCGATGTCTTGATTTCCGCGGAATTCCTCGGAAAGTCCGTCCAGAATGATGTGCCAAGGCATAATTACGTGCGCCCGCGGGTCGATTTTGAAATTGTCAAAGGACACGCCCCTTGCGGACAGCCCGTCGATTTCCTCCAAAAGCACCTTTGGGTCGACCACAACCCCCGCGCCGATCATGCAAAGCGTGTTTTTATAAAGAATTCCCGAGGGAATGAGGTGGAGCTTGTAGGTCTCGCCGCCGCTTGCCACGGTGTGCCCCGCGTTGTTTCCGCCCTGAGAGCGCACAACCACGTCCGCCCGCGAGGCGAGAATGTCGATAACCTTGCCTTTACCCTCGTCACCCCACTGAGTGCCGATAACAATATTTGCCATATTTTCGATACTGCCGTCTTAGGGCGGCAGACTCCTTTCTGAAAAAACTCAAACGCATATATTATAGCATAAAAATTTTGTTATGTCAACATTTTTGCCAAAATCGGGGCAATTTTTTTATTTATTTTGGAAAAAACTGTCACTGTTTCCGTTTTTGGCGGGTCGTTCCGCTTGCAAGGCTCCGCTTTTCAAGCTGCCTGTTACGCTCGGTTTTCAGCTTTTCGGAACAGGTTACAGCCGCGTTTTTCTCCAAAATATTAAAAAATATTATAAAACCCTTGACTAAATTTATAAAATATGGTAAAATAAAATCATTACTTAAACGTTTGAAAAGGGGAAAAGTTATGAATAAAATAAGAATAGCCATAGTTTTCATAGTGTTGGCAATAATTGGATTTTCGCTGACAATCGGCGGAATTTCAGATATTATCAAGCTGAACGGCGACCTTGCCATTTTCAACATCGACGATATGCGAGAGGCGAAAAAAGGCGACATCGCTTATGGAATTGTTTGGAATGTTTATGAAAATTATGCCAACGAAACCACCACAAACACCACCATGGGCATCGAAACCTCGTCCTATACCTCACGGGAGTACTTCGTTATGGGAGTTTTTCCCAACGACTCGGAGGAGGAGTACTACCTGACCTTGTCAGCCTCGAAAAAGGACGATATAGCCATGATTTACGACATTATAACGTACGAAATGACCAGCGAGGACTGGGAGGATCACCCTGAATTTCCAATATATGTCAAGGTAAAGGCTCTGGACAGCGACCTTAACGGTTTCCTCACCGAGGAGCTGGAGGCGGCGGAAATTTTTGACAGCAGAGACGAGCTGCAAAGTCATATCGTGCAGTTTGAGCTTGCGGTCTACGACCCGCAAACCGCCTACACGAACCTGATTATCGGCATTGTGATAATCGCGGTTGTCGCCGTGGTGGGATTTTTCGTTGTGAGACGGTTTCTCCCTCAAAAAAACGCCGACGTCCCCTTTACGCCCCCTGCCGACAATGGCGGAAACGCCGCCGCGAACGGCTTTTCAGAGACCTACGCCGCGCCGCAGCCTTTGCCGAACGTTTCGCAGCCTGCCAACCCCGATGACTTTTTCCCCGCCCGCAAGCCGAAGTCCGAACCCAAACCCGAGACTAAGCCAGCGCCGAAAAAAGTCCCCCCAAAGCCTGCCCCTCAAACAAATTTTGAGGACACAAACCTTGATACCTCGGGGCTTGACGCGGAGCAGGATCTGTACAGGCAGGAACAGGCTCTCGCAGCCAACGCCCGCCCGGTTGAGTACGACAACAAACTGGAAACCGCCGACCTTGATACGGAGCAACAGCTTGCGGAGCAGGAGCGAAAAATCGCCGCGAACGTCCGCCCCGTGGACTATGACAACCAACTGGAGACCTCCGGCCTCGACGCGGAGCAGCGGCTTTACGAGCAGGAGCAGGCTCTCGCCGCGAACGTCCGCCCCGCGGAATACGACAACCAACTGGAAACTTCGGATTTGGATACCGACAGCCGTCTTGAGGAGCAGGAGCGGAAAATTGCCGCAAACACCCGCAAAATCGAGTACGACAACGAAATCGACACTTCCGGTTTGGACACCGACAGCCTTGAAAATTACAACGTTTCCGAGCAGGGCGAGGATGACGACATCTTCATTTTCTCCAACGACTTCGACTACGAGGACGCGGACGCCTCCAAAATTGAGATTTCCGACTGAATTTTTGGGCAATTCCGAAAGGTTTTGCCCTTTTTTATGTCAATTTCTTTTGGAAATTATTTGGAATTTTTTCCAATTGACAGTCCTCGTCCCGGCACATTTCCGTCATGTGCGCCCAGTACCGTTTGGGCATAAAATTCATGCGGCAGCGGGGGTTGTACCGCTCCTTTATCGCGACAGCGTCATAAAATCCCCGCCAAAGCTCGCGGTAACGCTGTTCCTCCGCGGTTGCGCAGGGAAGTTCAAACTCTATATTTTCCGCGATTTCCGCCTTGCGGTTGTAGTAAATCAACGCCATTCCGTGGGATTTGTCAAAAATTAGGAAATTTTCGTTTGGCAAGCGGTCGGTAAAATGCTCCGCAAGCAGAGGAATAACCTTGTTTTTCGGCTCGATAACCGCCGCAAGATACCCGCCGTAGTCGGAAAAACGGATAAATTCCAGCATTTTCTGCGCCTCATTTCCGCAGAACAGAGCCGCCCTGTTCATGGCGTTCACAGTGTCGTCCGCAAGCATTTCCAAAATTTTACTTCCATAGTGAAAACCCTTTTGGAGAAATTCCAAAATAAGTAAATATTTTCCGGTCTCGCAGCTGAGAAAAACTTTTTTGACAAGTTCCTCCGCCTCGGGGGAAATTTTTTTCGGAATTGCCCTGAGCACCCTTTCCGCCCGCTCTCGGGAAGTCTCCACCCGCAGAATTTCCGAAAAGCAGAGCTGCTCCGTTTCCTCGGAAACAACGGCGCAAGGCAGTTCCCGCCGCAAAAAGCTGACGAAAACGCAGCTTAAAAGTCCCTCAAAACTGCCGTCGAAAAGGTAAATCACATCTCGCCCGTCAAACATTTCACCGCGTCCTCCATGCTCGGCAGAACCCCCTCGGAGGCTTTCCTGTCCTCAAAAAAGCTGAGCTGCTCGCCAAAATTCCCTTTTTCTTCCAATTCCTTGACCGTGCTGGCGGACATCAGCTGCCGCATTACCCCCGCCTGCGTGATTATCAGCCCCTCGGCGCGCTTTCCGCCGCACAAAATGAAGTACACAGCCCGCTTGAGGACAACCCCAAGTTTTCCCAAATCCGGGAAATCAAGCTTGCTTTGCCGCCGCGCCGCGGTTATCCTTTGGGCGGACTTCACCCCGATGCCGGGAACACGCAAAAGCTGTTCGTACGGGGCTTTGTTAACCTCCACGGGGAACTGCTCGGGGTGGTGCAGCGCCCAGTTGCACTTCGGGTCGAGCAGCGGGTTGAACTGTTGGTGCTGTTCGTCCAGGATCTCTTCCGCTTTAAAGCCGTAAAACCGCAGCAGCCAGTCCGCCTGATAGAGCCTGTGTTCGCGGAGCAGCGGCGGTTTCGTGCCCGCGGGCGGCAGCACTTTTTGGTCGCCCACGGGGATATACGCCGAGTAGAAAACCCGTTTCAGGCGGTATTTTCCGTACATTGCCTCGGAAAGTCTCAAAATTTGGAAATCCGTGTCCGGGGTCGCCCCGATTATCATTTGCGTACTCTGTCCGGCAGGGGCGAATTTCGGGGCGGACTTGTACTTAACAATTTCGTAACTATTTTGTTGTATTTTGTTAGTAATATGTCCCATGGGCAGCAAAATCGAGCTTTTGGACTTGTCGGGTGCAAGGGCGTTCAGGCTCTTTTGCGAAGGCAGTTCGATGTTCACGCTGATCCTGTCCGCCAGCGTCCCGAGGCGGTTTATCAGCTCGGGGTCTGCCCCGGGGATTGCTTTTGCGTGAATGTACCCCTTAAATTGGTATTTATTCCTTAAAATGGAAATTGCCTCAATCATCTGCTCGCAGGTGTAGTCGGGGCTTTGGATAATTCCCGAGCTGAGGAAAAGCCCCTCGATGTAGTTGCGGCGGTAGAAATTTATGGTAAGTTCGGCGATTTCGTCGGGGGTGAACCTCGCCCGGGGGACGTCGTTGCTGCGGCGGTTCACGCAGTATTTGCAGTCAAAAAGGCAAAAATTGGTCATCAGAATTTTCAGCAGGGAAATGCACCGCCCGTCGGCGGCAAAGCTGTGGCAAAGTCCGCCGTAGGAGGCGTTTCCCAAGCCGTCGCCGCCGCGCCTGCTGACCCCGCTTGATGTGCAGGACGCGTCGTATTTGGCGGATTCTCCCAATATTTTCAGCTTTTCAAACATATCCACGGTGAGGCTCTCCTTTGCAACAAACGTTCTTATAAAAGCATTATAGCACGAAACGGCTGTTCTTGTAAATAGTCAAATCGAACAAAATTTTTGGCAAATTTTCGTACATCTGTTCCAAATTTTAAAAAACTCTTGCAATTCGCAAAGAGTTGTGGTATAATATTAAAGTAAGCCTCCATAGTTAAATGGATATAATAAACCCCTCCTAAGGGTTAGTTGTGAGTTCGATTCTCGCTGGGGGTGCCAGCACGGTGTCCGTGCAGCCGAAAAAGTCTCCGCATTTATTGTGGAGACTTTTTAGTTTAATAAATTTTAGCAAATTATTTATAATTTCTTAGCAAATATTCAAATAATTCTTAAAAAATAAAATTTACCACATAATCATTTCATGGATTTTATCGGTAATTTCCGCCACATCTTGGAAAAACTGCACGTCCAAATTTTCCCCCGTATTCCGCACATACGCCACTAAAATGTAGTCATTTTTGCCGCTTACAATGGCGCAGTCCCCCAAAGTGTAAAAATCTTCCTGCGGCAAATAGCCGTATTTTTCGTGCACCGTCTTGTCCGCCAAAACCGCCGAAAACATATCGCGGTACTCGGCATTTGCCATACATTCCAGCATGAATTCGCCGTTCACGTGCTGCCGCGAAAACGCATAAATTTCCTTGAAATACGCCGCCGATTCCCGCGCCGTCAGTCTGAACCAGTAGTTCTCGGCGGTCATTCGCTGGGGTAAACCAAGTCCCGCCGCGTACTCATTAAATTGTTGATAACCAACATAATTGTACAGCATTTTGTACGCCGTATTGTCACTTTTCACCAAAGCCGCCCGAATAAGCTCCTCCACCGTGAAAAACGTGCCGACGGGTTCGCCGTTCACCAATTCGTAGGGGGAATTCAGCGTTTCCTCCGTCATTTCGCACTCGGCGGAAAGGTCGGTAAAATCGAGGATACTTCGCGCGTAAACCGCCTTGATGATGCTGCCCGAGGAAAATTTTTCGTCCGCGTTGTACTCCAGGCTGCCGCCGGTGTGGGGGTTGTAGTAGAGGAAACCCGCGTCCGCCCCGTGCCGCCTGAGCACCGCGTACAAGTCCTCCGCCAAATCTTCCGTGCCATCGGGCAGATCCATTCCCACCGCGGTCAGCTCCAATTCCTCTTCGGGGTAGCTGCGCTCAAACGCCGCCTCGGGGTTCTCAATCGGACCGTCGACGCGGGTTTCCTCGGTAACTTCCGTCTCAGTGGAAATTTCTGTAAAAGTGGTTGTAACCTCGGTTTCAACGGGCTTTGCGCCCTTGCTGACGGTGACCTTTACAGTGGTGTTTCCCACAATATATTCCGCACCCTCGGCAGGCTCCTGCGACAAAATCGCACCAGCGGCGAAAGTGTCGGAGTAATCCTCGCCCGCAGCCTCAAGGTCAAACCGACCCGCAAAAGCGGTGCGGACTTCCTCATAGCTGTACCCCACAATATTTGGAATAAATCCGGTCTCCTCACTCTTCTTTAGATTAGGATATAGGAAACTTCCGTTTATATAAGCAAATACCGTAATTCCGACAATAATCGCAAATGAAACGATAATTACAATAATTCTGATGATTTTTTCTCGGCGATAGTTCATAAAAATTCCCCTATATATTCATTATTTGTACATAAAAGTACGCAGCACAAAAATGCCGCGTACTTAGCTTTAATCCTGCAAGGCTGCGTTTACCCGTTCGATGTTGGACTCCACAAGCTCCCTAAGCTCGTCAAGTTCACCCTTGTCAAGGTACTTGAGAATTTGTTTGTACAACAGCAATTCCTTGCGTAAATCATTTTTAAATTGTATATCGGTTTGTCCCATTTTTAATACCTCCTGCCATTTTATTATAACACGCTGTACCGATTTTGTCAAGCGGGACAGCTCATTCTTTTATTAGCAAATATTTAACAAAAATTCTGCAAATACTACATAAATATTCTGCAAATAATTCACTCAATCGCTTTAAGAGACGTCGCCATATCAATGTTTTTCAGCCTGAAGTACAGCGTGAGATTTACCAAAAGCGCGAAAAATACGCTCATTGCCGCCGCCGCAAGGAAACAGTATGCGGGAATTCCCGGGGCGAACATTACCGCGTCGACCTCGGCGGTTTTTACCACAAATTTTTCCAAGAAAATTCCCAAAATCAGCCCCGCGCAGGTGCCCATAACCGTGGAAACCACGTTCTCGCGGTAAATGTACGCCGCCACCTCGCCGTCGAAAAATCCCAAAACCTTGATAGTCGCAAGCTCGCGGATACGCTCGTTCACGTTGATGTTGGACAGGTTGAACAGCACCACGAACGCCAACGCTCCCGCACTG
Source organism: Ruminococcus sp. (assembly GCA_023665505.1). Lineage (GTDB taxonomy): Bacteria > Bacillota > Clostridia > Oscillospirales > Ruminococcaceae > RGIG8773. The sequence continues at coordinate 14,324 of JAMPDU010000067.1, forward strand.
GCAATTATTGCCACAACAATCAAAGCAAGGCTGTCAACCAAATCGCGGAACTTGTCGCCGCCCCCCTCGGAGTAGGTCACCCCCAGTACCGCCTCGTTTTTCAGCAGGACTTCGGACAGCTCGTCGCTTGCGGAAACGTCCGCCATATTCATCAGCAAAATGTTGTTTGAAAGCTCCCCAAGCCCCGTTTTTTCGTAGGTTTCGGGGGTCATAAACGCGTAGTTGAACGTGTAATTCTCGCAAATTCCGTCCACCGAAATCGGCTTATTATTGGCAAAAAATACCTCGTCGCCCGCCTTTACACCCAGGAAATTTGCCAATTTTTCCCCTAAAATCACGCCGTCTCCAAGCTCCAAATCGGTACGGTTTTTCCGCGTGTGCAGGTCGATAAAACCGCGGAAATTCGCGGGTTCGTCGGGTACCATTATATATGCCTCAAATTTTTTCCCGTCGGAGAAATTGCTCCAAACGTCCTCCGTACCTTGCATTGCAAGCATTTTTTCGGTGACGAGACCCGAGTTTCCGCACTCCTCGATGATAGGCGCAAAGTCCACCTCGTCGTCAAGCGCCGCCAGCGCGTCGTACTTGAAAATATTTCCATATTGCCTGTCCACAATGGCGGAAATGGACTCTTTCAGCCCGAAACCCGTCAGCAGCAAAGCCGTGCAGCCCGCGATCCCGATAACCGTCATCAGCAGCCGCGCCTTGTAGCGGAAAAGATTTCGGAAAGTCACTTTGGTGGTAAATTTCAGGCGTTTCCAAATAAAGTTAATTCTTTCCAAAAGTATCCTCTTTCCGTCCTTGGGAGGTTTGGGGCGCATAAGCTGGGCGGGGCAGGAAACCAGTTCCTGACGGCTTGCGTAAAGGGCGGAAAGTCCCGTGCAAAGGCACGCCGTGACAATGCACCCAGCCGCGTAGTCCCACCGAAACGGTACTATTAAATAGGGTTGGTTGTACATACTTTGGTAACAAGTGAAAAGTATCCGCGGCAGCGTGTTGAAACCGAGCAGCAGTCCGCCGAAACCTCCGGGAATACTCGCCGCCAGCGCGTACAGAATATACTGGGAAATTATGGTAAATCTGCTGTAGCCGAGGGCTTTCAGCGTACCGATTTGGGTGCGCTCTTCCTCAACCATGCGGGTCATTGTGGTGCAGCAAACCAAGGCTGCCACGAGGATAAAGAAGATCGGGAACACCGCCGCGATTGCGTCCACGCGCTCCGCGTCCTCCGCATAGCTGGAATAATATGGATTGAAATCCCGGTCGAAAACGTACCATTCCGCGCCGTCAACTGTATCGTGGACTTCCTGTTCCGCGTCGGCAATTTCCTCTTTTGCCTCCTCAATTTCCTTTTTGGCGTCGGAAATTTCCGTTTTTGCCTCTTCGATTTCCTTTTTTCCGTCGGAAATTTCCGTTTTTGCTTTTTCGATTTCCTCTTTTCCTTCGGCAATTTCCGCGCGTGCATTTTCCAGTTCGGCGGCGGCGTTGTCAAGCTGTATTCGGGACTCCGCAAGTACCGTTTCCGCCTCCCGAGCCTGTGCCGAAAGTCCTGCCGAGTACTGTTCCAAACCCTGTCTGCAAGCGGTTTTTGTGCCGTCGTCGTATGCGGCGGGTACGGACATGTACCCCGTCGCAAGCTGCCGCAAATTATCGTCAGCCGCAAGGGTATCACCGCCGGGGAAATTTCCAATTCTGTCGGAAATTTCCGTCTCGTTTGCCGCTGCGTTTTCCGCATAATTGGCAATAATTTCCTCAATCCAATTTATGGCAGCGTTTAAATCGGCAGCCGCTTGAACGCCGTTTGAGTACTCCGCCTCGCCGTCGGCAAGCGATGTCTCGCCGTCCGCAATTTCCCGCTCCGCGTCGGCAATTTTTTTCTCGTTTTCGGAAATTTCTTTTTCGCCGTCGGAAATTTTCTTTTCATTTTCCGCAATTTCCTTTTCTCCGTCG
>JAMPDU010000068.1 GCA_023665505.1 Ruminococcus sp.
ACGCAGAAAGACGGAAAATATGCCTGTAAGACGAGCGTTGAGCGGTAGTGTCAACACGCCCTACATAAGCGGCGCGATTATGCGCAGGACGCTGCCCGCAAGACGTTTGAAAAAATTGTACCGTTTGCAGTCCTCGAGGGTTATTTCCACGCTTTTTTCCAAAGTTTTCCGCACGTCCTCCTCAACCTGCCTTACCACGGAATTCATGTAGAAATAGCAGGCGCACTCGAAGTGCAGAAAAAGACTTCTGTAATCGAGGTTGATTGAACCAACAACCGCCCGTATGCCGTCGCTGACAAAGCTTTTGGCGTGGACGAAACCGGGGGTGTACTCGTAAATCTTTACACCTGCCGAGATAAGCTCCTTATAGTAGGACCGCGCCAGCAGGTAGGCGTACTTCTTGTCGGGAATGTGGGGCATGATGATTATTACCTCGACCCCCCGCTTTGCGGCGTAGGTCAGCGCGCCGGTCATTTCGTTGTCGAGAATGAGGTAGGGGGTCATTATGTGGACGTATTTTTCCGCTCTGTTCAGTATGTCGAGGTAGACGGTCTGTCCCACGTTTTCGTTGTCGAGAGGGCTGTCGCCGTAGGGCATCACAAAGCCTCCCGTGGGGAGATTTTTCTCCGTCAGCTCGGGAAAGTCCGTCCGAATGAATTTTTCGTATTTGTCCTCGACGCCGTATTCGGTGATATTCCAGTTTTGCAGAAACATCATGGTGAACCCTGCGGCAGCCTCGCCTTTTATCATGACGGCGGTGTCTTTCCAGTGCCCGAAACGCTCGTATTTGTTGATATACTCGTCGGCGAGGTTAATTCCCCCCGTATAGGCGGTGTGACCGTCGATAACGGTGATTTTGCGGTGGTCGCGGTTGTTTTGTATGGTGGACAGCACGGGGCGTATGGGAGAAAAAACCTTGCACTTTATTCCCCGCTCTATCAGCTTTTTGGGGTAATTGTAGGGCACAAGGGTAAGGCTGCACATGCCGTCGTACATAAAGCGGACGTCAACCCCCTCCCCTGCTTTGCGGACGAGGATTTCGAGAATAGTATCCCACATTTCCCCCTTTTCGACGATGAAGTACTCCATGAAAATAAACTCTTTGGCGTTTTCAAGTTCCCGCACCATGGACTCGAACATATCCTCACCCAAGGGGTAGTACTCGGCGTAGGTGTTTTTCCACACGGGATAGCCCGCGTACTTCCGCATATAGACGGCGAGGTTTCGCTCCCGGACGCTTATTTCCCCAAGCTCGGCGAGGGTTTCCCCGTTCTGCTCGATGCAGGGGGAGGTTTCGTCGATAAGTTTGAGAATACGGTTGTTCATAACGTGAGTGCCCCACTCCATCTTGACGAAAACGTACACAACCGTACCGAAAACGGGTATAAGGGTAATGGGTACTATCCAGGCGAGTTTATAGTAGGGGTTGGTGTTGTCGTTGATTATCCACACTATTACAATTACCGACAGCGCAGCCGAGGCGATGCTGACGTAGACGTACCTGTCGTAAAAAAAGCTGAACGCTGCGGCAAGAAAAAAAACCTGCAAGGCAAGACCCAGCACCACAACCATAGTTCTGCCGAAGATAATTCTCACAAGACTTTTCAGTTTTTTCTTACGGTTCCGCATTGACAAGAATTTCCTTTCCAATTTAATAATACAAGAATATTTTACCCCCATTGCCGAAAAAAGTCAAGAATATTTGTTTATATTTTTGTGATAAACTAATGAAACATTTAAATAGGGCTTGTTATTTGGATAATTTTGTGCTATAATGTATTTATATTGTACGTTTTGTAGGGGACGGGTTTCCCGTCCCGCGGGCGGGGAGACCCCGCCCCTACAGAAAATGTTATTTTTTGGATTTGCTATAATCAAAAGCGGAGGATAGAATAAAATGTCAAATTATACGGGCTTAAGATGTACGGTTTGCAGCGAAAAATTTACCGAGGCGGACGATATTGTGGTCTGCCCCGAATGCGGTACGCCGTACCACAAGGATTGCTACAAAAAAGAGGGAAAGTGCGTGAATACCGCGCTGCACGAAAGCGGCGGAACGTGGAAACCCTCATACGACACGGGCAGCGACGGCTCGGAGAATGAGGCGGTGGTCTGCAAATTCTGCGGGTACGCAAACCCGCCTTTGACCCTTTTCTGCCAAAAATGCGGCATGCCCGCGCAGGGTCTGGAAAATATTAACACACCGAATATCGTGAAAGACTTGGGCGCAAACGGCGAAACCGACGCGGACGGACGGGACTCGCTGGACAAGCTTTTGGACGACCACCCTCTTAAGGCGTTTATGGTAAATTATTCCGACCCGCTTTGCGGCTTTAACCCAGAGGAGGACTTCGACGGCGTGAAAATGTCCGAGCTGGGAGATTTCGTGGGCACGAACACGCATTACTATCTGCCCGCTTTCAAAAAAATGAAACAGACAAAGGGGCGGTTTATGACCTTTAATTTCAGCGCGCTGCTTGTTCCGGAGCTGTATTTTTCCTACCGCAAAATGCCGCTGTACGCCCTTGCGGCGCTGATTGCGCGGTTTGTACTGCTTGCGCCGCGGTTTATTTACGTTTGCTCGCTGTTCCCCTCATGCGGCGCGCTTTACGAGTTCGCCTCGCGGTTTGACTTTGCGGGAACGGCGTTCAGGGGGGTTACGACGCTGTGCACGGTGGTTACGTATCTGCTGATGTTTACGGCGGGGCTTTTCGGCAACAAGATTTACTTCGGGCATGTGCTGAAAAAAATCCGTACGATAAAAGAGTACTGCGCCGACGGCGAGCCAACGGCGCGGATATTGCACGAAAAGGGCGGCACATCGGGGCTTTGGCTGACCTTGTTTATATGCCTTATGGCTGTGCCGTATATATTTTTGTCGATAACGCAGTTTTCCAACATATTGAAAATTTAGGGGGATTTTTCCATGGAAATCAAAAAAGCCGTCATAACCGCCGCGGGGTACGGCACGAGAATGCTCCCCGCCACAAAGTCAATGCCGAAAGAAATGCTGCCGATTTTGGACAAGCCGGCAATTCAGTACATCGTGGAGGAGTGCGTGAACGCGGGAATTACCGACATTCTCATCATTCTTTCGCGGGGCAAGCACGTGGTGGAGGACCATTTTGACCGCTCCCCCGATTTGGAGCGTCAGCTCCGGAAAAGCGGCAAGGACGAGCTTTACAAACAACTTGTGAACATCGCGGAAATGGCGAATATCGTGTACGTCCGCCAAGCCGTGCAGCTGGGGCTGGGGCACGCGGTTCTTTGCGCCAAAGGCTTTGCGGGGGACGAACCGTTTGCGGTGCTTTACGGCGACGACGTTATCATCGGCGACGACCCCGCAATCGCCCAGCTTTGCCGCGCTTACGGCAAGTACGGCAAGGGCACGGTGGGTATCAAGGAAGTCCCCACGGAGGACGTTATGCGGTACTCCTCCATGAAACTGGAAACCCTTGCGGACGGCTGTTTCAGCATTTCCGACATGATTGAAAAGCCCGCTCCCGAGCAGATTTTTTCCAATTATTCCATTTTGGGGCGGTGTATTCTGCCTTCCAAAATTTTCAAGATTTTGGAAGAGACACCTTGGGGCAAGGGCGGGGAGCTCCAGCTTACCGACGCAATGAAAACCCTTGCCAACCGGGAGGGCATGATTGGGGTGGACTTCACGGGTACGCGGTACGATATGGGGAACAGGCTAAGCGCCCTCAAAGCAAGTATTGAAGAGGGTTTGCGCCGTCCCGACATGGGCGGGGAGCTTAGAGAGTACATTAAAGAAATTTCCCAAAAAATGTAAGGGGTGCGGCTATGTCAATGCAGTCTATACTGTCCGTAGAAAATTTAACCTGCGGTTACGGGTCCGAGGACGTTGTAAAGGGTGTTTCCTTTACGCTTAAGCAGGGGGAAATTCTTTCCTTAGCGGGAGAAAACGGCTGCGGGAAAACCACGCTTTTACGGGCGGTCTGCGGGCTTATTCCCGTACGGTCGGGGGCGGCGTACATCGACGGGGCACAGGTTTCCGCCGTGCCGCCGAGGGAGCGGGCAAAAAAAATCGCCCTGCTTTCCCAAACGGGAGCGGGGGGAGATTACTCGGAGTATACGGTTTGGGACACGGTGCTTATGGGGCGTTACCCTTATCAAAAGGAAATTTTTGGAGAAATTTCCCAAGAGGACAGGGCGGCGGCGGAAAAGTACATCGCCGAAACGGGTCTGAAAGGGCTTGAAAACCGCCTTATTACCGAGCTTTCGGGGGGGCAGCTGCAGCGGGTTTTTCTTGCGCGGACGTTTGCTCAAGAGCCTGACGTTATCCTGCTGGACGAGCCTGCAAATCACCTGGATTTGCGGCGTCAGACGGAACTTGCGGAACATTTGCGGCGGTGGGTTTCAAACGGAAAATCGGCGGTGGGGGTTTTCCATGATTTGGGATTTGCCGCGGCGGTTTCCGACAGAATAATGCTTATGAAAGACGGTAAAAACGTGCTTTGCGGGGAGACGGGGGAAGTCCTGCGGTCAAAAGAGCTGAACGGGGTTTTCGGCACGGACGTAAAGGGGTACATGGAAAAAATTGCACAAATATGGAAATAAACAGGCGGGAGCAAAGCCCCCGCCCTACAATGTTAATGACAAGCCTCGCACTCGCCGATTTCGCCTACGATTGGGGTGGGGTCAATCCCCTGCCGCCTGTAGTAGTCCGAAATCGCCGATTTCATCGCCTGTTCCGCAAGCACGGAGCAGTGCAGTTTCTGCGGGGGAAGTCCCTCCAGAGCCTCGACAACCGCCTTGTTGGTCAGTTTCAGGGCGTCGTCGATGGACTTGCCCTTAATCATCTCCGTGGCGATGGAAGATGTTGCCACCGCCGCGCCGCAGCCGAAAGTCTTGAACTTAACGTCGGAAATCACGCCGCCGTCCACCTTGATGTACATCTTCATGATGTCGCCGCACTTGGCGTTGCCAACCTCGCCGATACCGTCGGCGTTCTCGATTTCGCCCACGTTGCGGGGGTTGGCAAAATGGTCCATCACCTTATCGCTGTAAAGCATAAAATTATCTCCTTTATTGTAAATTTTTTGTAAATTTTATTTTAACGGCGACACAAATTTCATCGCCTTTTGAATGTTCTCCTTGCCGTTCTGAATGTCCTCCCACAATGGGGACATACCGCGGATTCTCTCCACAACTTTGGGAACAATTTCCAGAATGTAGTCCACGTCCTCGTCGGTTGTCTCGTCGGAAATCGTCAGCCGCATCGAGCCGTGGGCGACTTCGTGGGGAAGTCCCAAAGCAAGCAGGACGTGGGACGGGTCAAGCGAGCCGGAGGTGCACGCCGAGCCGCTTGAGGCGCAGATGCCGTTGGCGTCCAGCAAAAGCAGCAGGGACTCGCCCTCAACGCCCAAAAACGAGATGTTCACGTTGCCGCAGAGCCGCTGTTTCGGGTCGCCGTTGAGGCGGCTGCACGGTATCTTTGTGATACCTTCGATAAGCCTGTCCCGAAGTTTGGAAATACGTTCCATTTTTTGGGGAATATTCTCACAAGCCGCAGTCACAGCCTCACCAAGACCCATAATGGCGGGGACGTTCTCCGTGCCGGCACGTCTGCCGCGCTCCTGCGCGCCGCCGAAAATCAGGTTCGTCATAGGTATGCCTTTGCGGACGTACAGAAAGCCGACGCCCTTTTGCGCGTGGATTTTGTGCCCGGAACAGGACAGCATATCGATATTCTGTTCTTTAACATTTATGGGAATATTTCCCACCGCCTGCACCGCGTCGGTATGGAACCAAACGCCCTTTTCACGGCATATTGCGCCGATTTCGGCAATGGGCATAACCGTGCCTATCTCGTTGTTGGCATACATAATTGTAACCAGAGCGGTGTCGTCGCGAATGGCATTTTTTACCTGTTCGGTGGTAATTAATCCCATTTCGTCAACGGGTAAGTAGGTTACCTCAAAGCCTTGTTTTTCCAGAAATTCACAGGTGTGCAGTACCGCGTGGTGCTCAAAATTTGTGGTAATAATGTGCTTTTTGCCTTTTGCGCCCTGCCGCAGAGCCGCGGAACGGATTGCCCAGTTGTCAGCCTCAGAGCCGCCGCTTGTAAAGAAAATCTCGCTTGCCGAGCAGCCCATCGCCGCGGCGATTTTCTCCCGGGCGTCGGTGATTGCCCGCTCGGCGTCACGCCCAAGCTTGTAAATACTGGAAGGGTTGCCGAACTGCTCGGTCATATAGGGGAGCATCGCCTCCAGCACACGCTTTGATACCGCCGTGGTGGCGGCGTTGTCGGCGTATATAAAACGTTTTTCCATAAAATCACTCTTTTCGGATTGTTATTATGTAACTATTATATACCTTTTTAGTATAATATGCAATGGTAAACACTTCCAAATCGCAAATATTTACAATTCCGTAAAACATAGTAAATATGTAGGCAATATTTATTCCACGCTTGTGGTAAGACCGTTCACGGAAATGCTGGGGTCGTCGAGGTCGATAACGAGGCAGCGCCTGCCGCCGATAACGCTTGTTCGCACCTTGTCGGCTGCCTCCCTGCTGATGTTTATTGTGATTTCGGGGGTGGCGAGCACCACCTTGTTTTCCACAAGATTTTCGGCGGTGAGACCCTCAGCCTCCCCCACTTTTTCCTTGAAAACCGCGGGGAGGGCGTCCAGCTTTTCGCTGCTGACCCCCGCGTCGAAAAGAATGTTGTGGAGCTTGTTGTCGTCGATGAGGGGCAGCTCGGTTTCGTTTTTGGAATTGTTAACAATGTCCCGTATAGCCTCGTTTACTTGGGTTATGACGGTGTAGCTCAGCTCGTCCGCAACCACGTCGGTCAGCACCTGTTGAAAGGTTTCTTTCTCGCGCTGGCAGGACATTGTCCACTCGCAGCCGAGTACGTCCTCAACCACCGAAATATTGGGCTTTTTCGGGGTTTTGGTGTAGTACATAACGTTGTTAACGTCGGGGGCGCGGTCGCTGAAAACGGGGTACAGAAAGCCGTCCGTGGGGGCGCGGCTGACGATGAGGTCGGTGTTGGCTTTTTTCACGATTGCGCACGCCTCGCTGTCGAACATCAAGCCGTCGTCCCCGGTGCAGACGGGGCAGACCGCTGCCACGATAAAGTTGTACTCGTCCGCGCCCTCGCCGATGTTTTCGTCGTTTTTGTCCCGGGTCATCACGCTGTAGGAGCAGCAGCCGATTATCAGGGTGTACGCCTGTTCGTACTCCATATTATTTACAATTCTTGCCAATAATTTGTCATTGGCAACTTCGTCCTCAAGCTTTCCTTTTAGTGCGCCGTACAGCACGTTCTGGGCGCCGTCCTCCTCGTATTCCTCCCGAGGGAAACCGTATTCCACAAGGTTTTTGCCGACCCTGCCGCCCAGCACCTTTTTCATGGTTTCAAGCATTACCGCGCCCTCGTCCTCGGGGATTAGGGCGTAGAGCTTGCTGTCCTTGCAGCGGACGTTCTTTTCGGGGTCTATGTACGCCGAAATGATGTGGTTCAGGGTGAAAAATCCGCTGCTGTCGGTAAAGTTCTTTTTGATTTCCGCGACTTCTTTCTTGTTCATAAAAAATTCCTCTTTTCATAAAAAATATAGTAAATTTTGGTAACGTATTGTAGGGGCGGGGTTTCCCCGCCCGCAGGTACGTGACAGCGGGACGGAAAACCCGTCCCCTACAAAATTTTTATTCAATACGGGAAAGGCGGGAGCAAGCCCCCGCCCTACAATCTCGTATGTAAACGAATTCAGACGGCAAATAGCGTAACAGATAGTATAAAAAATTCCAAAATAAACCAACCGCAACCGCAAAAACGCGCCCGGTAAACAGTTCCGAAAAGAACCCCAAAATAACGGCAAACCAACCGTAAAACGCGGAGCCTTGCAAGCGGGACAACCAACCAAATAACAGACAGACCGACAGTTACAAATAAAATTTTTGTATAGCGTTTGCAGCACATTTGCGGTACAATGTAATGCGCCGTCACCATGTCCAGTCGGACATAAAGCGGGTCAGTTTTGCGTCCTCGCCGCTCTTTTTTTGCTGCTTTTTCAGCTCGTTCACCACCCCCAAGGCTATCAGCGCAGCCCCCGCAATGGCAAGATATACCAGCCAGGCTATACTGTCAAGGCGGCTGACGCTCAGAAGTACCGCAGAGACCACCATTGACGCCACCGCCAGCACGAACCAGCGTTTCCTTTTTATGACAAACGAAACCGCCAGCATCGCCAGCAAAACCACGCCGATGAACACCGCGTCGAAGTTGTTCCCCGAGGACATGGCGGCGATGAACAGCACGATAATGGAAATTATTGCCGAAATAAAGGAAAAATTGTAAACCGCCGTGGGCGCGTCCCGCCAGATAAACCGCAGAATTACGCAGAAAATCACCACGGGCAGCAGGTTGAACTGCACCTCAATCAGCGTGGGGACGGCGAAAAACGGCTCTGACCACCACAGTGGGAACAGGAACGCCGCGGCGATTGTCAAAATTATCCTGTTGGCTTTGGCTGACTGCTCCCGCCGCGTTAAATTCGCCGTCAGCAGGGCGGCTGTCAGCAGGCTTGCCCACTCCCAACAGTCCCAATACGCGCCCTGAGCGGCGTTGCGGGCTGAAATCGCAAACAGGAGCGCGGCTGTTCCGAAAACGTCTAAGCAGTACTTTTCGCGGACTTTTCGGCGGAATAAGAGCCGCCCCAAAACGCCGAAAACTGCCGCGAAAATTAGGTCGGCGAGAGAATTCCGCCAACAATTTACTGCCAATAATCCCATAAATATTGGAAAAATAAGGGTGAGGGTGTTCCTGCGGAAAAGCGATAGGAGCAGGGTACATATAAGTAAAATTAAGCCAAATATTGCCAAAAATATTAACATTTTATTATCGAAGAGTACTTCCAAGGAAAATGCCTCTTCGCGGAAAATCCACAGCAAAATCCCCGACAGGGCGGGCATTGCGTACCATAAAAAGTGCTCGGTGTGTTTCGCGGTTTTTTCAAAGCCGCCGAATACCGTCCCCGCGGCGTTTACGGCGAAAATCAGCATTGCCGCCGCGGCGGGAAAGCAGGCTGTATAGGCGGGGTCGGCGTATTGAAGTCCCGCAAAAAAGGCGGTCAGCAGGAGCATTCCGTGAAAAAGACATATTTTGCCATATTTACCAATTGGAAAAGCATTTTTGTACAGGTAAGTGGCGGTGTAGGCGGTTACTGCCGCAAAGGGGGCAAATCCGCAAATTGCGTAGTCGGAGAATATCAAGGCGATTACGGTGAAAATTACGGTTGCGCAGAAAATCGTTATTCTGTAGGACTTTGCGTAGCTTTCCGCATTTTTTAAGAACAGCAGGACAATTCCCAAAACGCAAATTAAAATGATGACCGCGCTGATGGCGTCCGGCAAAATTTTTTCGTAAAATATACTGATATTGTTACTGTTAAAAATTTCCGAAATTGGAAACGCAAGGGCAATTGTTAAAATTGGGCAAATTATGGGGGAAATCTTTTTGTGATTGGAAAGTCCTGACAAAATTATTGCGAAAATTATAACAAATAGGCATGTGGTTGGAATTTCCAAAAACGGGACAAGTCCGCACCAAAGGGCGTAAACCGCCGAAATAACGTCGTTTGCGGGGTGGTACAGCCGTTTCTTTAATGGAGTAAAGCGTGTGGCGGAGAAGTACGCCAAAACTGCCGCGTAAGAGAGTGCAGGTACATATACAGCGAGGTTTGCGCCACCTAAAAGCATTTGAAAAATGTTGGTTGACAATAGCAGAAACGCTGCGAAAGACATGGCTTTGTACCGTTCGGCGCGGTACCGCAGGGCGAAAACCAGCATTTCCGCGAAAATCGCCACCAGCGCGATAACAAGCTCGGGGGAAGTGCCGCCGCTTTCGACGTCCCCGATTGTCAAAATCATCGCCAGCACGCCTGTTACGGCGGAGGCAATTATTCCCAATAAATTTAACATTTTCTTAAGGCTTTCGGGAAAAATTCCCATTACCGACAAAACCCCGCAAATAAGGGCGGTTGCGGCGATTACGCAGATTACTTCGGAAAATTCCCTCGGCTCAAAGCCGACGAACATGGCTGCGGTGATGAAAAATGTGAACGCGACTGCTCCCGCCGCGCTGTTTTTGTCGGCGAGGGTCTTGGTGAGAAAGCAGGCGGAAAACACCGCAAACGCCGCTGCAGAAACAAATCCGCCCTCCGAGGCGAAGAGGGAAACCACGCTTAATAGCCATGCGTTGACAATTACAAAATTATTCCATTCTTTGACAAAAATGTTATCTTCATGGAAAAGTTTTGTAAATATTCTTTGAATAAACGGCTCGGTAAGTACAATTCCAAAGGCGAAAATCGAGGTGAGCAGGGCGGTTATGCTGCCGTTTGGGGAAATTTGCCATATAATGGAAACAATTGCCGCAGAAAACGCATAGAACGACGTTGCCGCGAAAAAGCGGTTTTTATAGTCGTGCGCGCCCTTGAAAAAGGGTACGCAAACCGTGGCGGAAATCAGCGCGAGAACCGCCGCGCAGCCGTCCCCCGCGAAGGAAAAGTACTCGCCGAAAACCTTTAAAACGCCCGCGGCGACCACGGCGGAGGGCAGGAAAATACTTCCTAAAATATAGAAAACTCTTCCTGTTTGTGGAAGTTTTAACTTGCGTTCCGAAACAGAATGTATGGCAAAAAATACCACTGAAAAGGAAATAAGTACCAAAGATTTAAATAAAGTATTAAGTGCGCCCCAAGTTGCAACCGCGAAAATAAATCCCGAAAGAGAGATGAGCAGCGCGCCTAAAATCAAAATTATATTAATGGTACTGACCGATTTTTTGGGAGTTTTTGGAACTGTTTCCGCCTTTTTCGGCTCGGAAAAAGGCGTGACACGGGGCGGCAAATCGTACCGCGGAAGATTGTATGGAGTACTCGCAACCGCAGGCTGTGAGGGACTTTCAGCGGGTTGAGCCTGTTCCGAGCAATGTTCCTCGGACGGAGTTTCCAACTCGTCGGGAGCTTGCTTTTGCTGCTCTTTCAGTTGCTCCAATAATTCCAAATTTTGCCGTGTAAGACGGTTACATTCGCCCCGTTTCGTAAAATAAAGAGGCAGTAAAACTATTGGAGAAATAAACCATATTAAGAGAAAAATTACCAAAATCATGTCTAAATTCCTTTCATTGCCATTTATTGGATATATTCGCGAATCGCTTTTTCCACAAGCCTGACTTCCTCGCGGAACTCCTTGGCGGAAACCCGGTACGCGCCGTTGCCCAAAATAATCACCTGTTCCGTGCCGTCGGAGGTGGCGACCCGCACGCGGTAATTTTTGGAAGTCTCGCTTTTCAGCGCGTGAGTGACCTTTTCGATGTACATATCGGCGGTTTCAGCCTCCTTCGTGTAGACCACGCTGATGTTGTGAAACCGCTCCACTTCGCGGTTTGCGCCCTTTACCCGGTAGGCGTCGAACACCAAAATCAGGTTGCACCGCCTGAACCCCTGATAGTTGCAGAGCGTGTTCACCAAAAGACTTCGCGCCAGGTCTAAATTCTCTTTTGCAACATTTGCCAGTTCCTCCCAAGAGAAAATTATGTTGTAGCCGTCCACCAAAAGGTACTCCTCCCCCGTTTGCAGGGGCACGGGTTTTTCCTTTTTTTGGCGGACTTGCTTTTCGGTGTGCATGGCGTACCGCTCGTCCCGCTTTATTTTGCCGTAGGTTCTCTCAAAAATTTCCATTAGCTCCTTGTCCTCGGCAAGTCTTTCGCGGTAATTTGCAAGTTGTTTCGGAGTAACTTGCAAAATCTCGTTTTCGTCTTTTGGGGAATTTCCAAAACTTATGCCGCTTGAAATGTGCATATGTTCCCGCACTTCATTCCATGAAACGACGTACCCTGCGCCGTGTGAGCAGAATACGCTGTCGGCGGTATTTTCAAGGTCGGCGTCGCAGTTATATCCAATTTTGGAAATAACTTCCTCTGAATTATGACAGGGTAAGTACCCATCTAATGCAAAATTCAGCCGCCCCCTGCCGCTTGTGTAGCTCAGTACCTCGGCGGTGTAGTCCGCAAACTCGGAGGCGGGGACTTTTCCCGTAATTAGGGCGGTTGAGCCGTTTTGCAGCGGCGGATTGAAGTCGGCGGACATTCGCTGCAAGTCCGTCATTGCCCTGCCAATATTTTCCTGAGGAATTTCCAGTTTAAAAGCGTACCAAGGCTCTAAAAGTACGCTTTCCGCAGACCGCAAACCTTGTCTGACAGCGCGGTATGTCGCCTGTCTGAAGTCGCCGCCCTCGGTGTGCTTGATGTGGGATTTTCCCGCGATTACGGTGATTTTCATATCGGTTACGGGCGAGCCTGTAAGTACGCCAACATGCTGTTTTTCCTCCAAATGTGTGAGTATTAACCGCTGGAAATTTCTGTCTAAAATTTCCTCCCGACAGTCGGCGGAAAAGTGCAAACCCGTGCCCCGCTCGGCGGGTTCAAGGAGCAAGTGCACCTCCGCGTAGTGCCGCAGCGGCTCGTAGTGCCCCACCCCCTCCACGGGGTTGGAAATTGTTTCCTTATAAAGTATGCTGCCCTCGGCAAATTTTACCAACAGCCCAAACCGTTGCTCCAAAAGGGTTTGCAGGATTTCAAGCTGAATTTTGCCCATTAGGCGGACGTGGATTTCCTGCGAACGTTCGTTCCAAAGCACGTGCAGCTGGGGGTCTTCCTCTTCGAGGCGGCGCATTTGCCGCAAAACCGTGTGCTTGTCCGCGCCCTCGGGCAGAATGAGCCGATAGTTCATAACCGGTTCAAGCAACGGTTTTTCGGCGTTTTTTTCGGTACCCAGACCCTGCCCCGCATAGGTTTTCGTCAGCCCCTCAACGGCGCAGACCGACCCCGCGAACGCCTCGTCAACCGCCTTGAATTTCGCCCCGGAGTAGACCCGAATGCGGCTGACCTTTTCGTCAAATACACTTTGGCGGACTTTCAAACTTCCCCCGGTGATTTTAAGGTGGGTGAGCCGCGCGCCCTGCTCCTCGGTGATTTTGTACACTAACGCGCCAAAGTCGGCGGAGGCGTACTTATCTTCGGTGTAGCGGGAAATCCCGTCCAAAAGCTGTTCGACGCCGTTTAATTTCAAGGCTGAGCCGAAAAAACACGGAAAAAGTTTCCTTTCCGACACGGCGCGGGCGATTTCGCTGTCGGAAAGTTTGCCCGTTTCCAGATATTGGTTCATCAGATTTTCGTCGGTAAGCGCTGCCTCCTCGAAAAAATCGGGCTGGGAAAAATTTACACAACCGCCCGACAAGCCGCTTTGCAGACCGCCCATAAGTACACTTCCGTCAAAGGGAGATATGTCTGTTTTGTTAACGAAAATGAAAGTTGGTACGCCGTATCTTGCAAGAAGTCGCCATATTGTCTCGGTGTGGCTTTGTACCCCGTCCGTGCCGCTGATGACCAGGACGGCGTAATCGAGCGCACGCAGCGCCCTCTCGGTTTCGGCGGAAAAATCCGCGTGCCCCGGGGTGTCGAGGATAGTCAGCTCGCAGTCGCCGTACCGCAGGACGGCTTGCTTTGAGAACACGGTTATGCCCCTGCTGCGCTCGATTGAGTGGGTGTCGAGGAACGCGTCCCCGTTGTCGACGCGACCGAGGCGGCGCAGTTCCCCCGCGGTGTAGAGCATAGCCTCCGACAGGGTGGTTTTGCCCGAGTCAACGTGGGCGGTCATACCTATTACAAGGCGTTTCATCGGGCAATCCCTCCTTTTTAGAGAATAGAAATCAGAGGTTAGAAAATGGACGTCACGACAGCACCCATTTGCCGTTTTCCCGTTCCATTGGCAAAGAGCCGCTCCTTTTCGCGCTTTCATCATCATTGTATACGGTCAGGTTATAGTACACAATATGAATATTGCTGTTATACTTTTCGCGTTTGTCAAAATCCGTTTTTGCATTAACATCTTCGTTATCCTGCAAAATTAATATTTCGTTCTTACTTTCGGCAAATTTTTCCTCGGTAATTTTTTCCTGCAAATATTCGGCGAAACAAGCCTTGTACCCCTCAAAATCGTCCCGCTCCAAAGCGGTGTAGTATTTGTCCACCAACTTCATCTGCCCGCCGAAATAGATATTCATATAAATCAGATACGCCGTACCCGCCGCCGCGAGGATACAGAAAATTATGCCGAAAAGTTTACCGACCGTTAATTTTTTATTCATAATATCAATCCTTTATATCGAGCAGCTCGTTTATTCCGTCAAGGCTGCAAAAGTTGTCGGGGGTGAATTTTGCCCAGTATTCCGTTTCATATCTCTTATACGGGTAAAAAATTTCTCCGCCGCAGAGATATAAAACCGGGTGACTTTCATAATCGTTCAGGTACTTATAGTCAACCGCGATTTTTGTCATACCCTTTAAATCGGGCTTTTCGCAGTCGGCGTTCAGACCGTACAGCCTGTCAATCTCGCTGTTAAAGGCGGTTATTTCCTCCTCGGAAAAAATTTTGGTTTCTCCGTCTTTATCGCAGGAAACGGAAACATCGTACACGCTCCCAACGCCTGTATAGTGCGACAGGGCGTTAAGCTTTTCCGCAGTACGCTTTGAATAGCTTATGGCAAGACTTTCGTCCACCGCAACATCGTATATCTCGGCAAAGGAAAAATCGCCGCAGTCCCATTGTTCGGTGATAACGGTGCAGTTTCCCGCGCGTATCGGTCTGAATTTCCAGCCGAAATCAATATCAACAGAGGGAAAATGTGAACGGCTTATTTCCTCGCATTCAACCAAAACCGTATTGTCGGAAATTGTGTACTTAGCATAGCTCCCCATTGAACCCGTGCCGCTGTAAACTATTTTCAAAAGGTTTTTGTCGTCGTCAAAAACAGCGGGGAGCTGCACCGCCGCATAAACAATCAAGCATATGACAGCAATTGCGGCGGTTATAAGCAGAGATTTGACAATTGTCTTTTTCATAAATCAATCCTTCAAAATAGCCCCCGTCGAGCCCGACGTAACCATTTTAGCGTAGCGTTTCAGATAGCCGTGCAGCTCCTTGGTTTTGGGCGTGAACGCCGCAAGCCTGCGGTCTATCTCCTCCTGGGTTACATCGAGGGTAACGGTGTTTTCGGGAATGTTTATGGAAATCGCGTCCCCCTCCTCGACAACGCCGATAACGCCGCCCACAGCCGCCTCGGGGGAAACGTGTCCTATCGCCGCGCCGCGGGTTGCGCCGCTGAAACGTCCGTCGGTGATAAGCGCGACCTTGCTGCCCAGACCCATACCCATTATGGCGGAGGTGGGATTCAGCATTTCACGCATACCGGGTCCTCCCTTTGGTCCCTCATAGCGGATAACAACCACGTCGCCCTCCTTGATTTTGCCGCCGGTGATAGCCGCCATAGCGTCCTCCTCGCAGTCGAAAACCCTCGCGGGACCGCTATGCGCAAGCATTTCCTCGCAGACCGCGCTCCTCTTTACCACGCAGCTGTCGGGAGCAAGATTTCCCCGCAGAACGGCAATTCCCCCCGTTTGGCTGTAGGGATTTTCAATGGGACGTATAACCTCGGTATCCCTGTTCACGCAGCCCGAAATGTTCTCGCCCACGGTTTTGCCCGTTGCCGTCATACAGTCAAGGTTCAGCAGGTTTTTCTTGGAAAGCTCGTTCATCACCGCGTAAACGCCGCCCGCCTCGTCAAGCTCCTCGATATAGGTGTGTCCCGCAGGGGCAAGGTGGCAAAGATTGGGAGTTTTGGAGCTTATCTCGTTGGCAATGTCAAGGTTGATGTCAATTCCGCACTCGTGGGCAATTGCGGGCAGGTGGAGCATACTGTTTGTGGAACAGCCGAGAGCCATATCCACGGTGAGAGCGTTCATAAACGCCTTTTCCGTCATAATGTCAAGTGGCTTGATGTCTTTTTCGAGCAACTCCATAATCTTCATGCCCGCGTGCTTGGCAAGCTCAATGCGCTGCGAGTAAACTGCGGGAATTGTGCCGTTTCCCCGAAGAGCCATTCCCAGCGCCTCGGTAAGGCAGTTCATGGAGTTGGCGGTGTACATTCCAGAGCAA
>JAMPDU010000069.1 GCA_023665505.1 Ruminococcus sp.
CGGGTTTCCCGTCCCGATGTCACATACCTGCGGGACGGGAAACCCGTCCCCTACATTTTTATAACGCAATTGTAGGGGCGGATCCTGTATCCGCCCGCTGTAACAAATTCCATATCAACGGGCGCATACAGGATGCGACCCTACAATGAATTTAACCAATACTATCAATACCTATAGCCGTATCGCAGTCCGCCTCATAGTCGACGCCCGCCGCCTCAAAGCCGAAAAGCATGGCGAAATCTTTTTTGTAACCCTCCAAATCCGCATACTCACGAAGATTTTCGTCGGAAATATTTTCCCAGATTTCCCCAACCTTTTGCTGAACGTCCTCCCGCATTTCCAGGTCGTCGAGGCGGATTAAACCGTCGCCGTCGGTTTTCACACCGTCCCCGAAAAGCTTTTCCGCGAAAAGCCTTTGCATCTGCTCAATGCAGCCCTCGTGCAAGCCCGTTTCTTTCATCACCTTGTAAAGAATGGAAATGTACAGCGGCACAACAGGTATCGCCGAGCTTGACTGGGTAACAAGCGCCTTGTTTACCGAAACGTACGCCGAAACGCCGTCAATGGTTTTGGTGATTTCTTTCGCGGTGGCGGCAAGGTGGTCTTTCGCCCTGCCGATTGAGCCGTTTTTGTAAATCGGGTGGGTCAGGGTCGGTCCTATGTAGGAGTAGGCAACCGTTACCGCGCCGTCCTCAATCGCGCCTGCGGACTTAAGCGCGCCTATCCACTCTTTCCAGTCCTCGCCGCCCATAACTTTTACGGTGGCAAAAATTTCCTCCTCCGTGGCGGGAGTGATAGTCACCCGAGAAACCGTCTCGGTTTTCAAATCAATGGATTTGTTGGTAAAATCCTCCCCCACGGTTTTAAGCACCGAGCTGTACACCGTACCGTCCGAAGTGGTGCGGCGGGGGGCGGCAAGACTGTACACAACCATATCCACCTTGCCCAAATCCTTTTTGATGAGGGCGATAACCTCGTCCTTGACCTGCTGAGAGAAAGCGTCGCCGTTTACGGTTTTGGCGTACAGACCGTCCCCGTGGGCGAACTCCTCAAAAGCGGCGGTGTTGTACCACCCTGCCGAGGCTGTACGGCTGTCGCTGCCCTGCTTGTCGAAGATAACGCCGACAGTCGCCGCGCCGCAGCCGTACGCCGCCGAAATCCGCGAGGCAAGCCCGTAACCCATGGACGCGCCTATCACAAGGACTTTTTTCGGACCGCCGATTTTGCCCTTGCTCTTGACATATTCGATCTGGGATTTAACAATTTCGCGGCAGCCGACGGGGTGAGCCGTGGTGCAGATAAATCCTCTTATTTTTGGTTTAACCGTCATAAAAACCGTTCCTTTCCTGTATAGATACTAAGGGAGTACTGATTAAATCGCGCCTGCGGCTTGACACGCATCTTGCTTGCATATTTTCCGTCATATTGCACCAAAATTTCTTGACATACGTCAGTATGCCTGCGAAATTTTGATACAATCTGACGAAAAATCTGACTGCGCAATCTGCGTGTCAGATTTAATCAGTACTCCCTTAATTATAACACATTTTTTGGGAAAATGCAACAGTTTTTTAATTTTCGGGTTAAATTAAAAGCGGGTCTGCGCGAATTTATCACGCAGACCCGCAGGAATAGGAAATAGAGGAATTTTTACTTTTTAGTGGTAACGCTTACCGCCTTGGACGTTCCGCCCTTGACGTATTTGCCGTCAACCTTGTCGTATGCGGTAACCTTGAATTTGTACTTCGTGTTTGCGGAAAGTCCTGTAATTGCGCACTTGGCGGACTTAACGTCTTTGTACTTTTCGTACTTTCCGGTTTTTTCGTTGTACTTGTATACGCGGTACATGTCCGCGCCCTCAACCGCGCCCCATGACAAGGTTACGGAATTGGTCGTCTTGCTTGCCTTGAAGTTGGTGGGGACATTTGCCGCTGCGGACGCTGCGTTGCCGTAGGAATATTTAATACCGTTAGCTTTGCAGTATTCCTCGGCAGGTGAACCTTTTGTCACATATACCGTGAGTTGTTTTGGGGTAACTTTTGTATCTCTTCCTGCCGCATAATCATGGTAAAATCCGCTTGTTTTTCCGTCTGCGACAAAAAAATTTTTTTCTCCGTTTTCCGTTGCTTTAAGAGAAACATATCCAAAGCAATGTGTTCCCGTATAGTCATCGCCAAATCCGTAAAAGCCTACTGAACTGTCAAGACCTGTTTTGGTTTTTGCGGGAATAGTTAAATTTGTCAGATTAAAGCAGTTTACAAACACATCATCTCCAATATTTGTACACTTATCGGGAATGTTTATAGATACAAGCGAGTGACATTCCAAAAAAGCGCCGTTTCCTATGTAGAAATTATAATCGTTTTTGTTTATTTTAAATGTTTTAAGAGACGTACAAGAATTAAACGCACCATCGTTTATGTAATCTTTAATACTTCCTTTAATTGTAACATTTTCAAGATTTTCACATTCTCTGAAAGCGGTATTGTCAATTTTGGCATTTCCCTCAAAAACCACTGTTTTTAATGTATCCAGTCCGGCAAATGCGTTTGTTTTAATTTCAACGCAGCTTTTTGGAAAAGTAACGCTTGTAATTGTTTCATTTTTTTCAAAAGCAAGTGCACCAACATATTTTATATTATTTGGTATGGTAATGTCTGTTCCGTTGCCGGTATATTTTGAAATATATTTATCCCCGTTAACATCGGTCTCAATAACAAACCCGCTGTCCGCCGCCTCTGCCGTTACCGTAAGCGGCGAGGTGTCCGTACCGACGGGCACGCCCGCGCATACCCCTGCCGCCATAACGACAGCCGCCGCAACTGCGGCTATTTTTTTGATGTTCATAATTTTCTGTTCTCCTTTGTATAAATTTTCCGTGCACTTTTTGTACAACATATCAATTATACAGCAAAATTTGGACAAAGTGTTTAAATTTCTTATATATATATATATATATTGTGAACAGAATACATATTTTGGAAATTATACCCCTTTTAAAGCACTTGGTCGTCCAGCGTGAGGTTGTAGGACGTGAGAAATTCCCGCATAAACTCCTCCGCCTCGGGCAAATTCATTTCGTGGACGGCTTTCAGGGTGCTTTTTTCCGCCTCGGCGAAATCGGCGTTGCCCATCTGCCGCTCCTCCAGACACTTTATCAGCGCCGAGAGCTTGTCCGCCGCCTTGACAAGCCGCCAAAGCTCCCGCTCCTCCTCGGTTTTGCCGAACAGGGGCGCGTAAAATTCCCGCAAATCCTCCGGGAGACAGCTGAGCATTTTTTTCTCCGCCAGCTTTTCTATTTTGTCGTACTGCTCTTTTATCTCGGCGTTGTGGTACTTCACCGGCGTGGGCAAGTCCCCCGTTATAATTTCGGTAACGTCGTGGTACATAGCAAGCAGCGCAACCCGCTCGGGACTGACGTTCCCCCCAAAGCGCACGTTGCGGTACAGCGCGAGAACGTGGGCGATAAACGCGGTTTCGAGACTATGCTCGCTGATATTTTCGGTAATGGTGTTCCGCATAAGCCCCCAGCGGTTTATGTATTTCATTCTTGAAACTATCGCAAAGAATTTGTTTTCCAAAATGTTCACCTCTTAATTTGTATTGGGACGTTTGTAGGGCGGGGGCTTGCTCCCGCCTAACACGGTAATTTATCAAAAGGCGGGAGCAGAGCCCCCGCCCTACAAAAATTGCGCGTATATTTTTCAACAGCCGCGTCCGCCCAAGCCTCCTTTTCAAACGGAATTAAATCGGGGTTTGCACAATCGGCTAAAGAGCCTTTTAATGTTCCTGCTTTGGGACGAGGCTCGGCGGTTTCATCATTGCTGCCCGAAAAAAGCAGTATAAAACCCTCAAGCTGTTTTTCCGTAAGCGTTTCAAAAATACTGTATGCCAATTCTTTCGTACTCATAAAAATTACCTCCAAATTAAAATATATGTGTAATTATTTGTATACCTGCCCCCTGTTATTAACGTTTGAAACCACAACTGTAAGAACATTATGCTCAACGGTATACAGCACGCGGTAATTCCCCACACGGAGCCTGTAATATCCCTCGTGCGCCTTGTATGTGTCTATATCTCCCTCGTGGGGGAGCTTTTTAATTGCTAAAAGTATGCGTTCTCTTTGTTTCGGCGGCTGCTTGTCAATAAATTTCTGAGCCGCCTTTTTAATAACGGTTTTATAAACTGTCATAATCAATACCCAACCTTTTCGCGTATTCCTCAATGGGAATAGGTTCGCTGTCGTCCGCCTCTGCCTCGGCTATCATCTGCAAATCAATTTCGTCGGGTTCAACCTCGTTGTATTTGGGTATTGAAAACTGATTTAAAACACCCATTATAGCGTCAAGCTGCGTGTCGTTCAACCTGTCTATCAAGCTGTACACCGTTTCTCTTGTACTCATAAAAATTACCTCCAAATTAAAATATATGTGTAATTATTTATATACCTGTCCTCTGTTGTCAATATCCGAAATAGTAACAATTGTATATTTGCCCTCATAATCAACGCTGTACAATACTCTGTAACTGCCTACCCTTAAACGGTACAGCGATTTATAGCCCTGCATTTTAAGAGTATCGCCGCTGTCGGGCAATCCGTTTATTGCTTTAAGCAGACGTTTCTGCTGTTCGGGCGGCTGTTTTTTAATAAACTTTTTTGCGGATTTCTCAAAGCCGATAATTTTATAGGCTGTCATAATCTATACCAAGCTCCTTTGCCAAATCCTCTATTGATATTGTTTCGCCGTCGTTATCTTCTTCTGCACGCTTAATCATTTCCAAATCCCACTCGTCGGGTTCGACTTCGGGAATTTTCGGAACGGAAAGTCCCTTTAAAATTTCAACCACAGCCTCAAGCTGACGTTCGGGCAGTCTGTCAATAAGGCTGTATGCCAATTCTCTTGTACTCATAAAAATTACCTCCAATTCTTGCCTCTTGCCTCTGAAAATCTTGCCTCTAATTGCCCACCTCAATGCTGATTTCATTAAACACCTTCAGCAAATCGTCAACATTTGCGTTTTTCTTTTCCTCCCCCTTGATGTCCATAACGCATCTGCCCTCGTGCATCATCACCAGCCGCGAGCCGTACTCCACCGCAAAACGCAGGTTGTGCGTAACCATAAGGGTGGTGAGGTTTTTCTCCTTTACCACCTTGTCGGTGATTTTCATAAGTGTTTCCGAGGACTTGGGGTCGAGAGCCGCCGTGTGCTCATCGAGGACAAGCAGGTCAATGTCCGTCATCGAGGCGATTATCAACGCCGCCGCTTGCCGCTGTCCGCCGCTTAAATTGCCCACGGGGACGTTCATTCTGTTTTCAAGACCCATTCCGCAGGTCTCCAACAAGGACTTGTAGTAGTCCGCCCGCTTTTTGTTTACCCCCGCGCCTAAGCCGAAGGACTTGTTTTTGTTGTCCGCCAAAGCCATATTTTCAAGTATGGTAAGGTTGCCGCAGGTGCCGAGACGGGGGTCCTGCAAAACCCGCCCGATAGACCGCGCCCGCTTGTGTTCGGGGAGCTTTGTAATGTCCTCGCCCTTGAAAACGATAGTGCCGCCGTCGGGCTTTAAAGTCCCGCAGGCAAGGTTCAGCAGGGTAGTTTTGCCGCTGCCGTTAGAGCCGATGACTGCGGCGAATTCCCCCTTTTCCAGCTTAAAGGAAAAGTTGTCGAAAAGGGTGGTTTCGTCCACAGTACCCGCGTTAAAAATTTTGGTGATGTTGTTTAGTTCAAGCATTCTTTGTACTCCTTTCAATGCCGCCAGTCCGAACAGCAGTCAACGTATGTGATAACGTAATCCTCTCCCAGTTCGGCGCAGACCTTTTTGTAAAGCTCCTCCGCCAAAAGGCAAAAATCGTCTGTTTGCTCATCAGTCCATAAAATGGGGTTGTCGCCGTTGGGTTCATCCCAGTTCAAAGCCGTATCGAACCGCAGGCTTATTTCCTCAAGCTGTTTTTTTAATTCCGCCGAAACGGGCAGCCGCGATAAATCCACAAAATAGTCGCCGAATTTCTCCTGCGCCGCGGCGTTGTCCGCCCATAGGCAAGTGCCGCTTGCCCAGTCAAACATAAACCGCATATAATATTTGTTGTTTAATTCAAGCATTTTTTGCTCCTTTCGCGCTGCTTATGTATTCATATTACCGTAAAACCCGTTAAGAATTTCCGCCAGCTTTTCGGGCGCGTCGGTATTCGCCTCGTGTCCCGAACCGCTTATTATTTGCAGTTCGGCGTTTTCCAGAATATCCGCAAGCTCCCTTGCCGCTTTTATATTCGCAGTATCCTTTTCGCCGCAAATCACAAGGGCGGGGCAGGTGATATTATGTACGCACCCGCTGAAATCCAGTTCGGTCATAGTGCCGCAAAGCCTGATAAAATCGGCTTTCCCAAAGCCCGCTTTGGGAAACGCTTTACTCGGCATAAACCGAAAAAGAATATTCTGAAACCGCAGCAGACCCCTCGGCATTCTGTACTGCGGAGCAATAAGCGCAAGGGAGTTGACCCTTTGGGGATAATCCACCGCGTAATTCAAAGCCAGCACACCGCCGAGGGATAATCCGCACAAATCCAACGCGCTGTCAAAGCCGCCGCAGAGTTCCGAAAAAGCCGCGTAAAGGTTTGCGTAGCTTGCCTCACGACCGTTAAGCAGAGCCGCCAAATCGGGGCATATATTATTTTCGGGGGAATTTAACAGCTCGGCGGTTTTTCCCCAGCTGTCGGGCGTTTGACCCAAACCGTGCAGAAATATCCGTTTCATAGCGCGCTCCTTTCAATTATGTAAAAAATTTTTCAATACAAAATATCCTTTTTCATTTTTTTGAACGCCGCCTTGCCATTAAAAAATTCCCTCCTGCGGTTTATCATATCAAATACCGTCCTTTGGGCGTTCTCGGCGGTGTCAAGCTTGGGAGCGATTTCCCCGGTTAAATAGCTGTAAAAATCCCCTCGCCATTTTATATAAAAACCGTTTTCGCAAAGCGAATTTTTCAGCGTATTCAAATACTTTTCAAAATATTTTTTCCCGTCCGCGAAATCGCCCTTGAAAAAGCAAAGCATTGCAAGGTTGTAAACATTCCAAAATTTAGCCTCTTTAGCAAGCGTTCTTTTGGCATATTCCAAATCTCTGAATTTTCTGTATTCTTCCGCCTCTTTCAGAGCTTCGGAAGCAAAGCTTTCCATTGCTTCCGAAAATGTTTCGTCATCTTTGTAGGACACAAATTGCCGTCCGTTTACAATCACCCTGCCGCCTAATTCAAAGACTAAGGTGTCCTTTAAACCTTCTGTTGTTTCCCATAAAAAAGTTAAACCTACATTAAGGTAAGAACCCCTGTCGTATTGGCTCGGCTGAAATTCTATAACCGTCAGAAAATAGCCGTTGTCGTCAAGCCAGACCCGCGATGAACCCTTGCGGAAAAAGCCGTGGGGAGACAGTATTTTTTTCGCAGTTTCGTTTATTATTTTGTTGTGCTGTTCCATAAATTCCACTTCCGTTTTCTTTTTTTGGGACTTTCCAATATTTCCGTTATATCAAGCTCGTCTTTAACCTTTTCAAATTCGCGTATCAATTCATTTCCGGCAACAATAATTTCCTTTCGCCACGGGTGTCCGTATAAGCCTAACCTCCAGTCAAGTGAAACGAAAAAATAATAATCGCCGTTTGGGTAATAGCTCGGAAAATACACATTGCAGTCCCGCTTTTCGTCATAGAACCAATAATAGGGCGGTATCTCCTCGCAGGGGTTATAGATAAAGCAGTCGTGCTGCCAGTCCAGCGCGTACATATCTTTGGGATTTACCCCACAAAAAACGGAATTGACGATTTTCTCCTGTTCATCGGAAAAAATGCTGTTCAAACGGTATTTTTTGGTTTCAAACGGAAGTGAAATCCAATTGTCGCCGCGCCCGGTAAACATAAACTCGCAGTCTATTTTTTCCCAGATTTTATCGTATTTTTCTTTATCCAATATTATTTCCATATTTCCTCCCAAATCCGATAACTGCGCGGGACGGGAAACCCGTCCCCTGCAAATTTAGGAAATTCACGCTTTCTTTTTCTTTCCTGTAAGTTTCTCGCTGAACACCAACGCCAGCGTAAACAGTACCGCCATAAGCAGTTTAAGATACTCGGTAGGCAAATTCATAGCCAGCGCAGCCGACAGGAACGCTTTGTACAAAACGCTGCCTAAAATTACCATTGTGGTGGGCTTTAAAAATTTTACTTTCTTGAAAACGCTTAACCCGATAATTACCGAGGCAAGCCCCAGCACAACCATACCCACACCCATTTGCTGGTCGGCAGAACCCTTTTGCTGAGCGATAACGCACCCCGAAAGCGCGGAAAAGCCGTTGCCGATTGCAAGCCCCAAAATTTTGGTGTACCCCGGGTCTTTGGCAAGCATTGTCACATACCGCTCGTTGTCCCCCGTGGCGCGGAGGAGCAGTCCCGACTTGGTTTTCAGGTAGAAGTCCATAACAATTTTGCAGACAACCACAAGTATAAAGGACAGTATAACGATTTTCCATTTATCGGGAAAAATAGTTGCAATACCGCTGTTGAAAATAGTTTCCTTTTTAAAGAACGACGCCACGGTAATGCCGTTATTCCCCTTGAAAAGCACCACAAGGTTAACCGACAGCATTGCCGTATAAATAATGATACCGCAAAGCAGGGGGCGTATATTCAGCTTGACGTGGAGCAGCCCCGTCACCGCCCCGCAAGCCATACCCAGTACAAAGCTTATCAGCAGGGACAGCCAGGGGTTTACGCCGTGGATTATCAGCACCGCCGTGACAATCGCGCCCATAGGCATAGTGCCGTCCACCGACAGGTCGGGGAAGTCCAGTATGCTGTAGGTTATGTACACGCCTATGGCAAGCAGGGCGTACATAAGACCCTCTTCAAGTGTTACGCGGACAACGTTCATAAATATATCCATATAGAATTACCTCTTTAAAATTTTTATAATATTATTATACCACATTTTTTGCGTATTTACAAGGGTTATACAGCAAGAAGATAGAAAATAGAGGATAGAATTTTGTACCCTCTATCCTCTGTTGATTTTTATAACAAACCGTAAAATAACGTCTTTTTGTAGGGGCGGATCCTGTATCCGCCCGCCGTGTACATTCCTGCGCATTTTAGGCGGGCGCATACAGGATGCGCCCCTACAGACGTTTTATTCCGCCTTATTAGTGGTAACCTTTTCCGCGTCCGCATAAGCCTCGGGAAGTTCAATGCTGAACTTTTCCATAACCTCGGTGTTCACCACGGGCGTACCCTCGGAAATCTGTCCAACCGCGATAGTGCCCGCGCTTTCGCCTTTCAGCACACGTATGCCCATATCGCCGGTTACCTTGCCCAACTCTACATAGTCAATGCTTATGGACGCGAGACAGCCGTTTGCAACCTGCTCAACCTCCGAGCCGTAAACGGGAATTCCCGCCGCGTCGGCTTGCTCCAAAACAACCGTAAGATTGTTTACCACGTTGTTGTCGGTAAAGTTGTTTATGCAGTCAACCTTGGGAGCGAGGGTTGCCGCCGCCTGGGGTACGTCAGCCGCGCCCTGAACGCCCTGTTCAACGATTTCAATGCCCTGTGCGCCCGCAACCTCTTTAAGACTTGCAAGCTGAGAAATTGAGTTCGCCTCGCTTGTGGTGTACAGCACGCCTATCTTCTGCACATTCGGCTGAAGAGCCTTTATAAGGGAAACCTGTGCGTTGAAGTCCAAAATATCGGAAGTGCCCGTGCAATTGCCGCCGGGAGCGGACATATCCTCAACAATGCCCGCCGCGACGGGGTCGGAAACCGCGCAGAAAATCACGGGAATATCGGTGTTTGCCGTCGCCGCGTAAGCCGAAATTGCGGCAGGGGTTGCGATTGCGTAAATGATGTCGTAATTTTTTGCCGCCATATTTTTCGCGATTGTGTCGCAAGTCGCGCTGTCCATATTGCCGTTTTGCAGGTCGATGTTCAGCTTGTCGGCGATGTCGGAGGACTTGAGAGCCTGCTCAATTCCCGCGTAGCAGTTGTCAAGGGAGGGGTGGCTGCCGAACTGAATAACGCCGACATTGTAGCTGTCCGCGCTTGCGTTTCCGCCGTTGTCCGCGCTGTCGTTTGAACTGTCTCCTCCCGAGCAGGCGGAAAGTCCCAAAGCCATAGCCGCGGCTAAAACAAGTGAAGTGAGTTTAAGTTTTTTCATAGTAATTTTCCTTTCTTTTTTGCATTTTTTGCAAGTGTCAGCTTGCGTATTGTTGAATTTATAATTAGTGTACCCAAAAAACAAAAAACCCGTCCCATAAAATGGGACAGGAGAATTTTCCTGCGGTACCACCCAAGTTGCGTAAAAATTTACGCCGCTCAATGCAATGTACTGACATACACGCCCCGAATAACGCACGGTATACGTCTTGCCTACTTGCGGAAACCGCTTTCGGTTCGCCCTCATGAGTCCATTCGCATCGGTATCCGCCGCTGTACTTCCACCGCCTACAGCTCGCTTTGGGTGACCCTCCGAAGTTACTACTCTCAATCATCGGTTTAAAATATTTACGATATTATAATAACTCTTGCCGCGGCGTATTTCAAGTACATTTTTAAAACTTTTTATGTACGTATTATTACAAATGCAAAAATTGCAAAAATGCAATTGCGGCGGCTTGAACGGTCATAATCAGCGGCAGACCTATCATAAACCGCTTGTGCTTGGTCTTGTGGCGGACGGCAAGCATAGTGAGGAACATTGCCGCAGAACCGCCCAAAAACGCCGTCCCGAAAAGGGTTTTCTCGGGTATGCGCCGCTTGTGCCTTTTCGCGCGGGACTTGTCCGATACGGTCATTACCGCCGCGATAAGGCTGATTATTGCAAGATAGATTAGGAAATATTTCAAAAAAGTTCCTCCTTAACGTTAAAAATTTCCTCATAGGTCGCTCCCAAAATTTTCCTTATGAGAATAATTTCGTCGGGGTAAATGTGCCGCTGACCCACCTCGATTTTGGCAACCGCGCTCCGCGTTATGTCGCAGCCGTTCAATTGCAGTTTTGCCGCAAGTATTTCCTGCGTGATTTTTTTCCTTTCCCGAAGTATTCTGACGTTGTTCCCCACCGCCGTTTCGACTTTTTTGTTCATTTTGCACAAACCTTTCATCAATTATTTTGCACTTAAATAGGTACAAAACTTATTGACATAATTATATGCTTGTGTTATAATAATATTGCACCTATATAAGTGCAAACGTTATTGCTTAAGGAGATTTTTATGAAGAAAACAGTTATTTCAATTGCTTTGATTTTGCTTACAGCAGCTCTATTTACAAGCTGCTCAAACACTTTGACAGGTGAAACGGAAACACAATCAGTTTCAGGTGAAACCGCCGAAAGCGTAAGTACGGCTGCCGAAACCGAAAATACATCAATTACAGATACAAACATAAATCCGACGGAAACAACAACGGTTTCCGAAGAACCCGTTTATTGTCCCGTTGTTATTGGAATAGACTGCAATGAGGCTGAGGAATTGCTCAGCGAAATGGGGTTAAATGTAAAAATTGTTAAAGAAATTAATTGCAGAACGGCACAAAATATTGTTACAAAGCAGAGCCTTTCAGAATATGACAGCGTAACCGAGGGGAAAGAAATTACAATTACCGTTGCCGAATGGGGTGAAAACGTTTACCTAATGACGTCCCAAAAAAGCTCGTCGGACGGC
The DNA here is from genome assembly GCA_023665505.1 of Ruminococcus sp. Classification (GTDB taxonomy): domain Bacteria; phylum Bacillota; class Clostridia; order Oscillospirales; family Ruminococcaceae; genus RGIG8773. Next base: position 11,705 of record JAMPDU010000069.1, read on the forward strand.
GAGGCAGATTGTGAATTTACTTATACATATGACGAAAATAATCTGATAAAAGAAGTTTTTTTCAGTATGCTCAATGATGACGGTTCTTTAATTCGTTCTTGCAGATACACTGTAAATTATAATGATGATCTGACCGAAATTACCGTTCACGGAGAAGATGTCGTAAATTATGTTGTGGGCAGCTTTGAAAATACCTGCCGATTTGAGGGGAATTGCCTTACAAAGGCTGCGGACGGCGAAGAAAGATGGTCATTTAATACAGTTACTGCGGAAGATTTGTCTGAAGACCGATATTTTGGATATGATGAAGAATGTACATATACATATGATGAAAACGGAAACATTACAGAAATAAAAAAAGAATACAGTGACGGCGAAATTATGTACTATAATGAATATACGTACAAAGCCGTATCATCAAATTCAATTGATGAAAAGACCGTATTGGTAAATGAATTTTTATTAAAAACAATTTACCCCGCATCGAATTTGTGGAGAGCTCAGGAATAATAAAATTTATTCAAAAACTTAAATAAAACAAACAGAGAATAGAGCAATTAAAATTCTATTCTCTGTTTCTTTTTTATTAAAAAATTTTTAACTCACCGCGAATAAACCCCCGTCAAAATCTCGTTGATATACGCCTCTTTCGACGGCAGACCCTCGGTTTGACGTGCAATTTCCGCCGCCGCTTTGTTGTCGTAGGGCACGCTTAAAACCGTCATTCGCATAGGCGCGGGGTCGGGACTTCCCACTTCCCCCTCGATAAGCAGGGCGTGGGCGTTTGGTACGCCTAAGCTGTTGCCGATACTGCCCGTGTTCAGCGCGTACCCCGCGTGGGTGGAACGCACAAAGGGGCGGTGGCTGTCCGCGCAGATTATCCCCCCGAAAGTTTTACCGCCGGAGGTGAAAAAGTCCGCCATATAATCGTCGCTGTCCCAGCCCTGAACGATGTTCAGCACGGGTCTGCCGTGAAAAAGCCGAAACCGCACCCCGCTGATGAGCGCCTCGTCCTCGTCGGGGAGAGAGGCGAGCCAGTTCATACGCTCCTCGCCTACCTGTTTTTGGTAAAAATCGTTGCCCTTAAAGGTGTTGTTTCTGTCCGAGACCCAGCGGTCCCAGTTCCCCGCCACAAAGCGGCGGCAGTTTTTCCGCACCCAGTCGCAGGTTTCGGCGTTCTGCGGACCTTTCCCCAGTGCGTCCCCCAAAAACCAAATCTCGTCGGGGGCGAGGGCGGAAAGTTCCTTTTCCATAGCGGCTGTCGCGGTGTAATTCCCGTGCAGGTCGGCAAGCAAGACAATTTTTGACATAATTTTCCTCCGATTTTTTGTAAGCTCATGTAGATTATACCACAAATCGGGGGTTTTGTCAATTCGCAAAATTTTTATTTATACGGTAACGTTTTTATTTATTATAAACGTTTTCCCTGTAATTTACAGGAAAAAATTTCTATCCTCTACCCTCTAACCTCTAACTTCTATCTTGACTTTTTGCAAGTTTTGAGGTATAATTATTTATTAACGGCGTAAAATATTTCTTGAAAAAATCTCAAAGAAAGGAATTATTTTGCGCTATGCCGAATAATGAAAATAATAACGACGGTAACAACGGCAATTCCCCCGCCGAGGAACAGCTCGACAGGCAGGAGCTTATCGAGAAAAACGGCGAGGTTGTGTCCCAAAACGCCAAGCACCTTATTCATTGCCTTAACGTTATCGGGCAGGTGGAGGGGCACTATATCCTGCCGCCCCAAAATAAGACTACCAAATATGAGCACATCATTCCCGCCCTTGTGGCTATCGAGCAGGACCGCTCAATCGAGGGTCTCGTCATCATCTTAAACACCGTGGGCGGGGACGTTGAGGCGGGGCTCGCCATCGCCGAGCTTATCGCCTCCATGAAAACCCCCACCGTCTCCCTTGTGGTTGGCGGGGGACACTCAATCGGCGTACCCCTTGCGGTTTCGGCGATGAAATCATTTATTGTACCAAGCGCGACTATGACAATCCACCCCGTCCGAATGAGCGGCACGGTTTTGGGCGTACCCCAAACAATGTCATATTTTGACAAAATGCAGGACAGGATTACAAGTTTTGTTTCGCGGAACAGCAATATGCCCCCCGAGCGTTTCCGCGAGCTTATGATGAATATGGGGGAGCTTACCATGGATATGGGTACGGTTCTTGACGGCGAGGCGGCGGTTTCCGAGGGGCTGATAGATTCTCTCGGGGGACTTTCCGACGCGGTGGGGGCGCTGTACGGGCTTATCGAAACAACCGAACCCCGCTACGCCGACGAACTGTAGGGGACGGGTTTCCCGTCCCGCAAAAAATAAACTATGTAAAGGAAATATTTTTATGACAATTTTAGAGGGATTTTTACAAGGAATTTTGCAGGGACTTACCGAGTTCCTGCCCGTGTCAAGCTCGGGGCATCTGTCCCTGTTTCAGCACTTCACGGGGCTGGACGGCGAGGGTGCGGCGACTATGACCATAGTCCTCCACTTGGGGACGCTGGTCGCCGTGTTTATCGCCTTTTGGGGGAAAATCAAAGCCTTGATATTCGAGGCTTTCCGCCTGCTTAGGGACTTGTTTACGGGGAAATTCAAGTGGCGTGAAATGAACCCCGAGCGGCGTATGATAATGATGATAATTGTGTCCATACTGCCCCTTTTCGGGTTTTACATATTCAGGGATTTTTTCAAGGGACTGGAAGAGGATACCGACATTTTGGTGGAGGGTTTCGCGTTTTTGTACACCTCGGCGCTGCTGTTTTTAAGTACGCGGGTTGGCGGCGAGGAGGGTGCGCACAGCCGTCCCAAAAAAACGGCGGGGGAGACAACCGTACCCGCCGCGCTGACCATAGGCGTTTTTCAGGGAATTGCCCTTGTGCCGGGAATTTCCCGTTCCGGGTCGACGATTTCGGCGGCTCTGTTCACGGGCATGAAACGCGCCGACGCGGTGGAGTACAGCTTTATTTTGGGCATACCCGTGATTTTGGCGGGAGCGGTCGTTCAGCTGGGAGACGCGGCGGGGAGCGAGCTTACCGCGAATATTCTCCCCTTGGCGGTTGGATTTGCCGCCGCCGCTGTTTCGGGGTACTTCGCAATACGGCTTACAAAGCTGCTTGTGGCTAACGATAAATTCCGCGTTTTTGCATGGTACACATTGGTACTGGGAATTGTTGTTATAGGGCTTGCGTTGTACGAAAATTTCAGCGGCGTAAGAATTTTAATTAATAAGTAAATTTAGGAGTGATAATTATGCCAATGCCAATTGAAAAACTTTACACCGCGGAGGAATTTTACAGCTTGGGAATTACGGAACCCTGCGAGCTTATCAACGGGCAGATTGTTTATATGTCCCCGTCGCCGAATATCAGGCATCAGCGGCTTGCAAAAGGGATTATCGTCACTATTGAAAATTACATCAAAAAAAATAAAGGCAAATGCGAGGTATTTTCCGCCCCGACGGACGTTAAGCTCAGCAGCGATGTAATAGTCGTACCCGACATATTTATCGCCTGCGACCCGAATAAATTCGACGAACAGAAGTACAACGGCGCGCCCGATTTGGTAATGGAGATAGTTTCCCCCGGCAGTTTCGGGCGGGACTATAAGGACAAGCTGCTGCTGTACAAAGCTGCGGGGGTAAAGGAATACTGGATAATCGACCCGACGGAGGAAAGGGTTATCGCGTACCTGTTCGGTCAGCCGAATATTACCGAATTTTACACTTTTGACGACGTGATACCCGTTGGGCTGTACAAAAATAACAGCGAGCCTTTGGAAATTTGCGTAAACAAATTAATTAATAATTAATAAACACTATTTACTATCATCTCCGCAACTCCCGTAAAATAGGGCGTTTGCGGAGATAACTTTTAACTTTTCAATAATCTTAGGCTCTTAAATGGTCATTATTTTTTAAAATTTATAAAGACCACCGAAAAGTGAACCCGTTTTTTCCGTCTTTGTGTAACTTCATTGCATTATGCGCTCCCACCGCCACTTGAACAGTTTAGAGGAAGCGCCTCGGCAACTGCTTCCATAGCGGTAGCCTGCGCGTTTTGGAACGTATGAGCGTAAATCTGCAAAGTTGTCGCGGCAGTTGCATGCCCTAAACAGCTTTGGACGGTTTTAACGTCCACGCCTGCGTTTATGAGAAGCGAG